>NZ_CP054916.1:0-355000 GCF_013364155.1 Streptomyces sp. NA02950 | reverse complement strand
GGGCGGCTGCGGAGAACAGGCGGAACCGCAGTCGGCGGGGTTCCCAGAGCCGGGCCTTGCCGGTGAGGGCGAGCATGGGCATCCAGGCCAGCAGGTCGAGGGCAATCTGGACGATCTCCAGCCAGACCTTGTTCTGGGCTGTTGTGTGAAGGGGCAGGTTGCGCAGGCCGGTGGACCGGGCGGCTCGGATCCGGTCCTCGGCCCTGGCCCGCAGCCGGTGACGGAGCTCGAGCTCAGCGATCGGCCGGTTTGGGGTGTTGGTCGCGAAGCACGTGATCCGCATGCCGTCCGCGTCCGTGATCCTCAACTGGGCGCCGGGATGTGGTCGTTCCTTTCGGACGATCAGTCGCATGCCTTCGGGCCAGCCGTCCAGGAGCTTGCCGGTGAGCTCGGCGACCCAGGCCCCGTCACGGGCCTCGCCATCGGTCTTGACGGCCGGGGTCCAGGCTGAGGCTGGGATCTGCAGTACGTGTTCGTGGATCGCCTCGGTGATCACCATGCCGACCGAGTAGGACAGCCATCGGCCTCGTTTCGCGAGCCAGGACACGAAGTCGTGGGTTCCGCCGGCGGAGTCCGTGCGGATCAGCGTCTGCCGCCCTCGCCGGTACTTCTTCGGCAGCTGGGCGAGGGCCAGTTGGGCGGTGGCGATGTGGTCGGCAGCGGTGTTCGAGCCTGCGTTTCCCGGTCGGAGGAGGGCGGCGACCGGCTCACCGGTTCCGCCCGGTCCGTGGTCGACGAAAGCTGTCAGCGGGTGATGGCCGTAGGTCTTCTTCCAGGTCGCTGCTGCGTCCTCCTTGTCAGAGTGGGCGATCACGAGGACGCCGTCGAGATCGATGACGACCTGGCCGTCGGCGTCCGGGGCGTTCTTGCCGGCCAACGACCAGGCACGATGGCGGACTTCAGACCGTGCGGACCGGATGGCATGCAGGGCTTTGTCGCCGGAGGCGGCGAGGGTGTCGATCAGGCGGGAGATGGTCGGGTCGGAGGCGACCGGGCCGAAGACGGCTGGCTCGCACCGCAGCATCGCCACGTCCGCGAGGCAGTCCCCGCCCAGTGCGACCGCCAGGGCGACGTCCAGGAGGGCCTTGCCGGGATCGTGAACGGCCCGAGGTTTGCGCCACGGAACCAGAGCCTGGGATATGGCCTGGTCGAGACCGGTCTTGCGGACCGTTTCGACGAGCAGGACCGACCCGGCCTGGGAGACGACCTGGCGGCCGTCATCCTGGACACGGACACGGGGGTAGGACCCGATAGAGTGCTTCACCTGGGAAGTGCCTCCGGCGGTGGCAGGAACAAGGACCTCGACAATCCTCATTCTTGCTGGTCAGGGGCACTTTCTGCTTTCCTGACCGCCTGTCGGACAGCCCGCTTCACGAAAGCGCGAGGCTAGTGTTTTCCTCGTCCCTGCAAGCAGCGCCACCCCACCGGAACAGTGGAACCCGGCGCACACCCGGCGCGACAACCGGGCCATCAGCCTGCCCAGACCCCGAAAACCCCGACCAACACCCACCACAAAGGGCCCGTCAGCAAGCTGACGGGCCCTCATGAACGATCGAGGTTAGAGACCCTCACCTGGCAACGTCGGTCCGGACCTGAGGACCGGGAAAACCCGTTGGGCACCCCGACCGCCCCTTCCCCAGTAGGACTCTGTGAGGTCGCTTCGGATCTTGAGGGCTGTGTGGTGGTGGAGCGTCTCGGTGAGGGGCGAAAATGCACGGTTGGACGGCCGTTGGCCCGACAGTCGGCCGTTTTCGCATGACGCTCGCAGGGAAAACCGCCAATCGTTGCCGCGGTGACGGGATTTTGATGATCCAGCAGGTGTCCAAGTGTCGGAATCGGATGGTTGGACGCACGTCTGCCTTGCTTGTCGCCTGAGATCTCGGCAACTACGATCGCTCGAAGTCGAATAATTCGAAAGGCACGCGCCTTTCTGGAATCGGATCGGCTTCACGGGGAGGGACGAACATGGCGAATCCGTTCGACAACGAGGACGGTGTGTTCTACGCGCTCGTCAACGATGAGGGGCAGTACTCCCTCTGGCCCACGTTCGCGGACGTTCCGGCAGGCTGGGAGATTGCGTTCGGCGAGGACACCCGGAGGGCCTGCCTCGACTACATCGAGGAGACCTGGACGGATATGCGCCCCAAGAGCCTCATCGAGGAAATGAAGCAGTACGAGCGCGCTCTGTAACGGATCTTTTCGCGTACCTCGAACACCTGGACCGCGACGAGCAGATTCTGCTTTCCCTTTCGGGAAGAGGCCGCGGTCGCTGGTCATTACCGGATCGACTTCAAGAGTCCGAATAGCTCAGGCGCGTCCGCTGACTCGACCAACAAGGAGATTTGGTGGCCATGATCGGCGGCTCGGGGCCGCAAATGGTGATACACGGGTTCGGCTCGGAGGACGGGCCGACTCGACAGAGAATCAAAGCCGGCACCGTGCCGCGGATTCTCCCCTACATCAAGCCCTACCGCTGGGCCGTGGCGCTTCTCCTGCTGATCACCACCCTGGAAGCTGTGATCACGGTGGCGAGCCCCTTGCTGTTCAAGGTCCTCATCGACAGGGGGATCATCCCCCGGGACAACGGCATCGTCCTGACCGTGGCCTTGAGCGTCGCCGGTCTCGCGCTGCTGGAGGCTGCCGCGGCCTTCACCCAGAGCCTGTACTCGGCCCGCATCAGCGAGGGGCTGATCTTCGATCTGCGCACCGAGGTCTTCCAGCACGTCCAGAAGCAGCCGCTCGCCTTCTTCACGCGGGCGCAGACCGGCGCGCTCGTCAGTCGGCTCAACACGGACGTGGTGGGGGCTCAACAGGCCCTCACCACGCTGCTGTCGACGGTCGTGTCCGGGGTCCTCTCGCTCGCCCTGGTGCTCGGCACGATGTTCTACCTCTCCTGGCTGATCACCGTCGTCGCCCTGCTCCTCCTGCCGTTCTTCGTTCTGCCCGGCAAGATCATCGGTCGGCGGATGCAGCGGCTCATGCGGGAGTCGATGGAGCAGAACGCCGAGATGGGCCAGCTGATGCACGAGCGCTTCAACGTGTCGGGCGCGCTGCTGTCCAAGCTGTACGGCCGGCCGGCCCAGGAGACCCAGCTGTTCCGCAAGCGGGCCGGCCGGGTCCGCGACATCGGCGTCGTCACCTTCGTCTACTCCCGGATGCTCATGGTCTCCGTCACCCTGATGGCGACCCTGGCCACCGCCGTGACCTACGGCGTCGGCGGCGCCCTCGTCATCCGCGACGCCTTCGAGCTCGGCACGCTGGTCGCCCTGGCCGCACTGCTCACCCGGCTGTTCGGACCGATCAACCAGCTGTCCAGCCTCCAGGCCAATGTGATGACGGCGCTCGTCAGCTTCGACCGGCTCTTCGAACTGCTCGACCTCAAGCCCCTGATCGCGGAGAAGCCCGACGCCACGGAGGCGTCCGGCGGCGGCAGGCAGTCCCCCGAGATCCGGTTCGAGGACGTCAGCTTCCGCTACCCGGCCGCCTCCGACGTCTCCCTCGCCTCGCTGGAGTCGATCGCGCTTCCCTCACAGGTGCGCAAGGGCAACGCACTGACCCTCAAGGACCTCACCTTCAAGCTCCCGGCGGGCACGCTCACCGCGCTGGTCGGGCCCTCCGGCGCGGGTAAGACCACGATCAGCCACCTGGTGCCCCGGCTGTACGACCCCACCTCCGGAACCGTCCGGATCGGTGGTGTCGACGCCCGCGACCTGACCCTTGACTCGCTCCGGGAGACCATCGGCATGGTCACCCAGGACGCGCATCTGTTCCACGACACCCTGCGGGCCAACCTGATGTACGCCCGCCCGGACGCCACCGAGGACGATCTGGCCGAGGCCTGCAAGGCAGCCCAGATCTGGGACCTGATCTCGTCCCTGCCCGACGGCCTGGACACCATTGTCGGGGACCGCGGCTACCGGCTGTCCGGCGGCGAGAAGCAGCGGATCGCCCTGGCCCGGCTGCTCCTCAAGGCGCCCCCGGTCGTCGTCCTCGACGAGGCCACCGCGCACCTGGACTCGGAGTCGGAGGCCGCCGTCCAGCGCGCGCTGAAGACCGCACTCGCGGGCCGCACCTCCCTGGTGATCGCCCACCGGCTGTCCACCATCCGCGAGGCCGACCAGATCCTGGTCGTCGAGGGCGGCGAGATCCGGGAGCAGGGCGTCCACGAGGACCTGCTGCTGCAAGGCGGGCTCTACGCGGAGCTCTACCGCACCCAGTTCGCCGCGCAGCGCCCCCTGGCCGAGGACCCCCAACCCGTCGCCCAGCTCGCGGGCGGCACCGATCCCTTCGGCGGCCCCGGTGGCCCGCAGCACTTCGGTGGCCCGCAGTTCGGCCTGCCCGCCGGTCCGCCCCCCGGCGGCCCCGGCGGCCCGGGGAGCTTCAGCGGCCCGGGCGGGCCGCGTGGCCCGGGTGGCCCGGATCCCTTCGGCGCCCCCGGCGGTCCGCCGCCGGGCGGCCCCCGGCAGGCCGTACCCGATGGCCCGCCGCCCGGCGCGTCCGCGCCCGCCGGCTCGGCCGAGGGCGTCCCCGCCGGCCCGCCTCCGCTGCGGATCCTGGGCGGCGGCGACCTCCGTCCCCACGGGACGGACACCGAACCGACGGGGAGGTGACCTGTGTCCGCTGACGTTTCGGCCGCGGCCGAGCTGCGCAATCTGGCCGAAGCGGGCCGGCTGGTCGCCGAGTACCCGCGAGCGGGCCGGCTGGCGGCCCGCCTCTCGGGGGCGGATCTGCTGCGCGCCGGACGGCTGCTCGCCCGGCTCGACCCCGAGGACATAACCCGGACCCACACCGAAGTGCCCCTTGTCACCATCGGCATCACCGGTCACGGCACCCTCGCGGCACTGGCCCCGGCGCTGGCCGCGCAGCTGGCCCGGCACGGCCTGGTGGCGCGCACGGCACTGTCCGACTTCGACAACTACGTCTTCGACCTGCTCGACCCCGCAGGCGCCCTGAACACGGCCCGCCCGGACCTCGTCCTGTGCGTCCTGGACCCGATGATCGTGTTCGATGAGGTGCCGGTGGTCTGGGGCGCCGACGACGTGGCCCGGGTCGCGGCGGAGAAGCTCGCCCTGATCGAACGGCTCGCCGCCCGGTTCGCCGAGACCCCCGGCACGCTGGTGCTCAACACGATGCCCCTGCTGCCGGGCCACACCCGCCAGCTCGTGGACCACCGGTCCCGCGGCCGACTGGGCGCGGTGTGGCGGGAGGCCAACGCACGGCTGCTGCGGCTGGCCGAGGACAACCCCTCGGTCGTCGTACTCGACCTGGACCCCATCGCCGCACAGGGGGTGCCGGTCAGCGACGACAGGCTCAGCACCTACGCCAAGGCTCATCTGACCGACGGCCTGCTCTCCGCGTACGCGGAGGAGATCGGCCACCTGGCCCGGCAACTGACCGGACACGCCAAGAAATGTCTCGTGCTCGACCTCGACAACACCCTCTGGGGTGGCGTGCTCGGCGACGACGGAGTGGACGGCATCGAGATCGGCGATGGCCACCGCGGTGAGGCGTTCCTGGCGTTCCAGCGGGTCGTCCGCCAGCTCGGCGCGCAGGGCGTCCTGCTCGCGGCCATCAGCAAGAACGAGCCCGAGGCGGTGACCCGGGCCCTGCGCGAGCACCCGCGCATGGCCCTGTGCGAGGAGGACTTCGTCCACATCGTCGCCAACTGGCAGCCCAAGCACGACAACCTGCGGCAGCTGGCCGAGACCCTGGGCCTGTCCGTCGACAGCTTCGTCTTCGTCGACGACAGCGCCTTCGAACGCGAGTTGGTCCGCCGCGAGCTGCCGGGCGTCGCGGTGATCGACGTGGACGGCGAACCCGCCTGGCACCGGCGTGCCCTGCTGCGCGACGGCTGGTTCGATGTGCGGGAGGTCACCGCCGAGGACCGGGTCCGGGCCTCCCGCTACCGGGAGGGGGCGGCACGCAAGAGCTTCCTCGACAGCTTCGACTCGACCGAGGACTACCTGCGCGAGCTGGGCGTCCACCTCCGCATCGGACCGGCCACCGAGGCCGAGGTGCCCAGGGTCGCCCAACTCACCCTTCGTACCAATCAGTTCAACCTGACCGGCGAGCGGCTGCAGCCCGCTGACGTACTCGCCCTGACGAAGGACCCCGCGGCGCTCACGCTGGCCGTCCACGCCCGTGACCGGTTCGGCGACCACGGACTGGTCGGCGCGGTCCTGGCGCGGCGCGACGGCGACCTGCTGCGCATCAACAACTTCCTGCTGAGCTGCCGGGTCTTCTCCCGGTCCATCGAAGAGGCCTGCTTGTCCTGGGTGCTGCGGCAGGCCCGGGACACCGGCGCCACCGCCGTCGTCGGCCGCTACCGCGAGACCGCCAAGAACCGGCGTGTCGTCGACTTCTACCCGCGGAACGGCTTCGTCCCGATCGCTGGCCGCCCGGAGGACGGCGCCCGCGGCGGCGCCGAAGTGCTGACCTTCCGGCACCCGCTGACCGACATCGCCCCGGTGCCCTCGCATATCCGCATCGACGACACCCCCCAAGGCGACCTCCCATGAAGGACCTCGAAGAGTTCATCGCCCTGATCCGCGAGGAGATCGGGCTGCTCGTGACCGTCGAGGACGCCGAGCGTGGTCTGCACGACCTGCCCGGGTGGGACTCCGTCCACCTGCTGTGGCTCGTCACCGCCCTGGAGGAGTGGGCGGGACGGAGCGTCAGCGTCATCGATCTGCTCGAGGCACCGAGCCTCGCGTCCATCTACGGCCTGGTGGCGGCCGACTGACGCCGCGCTCGCAACGTACCGAACCTGGAGTGAGGGGACTCGCATGTCTCAGGACGACCGTCGACTGCCCCTGTCCGCGGCCCAGTACGACATCTGGCTCGCGCAGCGCATCGGCGATCCCAGCCCCGTCTACAACTCCGGGGAGTACGTGGAGATCGACGGGCCGGTCGACGGGCCCACGTTCGAGACCGCGCTGCGGCAGGCCGTCGCGGAGACCGAGGGACTCAACGTCCGGATCGAGGAGGACCTCGCCGGCCCCCACCAGATCCCCGCGGACCCCGAGTGGTCCCTCACCGTTCTCGACCTGAGCGCCTCCCCGGACCCGGAGGGCGAGGCGCATGCCTGGATGCGCGAGGACCTGGCCTCCCCGGCGGATCCGACGGCCAGCCCCCTCTTCTCCTACGCGCTTCTGCGGACCTCCGAGCACCGTCACCTCTGGTACCAGCGGTACAACCACGTCGTGATGGACGCCTACGGCTGGTCCGTCTTCGGGCGGCGCGTGGCGGAGATCTACACCGCCCTCGTCCGTGGGACGCCCTGTGCCCGCCCCCGGTTCGGATCGCTCACGGACCTCCTCGACGAGGAGGAGAGGTACCGGGGCTCCGCCGCCCAGGACCGGGACCGCGCCTATTGGACCGGCCGCTTCGCCGACCGGCCCGACCCGGTGAGCCTGCCCGTCGGCGGCGGGGCCGACGCCGCCTTCCGGCGGGAGACCACCTGGCTCGACGCCTCCAGCGCGCAGCGGCTACGACAGCTGCCCGCGGCGTCCCGCGTCAACTGGGCACATGTTGTCATCGGCACGGCCGCCGCCTATTTCAGCCGCATCACCGGACTTGAGGATGTCGTCTTCAGCGTCTCCGTGACAGGCCGGATCACGGCGCTCTCCGGGCGCACACCCGGCACGATGGCCAACATCGTGCCGATGCGAGTGCGGGTCGATCCGCGGGACGACACCCTCACCCTGGCCCGGAGGGCGCGGGACGAACTGCGCGACATCGCACGGCACCAGCGGTTCCGGGGCGAGGACCTGCGTCGCGAACTCGACTGGCCGGCCGGCGGCAAACGGCAGTTCGGGCCTCTGGTCAACGTTGTCGCCTTCGACCACGACCTGGATTTCGCGGGCTCGGTGGGTAGGGCGCACGACGTCTCGGTCCCGCCCGTCGAGGACCTGATGATCACCGTCCGTGGGGGATCCGGCGACGGCCGGATCCGGATCGACTTCGACGGCGACGTTTCGTCGCCGGGCACGGACGACTTCACCGCCCACCAAAAGGCCTTCAGCGCCTTCCTGGAAGCGGCCGCTGAGGCACCCCACACCCCGGTGGGACGGCTCGACGCCCTCATGGACCGCGAGCGGCGGTGGGTGGTGGGGGAGTGGAATGACACGGTGGTGGGTGTTTGTGGTGGGACGTTGCCGGGGTTGTTCGGGGTGCAGGTGGGGCGGACGCCGGGTGCGGTGGCGGTGGTGGATGATGCGGGTTTGTCGTTGTCGTATGCGGAGTTGGATGAGCGGTCGAGTCGGGTGGCCTGGTGGTTGGTCGGGCGGGGTGTGGGGCCTGAGAGTCGGGTTGCTGTGTTGATGGAGCGGTCGGTTGATCTTGTGGTGGTGTTGTGGGGGGTGTTGAAGGCTGGTGCTGCTTACGTTCCGGTTGATCCGGAGTATCCGGCGGAGCGGATTGCGTATGTGTTGGAGGATGCTGGTCCGGCGGTGGTGGTGTGTACGAGTGCGACCGCTGGTGATGCGGCTGGGTCTTCGGGGTGGGTGGTGTGGGATGCGCCGGGGACGGTGGCGGAGGTGGCGTCGCATTCTGCGGGTCCGGTGGTGTCAAGGGTGTTGGGGTCTCATCCGGCGTATGTGATGTATACGTCGGGTTCGACGGGTCGTCCGAAGGGTGTGGTGGTGTGCCATGGGGCGATTGTGAATCGGTTGGTGTGGATGCAGAGTCGGTTTCCTCTGGGTGGGGATGATCGGGTGTTGCAGAAGACTCCGTCGGGTTTTGATGTGTCGGTGTGGGAGTTTTTCTGGCCGTTGGTGGTGGGTGCGGGGTTGGTGATGGCGCGGCCGGGTGGGCATCGGGATGCGGCGTATGTGGTGGATGTGGTGGGTCGGTGTGGTGTGACGGTGATGCATTTTGTGCCGTCGATGCTGGGGGCGTTTGTGCGGGCGGTGGGGGTGGGGGTGGTGTCGGGGTTGCGGTGGGTGATCTGTAGTGGTGAGGCGTTGGGGTGGGAGGTGGTGGAGGAGTTCGGTGTCCGGTTGGGTGGGGTGGGGTTGTTCAATTTGTATGGTCCGACTGAGGCTGCGGTGGATGTGACGTGGTGGGATTGTGCGGGTGGGGTGGTCGGGGGGTTGGTGCCGATTGGGCGTCCGGTGTGGAACACGCAGGTGTATGTGCTGGATGAGTTTTTGCGTCCGGTGCCGCCTGGGGTGACGGGTGAGTTGTATTTGGCGGGGGTGCAGCTGGCGCGGGGGTATGCGGGGCGTCCGGGTTTGACGGGGGAGCGGTTTGTGGCGTGCCCGTTCCCCGGCTCGGATCGCATGTACCGGACGGGCGACAGGGCGCGGTGGTCCGCCCAGGGTGAGCTGCTGTACGCGGGCCGGGTTGACGATCAGGTGAAGATCCGTGGTTTTCGGATCGAGTTGGGTGAGATCGAGTCGGTGCTGGCCGGGCATGAGGGTGTCGGTCAGGTGGCGGTGGTGGCCCGGGAGGATCAGCCGGGGGTCAAACGGCTGGTGGCCTACGTCGTACCGGTCGCCGATGGGGAGACCGAGACGCTGCGGGAGTACGTCGCCGACCGGCTCCCCGAGTACATGGTCCCCGCTGCTGTGGTGGTCCTGGACGGCCTGCCGGTGACGGTCAACGGCAAGCTGGACCGGGCGGCGCTGCCCGCCCCCGAGTTCGGCGGATCCACCGGGCGCGGTCCGGCCACGCCGATGGAAGAGATCCTGTGCGGTCTGTTCCGCGAGGTGCTCGGCCTGGAGTGGGTGGGAGCCGAGGACTCGTTCCTTGAGCTGGGCGGCGACTCCGTGCTGGCGACCCGTCTGATCGTCCGGATCCGTACGGTGCTCGACGCCGAGATTGGTATCAGTGATCTGTTCCGTGGACCCACGGTCGCTGAACTCGCCCGAATGGTCGACGCCCGGCGGGACACCGGAGTCCGCGCCGCCCTGGTCGCGGCGGACCGCCCCGATGTGCTGCCGCTGTCGTTCGGCCAGCAGCGGATGTGGTTCCTCAACCAGCTCGAGGAAGCGGGGGTGGGCGCCGCTTACAACATGGCGTTCGCGCTGCGCCTCTCCGGTGACCTGGACCTGACCGCGCTTGAGGCCGCGCTGGGTGATGTGGCCGATCGGCACGAGAGTCTTCGTACGGTGTTTCCGGCGGTCGATGGTGTGCCGCGGCAGCGGATTCTGGTGGGTGCGGCGGGTCGGCCGGAATTACACGTGTGCGACGTCGGCGAGGCGGAGCTGGCGGGGGTGCTGGTCGGGGAGGCGGCGCGGGGCTTTGATCTGGCTGGTGAGCTGCCGTGGCGGGTGTCGTTGGTGGCGCTGTCGGAGTGTGAGTGCGTGCTGCTGGTGGTGGCGCATCACATCGCGGTGGACGGCTGGTCGATGGGGGTCCTGGCGAGTGATCTGCGGGTGGCGTATGCGGCTCGGCTGGGTGGTGGTGTGCCGCAGTGGGCGCCGCTGGGGGTGCAGTACGCCGACTACGCGCTATGGCAGCGTGAGGTGCTGGGCGATCCGGACGACCCGGACAGCCTGATCAGCGGCCAACTGGACTACTGGCGGGCGGCATTGACCGGCCTGCCGGAGGAGCTGGCGCTTCCGGCGGATCGGATGCGGCCGGCGGTGGCGTCGTTCCGGGGTGGCTCCGTGGCGGTCGAGGTGGACCCGGAGACACACGCGGCGCTGCTGGAGGTGGCGCGTCAGGGTTCGGCCACCGTGTTCATGGTGGTGCAGGCGGCGCTGGCGATGCTGCTCACCCGGCTCGGCGCGGGGAGCGACCTCCCGGTGGGTACGGCGGTGGCCGGGCGGGGAGACCGTGCGCTGGAGGATCTGGCCGGGTTCTTCGTGAACACGCTGGTGCTGCGCACCGATGTCAGCGGCGATCCGACGTTCGCGGAGCTGTTGGGGCGGGTCCGGGATGCGGATCTGGCGGCCTACGCCCATCAGGACGTGCCGTTCGAGCGGTTGGTGGACGAGCTGAACCCGGAGCGGTCACTGTCCCGGCATCCGCTGTTCCAGATCATGCTGGTGCTGCAGAACGTGCCGCCCGCGCAATGGGAACTGCCGGGCCTGACGGTCGAAGCCGTGGACGAACGAGCACTGCCCGACGAGGCGGTCCCGGCGCGCGTCGACCTGTCGTTCAACCTGGCCGAGCGCCGAGATGAGCGCGGCGCGCCGGCCGGGATCGCGGGCGACCTTCGGTACGCCAAGGATCTGTTCGACGGCACCACGGCCCACGACCTCGCCCGTCGGCTCCAGGCTGTCCTGGCGCAGGTGGCCGCCGAACCCGGAATGCGGCTCAGCGAGCTGGACGTGCTCGACCCGACCGAACGGCAGGCGGTGCTCCATACCTGGAACGACACCGCCCGGGAGACCTCCGCCCGGACCTTGCCCGAGCTGTTCCGGGCCCAGGTGGCCCGCACCCCGGATGCCGTGGCGGTGACGGACGGGGAGGTCACGCTGACGTATGCGGAGCTGGAGGCGCGTGCGAACCAGGTCGCCCACGCGCTGCTCGGCCGCGGCATCGGCCCGGAGGACCGGGTCGCCGTCCTCATGGAGCGGTCGGTCGAGCTGGTCGCCGTACTGCTCGGCGTGCTCACGTCGGGTGCCGCCTATGTACCCGTGGATCCCGCCTATCCGGCGGACCGTATCCGGCTGATGCTGGCCGACACCAACCCTGTGCTTGTTCTGTGCACCCGTGCGAGCGCACCGGCCGATGCCCCCTTCCCCTTCCTCGCCATGGACGACCCGTCCACCGCGGGCGAGATCGCTGCCGCTCCCACGACCGCGCCCGTCGACGCCGACCGGGCCGCCCCCCTGCGCCTTTCCCATACGGCGTACGTGATCTACACCTCCGGGTCGACCGGGACACCGAAGGGCGTCGCGGTCACCCACCGGGGCCTGTCCAACCTGGTGGCCTGGCGCGTGGACCGCTACGGCTGGGGTCCGGGCGACCGGGTGCTCCAGTTCGCGTCGGTGTCGTTCGATGTGTCCGTCGCGGAAATCTTCCCCGCGCTGGCGGGCGGTGCCACCCTCTGTGTCGCCCGCCGCGACGGCGACACCCTGACGGAGCTGGAGCAACTGGCCGTCACCGCCGTCACGTTCACCCCGAGCGTCCTGGAGTCGATCGTCGGCGACGACGAGCGCTCGGCGACCGTACGGGACACCGTCCGGCACATCGTCCTGGGCGGTGAGGAGTACGGGCCCGAGCTGGTCCGACGCTGGGCCCCCGGACGCACCTTCCACAACGAGTACGGGCCGACAGAGGCCAGCGTCGTCGTCACCGCCTGGGCGGCTCCCGACCCGGTTCCGGACGCGGTGTCCCTCGGCGTTCCCGTCACCAACACCCGGGTGTACGTCCTGGACGAGTTCCTGCGCCCGGTGGCGCCGGGGGTGGTCGGTGACCTGTACGTCGCCGGGGCGGGCCTGGCGCGCGGCTACGTCCGGCGCCCCGGCCTGACCTCCGAGCGCTTCGTCGCCTGCCCCTTCTCGGACCCGGGCGAGCGGATGTACCGCACGGGTGACCTGGTGCGCTGGACCCGCGAGGGCCAGTTGGTGTTCGCCGGCCGTGCGGACGACCAGGTGAAGATCCGTGGTCTTCGCATCGAGCTCGGTGAGGTCGAGGCGGTGCTGGTGGCACACGAGAGCGTCGGGCAGGTGGCGGTGGTGGCCCGGGAGGACCAGCCGGGTGTGAAGCGGCTGGTCGCCTATGCCGTCCCGGTCGCTGAGGACGTCGACGGCGGCGCGCTGCGCGAGCACGCCGCGCGGGCTCTGCCGGACTACATGGTGCCCTCGGCCGTGGTGGTACTGGACGCGTTGCCGATGACGGTCAACGGCAAGCTGGACCGGGCCTCGCTCCCGGCGCCCACCCTGGGCGACACCGTGGGCCGGGGCGCGGCGACCCCGCTGGAGGAGGCGCTGTGCGGGCTGTTCGGTGAGCTGCTGGGCCTCGAACGCATCGGCGCGGAGCAGTCGTTCTTCGAGCTGGGCGGCGACTCGCTGCTCGCCATGCGGCTGATCGGGCGGATCCGCAAGGACCTCGGTGCCGAGATCAACATCCGCAAGCTGTTCGGCGCCTCGTCGGCTGCGGGCATCGCCGCCCTGCTGGAGCGGGAGCGGGATGCCGCACGCCTCCAGGTCGTCGCGCGTACCCGCCCCGACCCACTGCCGCTCTCCTTCGGCCAGCAGCGCATGCGGTTCCTCGGCCAGTTGGAGGAGGCCGGCGCGGGCGCGGCCTACAACGTGCCGCTGGCGCTGCGCATGTCCGGTGCGCTCGACGTGGCCGGGTTGGAGGCCGCGCTCGGTGACCTGGCCGAGCGGCACGAGATCCTGCGTACGGTGTTTCCCGAGAGGGACGGCGTCCCCCGGCAGCACATCCTGCACGGCCCGGAGGGCCGGCCCCGGCTGCACCGGCGGCGGCTCGCCGAGGACGAGCTGCCCGCCGCGCTGGCCGAGGCCGCCCGCCGGCGCTTCGACCTCGCCCGCGATCTGCCGTGGCGGACCGAGCTGCTGGTCCTGACCGACACCGAGTGCGTGCTGCTGCTGGTGGCGCACCACATCGCGGTCGACGGCTGGTCGATGAGTGTCCTCGCCCGCGACCTCCAGGCTGCGTACCAGGCACGCCGTGCCGGTTCCGCGGTGGACTGGGAGCCGCTGCCGGTGCAGTACGCCGACTACGCCCTGTGGCAGCGCGACGTCCTCGGCGACCCCGACGACCCGGACAGCCTGCTGTGCGCCCAACTCGGCTACTGGCGCGGCGTGCTGGACAACCTCCCCCAGGAACTGACGCTGCCCGTGGACCGGGTCCGGTCCGCGGTGCCGTCGTTCGAGAGCGGGTCGGTGCCGGTCCGGGTGGACGGTGCCACCCACACCGCGCTCACCGAGGCCGCTCAGCACGGTTCGGCCACCCTGTTCATGGTGATCCAGACGGCGCTGGCGATGCTCCTGGCCCGACTCGGCGCCGGAACCGACCTTCCCATGGGCACGGTGGTCGCCGGCCGTGGCGACTCCACCGTGGAGGACCTGGTCGGCTTCTTCGTGAACACGCTGGTGCTGCGCACCGATGTGAGCGGTGACCCGACGTTCGAGGAGCTGTTGGCCCGGGTCCGGGAGACCGACGTGGCGGCGTTCGCCCATCAGGACGTGCCGTTCGAGCGGCTGGTGGACGATCTCAGTCCCGAGCGCTCGCTGTCACGCCACCCCCTCTTCCAGATCATGCTGGCGCTCCAGAACATACCGGCCCCCGCCTGGGAACTGCCCGGCCTCACCGTGCGGACCGAGGAGACCGCGCCGGTGCCCGCCCGGTTCGACCTGTCCGTGACCCTCACCGAGCACCGGAACGGTCAGGGCACTCCGGACGGCATCGACGGCGACCTGTCGTACCCGACCGACCTGTTCGAGGGCTCCACGGCTCGGGCGCTCGCGGACCGGCTGGTGCGGGTGCTGGAGCAGGTGGCGGCGGATCCGTCGATCAGGGTGAGTCGGCTGGAGGTGTTGGAGCCTGCCGAGGTGGGGCGGGTGGTGGAGGGGTGGAATGACACCGCTCGGCCGTTGTCGGTTCGTACGCTGCCGGAGTTGTTCGCGGTGCGGGTGGGGTGTGTGCCGGATGCGGTGGCGGTGGTCGGTTCGGATGTGACGTTGACGTATGCCGAGTTGGATGCTCGGGCGGAGCGGGTGGCGCGTTGGCTGGTGGATCGGGGGGTGGGTCCGGAGAGCCGGGTGGGTGTGGTGATGGATCGCTCGGCGGAGCTGGTGGTGGTTTTGTTGGGTGTGGTCAGGGCGGGGGCGGCTTATGTGCCGGTGGATCCGGACTATCCGGCTGAGCGGATTGGTTTCATCCTGTCCGATGCGGCGCCTTCGCTGGTGCTGACCACCGGGGCGTATGCGGGCCGGGTGGCCGGGGCCGTGCGGTGGGATGACCCGGTGGTGGTTGATGAAGTCGCGGGGGCGGATGGGCCGGTTGAGGTGGCTGTGTCGCCGGACGGTCTGGCGTATGTGATGTACACCTCGGGCTCGACGGGTGTGCCGAAGGGTGTGGCGGTCACTCACGGGAACATTGCGGCTTTTGTTGCGGACCGTGTTTGGCGTGACGATGTGGTGGAGCGGGTGCTGGTGCAGGCCAACCATGCGTTTGACGCCTCGACGTATGAGCTGTGGGTGACGCTGGCGCGGGGTGGGCGGCTGGTGGTGTTGCCGCAGGGTGAGAAGGATGCGGCGGTGCGTGGTCGTTTGATTGCTGAGCATGGTGTGACCAATGTTCATGCGACGGCGGGGTTGTTCCGGGTGTTGGCGGAGGAGTCGCCGGAGATCTTTGCTGGGGTGCGGGAGGTGTCCACGGGTGGGGATGTGGTGTCCGCGTCCGCGATCCGGGCCCTGTTGGAGAGGTATCCGGAGGTGACGGTTCGTACGACGTACGGGCCGACGGAGACGACGGCGTTTACGACGCAGTTGGCGTTCAGGGCTGGGGAGTTGGTGCCGGATGGTGTGCCGCTCGGGTATCCGATGGACAACAGTCGGGTGTATGTGCTGGATGAGTTTCTGCGTCCGGTGGCGCCGGGCGTCATAGGCGAGTTGTATGTGGCCGGGGCGGGGCTGGCGCGTGGGTACGCGGGTCGCTCGGGTCTGACGGCGGAGCGTTTTGTGGCGGCGCCGTTCGGTGGGTCGGGTGAGCGGATGTATCGCACCGGTGACCTGGTCCGGTGGAGCGCCGAGGGTCAGTTGGTGTTCGCGGGGCGTGCGGATGATCAGGTGAAGATCCGTGGTTTCCGGATCGAGCCGGGTGAGGTCGAGGCGGTGTTGGCGGCGCATGAGAGCGTCGGTCAGGTCGCTGTGGTGGTGCGGGAGGATCAGCCGGGTGCCAAGCGTCTGGTGGGGTATGTGGTCCCGGCCGGTGACGACCTCGACGCGGAGATGCTGGGGAGGTATGTGGCGGGCAAGGTGCCCGATTACATGGTCCCCTCGGCCATCCTTCTCCTGGACGCTCTGCCGGTCACCGTCAACGGCAAGCTGGATCGCGCGGCCCTGCCCGCGCCCGAGTTCACCGGCGGCACCGGCCGAGGCCCGCAGACCCCGGGCGAGGAACTCCTGTGCGGCTTGTTCGCCGAGGTGCTGGGCCTGGACCGGGTGGGTGCCGAGGAGTCGTTCTTCGAGCTGGGCGGCGACTCGATCATGTCGATGCTGGTCGTCGCCCGCGCCCGTCGCGCGGGTGCGGTGATCACCGCCCGGCAGGTCTTCGAACACCGCACCCCCGCCGCACTGGCCCGCGTAGCCGGTGCGGCCACCACTGACGCGGCAGTGCCCGGCAGGCGGAGCAGCGGGCCGGTGCCCCTCACCCCCGCCATGCTGGAACTCGCCAAGCGGGCGGGCTCGGCGGCGCTCACCGGGACGTTCTCCCAGTCGATGCTGCTGGAGGTCCCCGCAGGGCTGGATCCGGACCGGCTGGCGGCGGCGGTGCAGGCCTTGTTCGACCGGCACGGTCTGCTGCGCGCGCGGCTGGAGTTCGACGGGCAAGCGGGTCGGCTGGTGATCCCGGAGCCTGGCCACGGGGTGACGGCCGCCGACTGCGTGGTGTGTGCCGGAACGGAAGACATGGCCGCCGAGGCGGAGCAGGCCGTGCGGCAACTCGACCCGGTGGCCGGGGTCATGGTGCGGGTGGTCTGGTTCGACGCGGGGCCGGGCGCTCCTGGCCGACTGCTGCTGGTGGCCCACCACCTCGTGATCGACGTCGTGTCCTGGCGGACACTCGTCCCGGACCTGGCCGCCGCGTACGCGCTCGCCGACCCGGATGAGCCGGCCGCGGACCGTGGGGAGTCGGCCGCGGACCGTGGGGAGCCCGCCGCGGGCACCTCGTTCCAGCAGTGGGCCACTGCCCTGGCCGAGCAGGCGATGAGTGCCGAGCGCGTGGACGAACTGCCGACCTGGACCCGGCTGCTGGACGGCCCGGACGCCCCGCTCACCGACCGTGCCCTGGATCCGGCCGTCGACACCGAGGGTGCCGGCATGCGACGCGTCGAGCTGCGACTGCCGATGTCCGTCACCGAGGCGCTGCTGACCCAAGTGCCCACCGCGTTCCACGCCGGTGTCGACGAGGTGCTGCTGACCGGTCTGGCGGCGGCCGTGGAGGAGTGGCGTCCGGCCGGTGGACGCGACGTCCCCGGCGGGCTGCTGGTCGACGTGGAAGGGCACGGCCGTGTGCCGCTCGCCGACGACATGGATCTGACCGGCACGGTCGGCTGGTTCACCAGCTCCCATCCGGTACGGCTGGAGACCGGCTCCGCCGATCTGGCACAAGTACGGGCGGGTGGCCCGGAGGCGGGTCGGCTGCTGAAGCAGGTCAAGGAGCAGGTGCGGGCCGTCCCAGGCGAGGGGCTCGGCTACGGCATGCTCCGTCACCTCAACCCGGAGACGGCCTCCGAACTCGCCGCACTGCCCGCCGCACAGATCGGCTTCAACTACCTCGGACGGCTCACGCACACCGACCCCGCCACCTCTGGCGGAAGCTGGCGGCCCGTCGACGGCCTGGGCCTGGACGGGCGGCCCGACCCCCGCATGGTCGCTTCCCACGCACTGGAAGCCGGCGGCCTGGTGTCCGAGGGCCTGAAAGGCTCCGAGCTGACCGTCTCCCTCGTCGGCCCCGTCGGCCTGTTCGACGAGGAGACGCTGCGGGAACTGGCCTCCGGCTGGTCGGCGATGCTGACCGGACTCGCCACCCACGCCGGCCGGGACGGCAGCGGCGGACACACCCCGTCCGACTTCCCCCTGGTCACGCTGGGGCAGGAGGACGTCGAGGAGTTCGAGAGGGACGTCCCGGGCCTGATCGACGTATGGCCGCTGTCCCCGCTGCAGGAGGGCCTGCTCTTCCACGCTCGGTATGACGAGCAAACCCGTGACATCTATGTCGAGCAGACCTTCGTCGACTTGGAGGGCACGCTCGACACCGGGATCCTGCGCCGCGCGTGGCAGGCTCTGCTGGACCGGCACGCCGCCCTGCGGACCGGGTTCCGGCAGACGTCCCGGATGGAACGCCCCGTCCAGGTGGTCTTCGCCGAGGCCGTGCTGCCCTGGCGCGAGGTGGACCTGTCCGGTCTGTCCGGCCTATCCGAGGCGGATGCTGAGGCCGAGGTGGCGCGGTTGGTGCGGGAGGAGCAGGCCCGGTTCGACCTGGCGGCCCCGCCGATGCTCCGGGTGCTACTGGTGAGGCTGGGTTCGGCACGCCATCGGCTCTTCGTGACGCTTCACCACATCGTGCTGGACGGCTGGTCGCTGCCCGTCCTGTTCGACGAGCTTTCCGAGATCTACGCGGCCGGGGGCGACGCGAGCGGACTGCCATCGGCGACCCCGTACCGGGACTACCTCGCCTGGCTGGAGCGCCAGGACAAGGAAGCCGCCCGGGACGCGTGGCGGGAAGCCCTGTCCGGTGCCTCCGAGCCGACCCTTGTCGCCCCCGACGACCGGGGCGGCGAGCCCATGCCACCCCGGACGATCACCACGACGGCCGGTGCGGAGCTGACCGCGCGGCTGGGGGACATGGCGCGTGTCAACGGCCTCACCCTCAACACGGTGATCCAGGGAGCGTGGGGCGTCCTGGTCGGCATGGTCACCGGCCGGACCGACATCGTGTTCGGAGCCACCGTGGCCGGCCGTCCGGCCGATCTGTCGGGTGCCGAGCGGATGCTCGGACTGCTCATGAACACCATCCCGGTACGTGTGCGTCTCGACCCGAGCCTGACGGTCTCCGAACTTCTCGCCGAGCTACAGACCCGACAGGTCGAACTGATGGCACATCAGCACCTCGGCCTCACCGAAATCCAGCGCCTCGCCGGTGCGGGCGCGGCATTCGACACCCTGCTGGCGTACGAGAACTATCCGCGACACCCTCAAGGCCCGCTGCGCCTCGACGGCGTCAACGTGGGCCGGTTGGACGGCGAGGACGCGGCCCACTACCCGCTGTTCCTCGGCGTCATCCCGGGCGACCAGCTCGAACTACGGCTCGACTACCGCCCCGACGTCCTCGACGAACGCACCGTCCGGGCCCTGTCCGAACGGCTCGTAAGGGTGCTGGACCAGGTGGCCGCCGACCCGGGGATGCGTGTCGGCCGCCTGGAACTACTCGACGCGGCCGAGCGGCGGTGGGTGGTGGGGGAGTGGAATGACACGGTGGTGGGTGTTTGTGGTGGGACGTTGCCGGGGTTGTTCGGGGTGCAGGTGGGGCGGACGCCGGGTGCGGTGGCGGTGGTGGATGATGCGGGTTTGTCGTTGTCGTATGCGGAGTTGGATGAGCGGTCGAGTCGGGTGGCCTGGTGGTTGGTCGGGCGGGGTGTGGGGCCTGAGAGTCGGGTTGCTGTGTTGATGGAGCGGTCGGTTGATCTTGTGGTGGTGTTGTGGGGGGTGTTGAAGGCTGGTGCTGCTTACGTTCCGGTTGATCCGGAGTATCCGGCGGAGCGGATTGCGTATGTGTTGGAGGATGCTGGTCCGGCGGTGGTGGTGTGCACGAGTGCGACCGCTGGTGATGCGGCTGGGTCTTCGGGGTGGGTGGTGTGGGATGCGCCGGGGACGGTGGCGGAGGTGGCGTCGCATTCTGCGGGTCCGGTGGTGTCAAGGGTGTTGGGGTCTCATCCGGCGTATGTGATGTATACGTCGGGTTCGACGGGTCGTCCGAAGGGTGTGGTGGTGTGCCATGGGGCGATCGTGAATCGGTTGGTGTGGATGCAGAGTCGGTTTCCTCTGGGTGGGGATGATCGGGTGTTGCAGAAGACTCCGTCGGGTTTTGATGTGTCGGTGTGGGAGTTTTTCTGGCCGTTGGTGGTGGGTGCGGGGTTGGTGATGGCGCGGCCGGGTGGGCATCGGGATGCGGCGTATGTGGTGGATGTGGTGGGTCGGTGTGGTGTGACGGTGATGCATTTTGTGCCGTCGATGCTGGGGGCGTTTGTGCGGGCGGTGGGGGTGGGGGTGGTGTCGGGGTTGCGGTGGGTGATCTGTAGTGGTGAGGCGTTGGGGTGGGAGGTGGTGGAGGAGTTCGGTGCCCGGTTGGGTGGGGTGGGGTTGTTCAATTTGTATGGTCCGACTGAGGCTGCGGTGGATGTGACGTGGTGGGATTGTGCGGGTGGGGTGGTCGGGGGGTTGGTGCCGATTGGGCGTCCGGTGTGGAACACGCAGGTGTATGTGCTGGATGAGTTTTTGCGTCCGGTGCCGCCTGGGGTGACGGGTGAGTTGTATTTGGCGGGGGTGCAGCTGGCGCGGGGGTATGCGGGGCGTCCGGGTTTGACGGGGGAGCGGTTTGTGGCGTGCCCGTTCCCCGGCTCGGATCGCATGTATCGCACCGGTGACCTGGGATGCTGGACGCCGGACGGCGAGCTGCTGTACGCGGGCCGGGTTGACGATCAGGTGAAGATCCGTGGTTTTCGGATCGAGTTGGGTGAGATCGAGTCGGTGCTGGCCGGGCATGAGGGTGTCGGTCAGGTGGCGGTGGTGGCCCGGGAGGATCAGCCGGGGGTCAAACGGCTGGTGGCCTACGTCGTACCGTCGGGTGACGGGGTTGACGGGGAAGCGCTGAGGGCGCACGCCGGGCGAATCGTGCCGGAGTACATGGTCCCCGCTGCTGTGGTGGTCCTGGACGGCCTGCCGGTGACGGTCAACGGCAAGCTGGACCGGGCGGCGCTGCCCGCCCCCGAGTTCGGCGGATCCACCGGGCGCGGTCCGGCCACGCCGATGGAAGAGATCCTGTGCGGTCTGTTCCGCGAGGTGCTCGGCCTGGAGCGGATCGGGGCCGAGGACTCGTTCTTCGAGCTGGGCGGCGACTCGATCATGTCGATGCTGCTCGTCACCCGCGCCCGCCGCGCCGGAGTCCTGCTCACCGCCCGGAATGTCTTCGAGCACCGCACCCCGGCCGCACTGTCCCGGGCCGCGGCCACCGTGGAGGCCACCGGCAGCACCGACGAGCGGGGGACCGGCACCGTGCCCTTGACCCCGTTGATGCGGGAACTCGCCGAGCGCTCCGGCCCGACGGTTCTGACCGGGGCGTTCTCTCAGACGATGGTGCTGGAGGTGCCGCCTGGTCTGGAACTGTCGGGTCTGGAGGCGGCGTTGGGCACGCTGCTCGATCACCATGATGTGCTGCGTGCCCGTCTGGTGCTGGTCGGCGGTGAGCCGGATGCGCTGGAGGTACCGGAGAAGGGCTCGGTCAGGCCGGTTCTGCGGCGGGTGGATGCTGCCGGGGTGGCCGGGGATCGGTGGGCCTTGAGGGTGCGGGCGGTGGCGGAGGAGGAGGCCGGGCGGCTGGATCCGGTGGCGGGCCGGATGCTGCGGGTGGTGTGGTTCGACGCGGGGGTCGAGCGACCGGGTCGGCTGCTGCTGGTGGCCCACCACCTGGTGGTGGATGGTGTGTCGTGGCGGGTGCTGGTGCCGGATCTGGTGGCGGCGTATGTGTCGGGTGCCGGGGTGGTGCTGGATGCGGTGGGTGTGTCGTTCCGGGGGTGGGCGCGGGCGCTGGTTGCGGAGGCGGTGCGTCCGGAGCGGGTGGCGGAGCTGCCGGGGTGGTTGAGTGTGCTTGAGGGTGCGGATCCGGTGTTGGGGCGGCGGGGCTTGGATCCGGTGGTGGACACGGTGGCGGGTGGTACGTGCCGTGTTGAGGTGCGGGTGCCGGTGGGGGTGACGGCGGAGTTGCTGACCGGCGTACCGGCCGTCTTCCATGCGGGTGTTGATGATGTGCTGCTGGCCGGGTTGGTGGCGGCGCTGGATGAGCGAGGCGGTCTACCCGGCGGGGTGCTGGTGAACGTCGAGGGCCACGGGCGGGAGCCTCTGGCCGATGACATGGACCTCAGTCGCACGGTGGGCTGGTTCACCAGCTCGTACCCCGTCAGGCTCGACCCGGGCACCGTCGACCACGGACGGATCCGGGCCGGTGGTGTGGAGGCCGGTCGGTTGCTGAAGCGGGTCAAGGAGCAGCTGCGGGCGGTCCCGGGGGACGGGCTGGGGTACGGCATGCTCCGCCATCTGAACCCGGACACCGCCCTGGAGTTCGCCGAACTGCCCGAGGCGCGCATCGTCTTCAACTACCTCGGCCGCTTCACCCCCGCCCATGACACGCCGGACGGTGCCTGGCAGCCCGCCCCCGACACCGCCATGGGCGGTACGGCCGACGACGGCATGGTGCTGACCCACGAGCTCGACGCAGGAGGTCTGGTCCGCGACCTCGCCGGAGGACCCGAGCTGACTCTGACGCTGGCGTGCCCCGCCGGGCTGTTCGACGACACGGCGCTGGAGGCGATCGCCTCTGCCTGGGCCGCCATGCTCACCGGACTCGCGGCCCACGCCGGTGAGCCGGACGGCGGTGGTCATACTCCCTCCGACTTTCCGCTGGTCACGCTCGCCCAGGAGGAGGTCGAGGAGCTGGAGGCGGCGGTCCCGGCCTTGCTCGACGTATGGCCACTGTCGCCGTTGCAGGAAGGGCTGTTGTTCCACGCGCGCTATGACGAAGGCGCCCGCGATGTGTATGTGGGCCGGCGCCACCTGGACCTGGAAGGAGACCTGGATACGGAACTGCTGCGGCGTTCGTGGCGGGCGTTGCTCGATCGGCACGCGAGTCTGCGGACGGCGTTCTGCCAGCCGCCCGGGATGGAGAGCCCGGTGCAGGTGGTGGTGCGGGATGTGGATGTGCCGTGGCGGGAGGTGGACTTGTCGGGTCTGCCCGCGGCGGAGGCCGAGGCCGAGGCGGCCCGGCTCGCCGAGGAGGACCTGGCGCCGTTCGACCTCACCGTGCCACCGGCGCTGCGACTGCTGCTGCTGAAGCGGGGGCCCGCGCGCCATCGGCTGCTGGTCACCTCACACCACATCGTGCTGGACGGCTGGTCCCTGCCCGTCCTGTTCGGCGAGCTGTCCACGATCTACGCGGCCGGGGGCGACGCGAGCGGTCTGCCGCCGGTGACCCCGTACCGGGACTACCTGGCCTGGCTCGGCCGTCAGGACAAGGCCGCAGCCCGCGACGCCTGGCGGGACCTCCTCGCCGGTGCCGACGACCCCGCCCTGGTGGGCCCGGTGGACGGCGGCGGCGCCCCGGTGGAACACGTCGTCGCCCGCACCGGCGACGCTCTCACCCTCGCGCTGCGGGAGACGGCGCGGGAGCACGGTCTGACGCTGAACACCGTCGTGCAGGGCGCCTGGGCGGTCCTGGTCGGCATGCTCACAGGCCGGAGCGACGTGGTCTTCGGCACCACCGTCGCCGGCCGTCCGGCCGATCTGCCGGGCGTCGAGCGGATGCTGGGCCTGTTCATCAACACCCTCCCGGTACGGGTCCGTCTGCGGCCCGGACAGCGCTTCACCGACCTGCTCACGGACCTCCAGGCCCAGCAGGCGGAACTCATCGCCCACCAGCATCTGGGACTGACCGAGATCCAGCGCCTGGCAGGACCGGGGGCGACCTTCGACACCCTCGTGGTCTACGAGAACTATCCGCACGACCCCGACGCCACCCGGCTGCCCGGCGGACTGCCCATCACCGGAGGCGGCGGCGAGGAGGCGGCCCACTATCCGCTCACCCTGCTCGCGACCCCCGGCGACGGCCTGGAGCTGCGGCTGGAGTACCGGCCCGACGTGTTCGACGAGGCCTCGGCCCGGGAGCTGGCGGCCCGGCTGAACCGGCTCCTGGAGCAGCTCACCCGCGATCCAGAGCTCCGGGTAGCCGACCTCGATGTCCTGGAACCCGCCGAGCGGCGGCGCCTCCTGGACGAGTGGAACGACACCGCCCGGGCCGTGCCGGCCGCGCTGGTCACCGACCTGTTCGAGGCGCAGGCGGCCCGGACGCCCCAGCTGCCGGCGATCGTCACCGCGGAGGCCGCCCTGACCTACGCGGAGCTGGAGGCGAGGGCCAACCAGGTCGCGCACTGGCTCATCGCCCGGGGCATCGGCCCGGAGGACCTGGTCGGCGTGGTGATGGAGCGGTCGGTCGACCTGTTCACAGTGCTTCTCGGCGTGCTGAAGGCGGGCGCCGCCTACGTTGCGATCGACCCCGGCTATCCGGCTGAGCGGATCGGCTTCATGCTGGACGACGCGCGCCCGGCGGCACTCGTGTGCACCCGCCGGAACGCCCGGTCCACCGCCGGGTTCGAACGGCTCCTCTGGGACGACCCCGGCGTCGCCGCCGACCTGGCGGGCCGTCCGCCGACCGCGCCGACCGACGCCGACCGCGTCGTGCCGCTGCGGCCCGCCCACCCCGCGTATGTGATCTACACCTCCGGATCCACCGGCACCCCCAAGGGCGTCGCCGTCCCGCACCGGGGTTTCGTCAACTACGTGACGTGGAGGATCGGCGCCTACGGCTGGGGGCCCGGCGACCGGGTGCTGCAATTCGCATCGGTGTCCTTCGACACCTCCGTGTCGGAGATCTTCCCGACCCTGGCCGGCGGTGCCACGCTCTGCGTCGCCCGGCGCGACGGCGATCTCCTGCTGGAACTGGAGACGCTGACCCCCAACGCCGTCACCTTCACCCCGAGCGTCCTGGAGACCCTCACCGGGGACGACGCCCGGACCGAGGCCGTGCTGCGTGGGATCGAGCATGTGGTCACCGCGGGCGAGGAGTGCGGCCCGGACGTGGTCCGTCGGTGGGCCCCGGGGCGGGCGTTCTACAACGAGTACGGCCCCACCGAGAACACCGTGGACGTCACCTGCTGGACGGCGCCCGCGGAACTCCCCGACACCGTGTCGCTCGGCGGCCCGATCGCCAACGTCCGCGTGTACGTCCTGGACGAGTTCCTGCGCCCGGTGCCACCTGGTGTCACCGGCGAACTGTATGTCGCCGGAACGGGCGTGGTGCGCGGATACCTGCGGCGCCCGAACCTGAGCGCGCAGCGCTTCATCGCCTGTCCGTTCTCCGTCTCCGGCGAGCGGATGTACCGCACCGGCGACCTCGCGCGCTGGAGCCCCGAGGGCGAACTGCGGTTCGCGGGGCGCGTCGACCACCAGGTGAAGATCCGTGGCTTCCGCGTGGAACCCGGCGAGATCGAGGCGGTGCTGGCCGGGCACGACAGCGTAGGCCAGGTCGCGGTGATCGCCCGCGCCGACCGGCAGGACGGCCATGCCCGCACCGTCAAGCGTCTGGTCGCCTATGTGGTGGCCGCCGACCCGGACACCGGCATCGACGCCGGGGCGCTGCGCGACCATGTGGCCGGCCGGATGCCGGAACACATGGTGCCGGCCGCCGTCGTCGCCCTGGACGCGCTGCCCGTCACCGTCAACGGCAAACTCGACCGGGACGCGCTGCCGTCGCCGGACCTCGGCGCCCGCCCGGCCGGCCGGGGCCCGGCGACTCCGGCCGAGGAGGTGCTGTGCGGACTGTTCCGTGAGGTGCTGGGCGTGGAGTGGGCCGGCGCCGAGGACTCGTTCTTCGAGCTGGGCGGCGACTCGATCATGTCGATGCTGGTCGTCTCCCGGGCCCGCCGCGCCGGACTCGTGATCAGCGCCCGGCAGATGTTCGAGCACAAGACTCCGGCCGCCCTGGCCCTCGTGGCAGGCCGGGCCGCCGCCGAGCCCGCCGCCGTCGTACGCGAAACCGACGTGGGCATCGGCTCGATCCCGCTCACTCCGGTGATGCGGGAGCTGGCCGAACGGGCCGGTCCCACGGCGCTGATCGGATCCCTCACCCAGTCGATGCTGGTCGAGGTCCCGGCAGGACTCGACCTCGCCCGGCTCGCCACCGCGGTTCAGGCACTGCTGGACCACCACGACATCCTGCGGGCCCGCCTCGAACTCGCGGACGGCCGACCGCACGCCCTGGTGGTGCCGGAGCGCGGCGGTGGACCGACCGGCGCGGACTGTCTGGTGCGCGCCGCCACACCGGACGTGACGGCGGAGTTCCGCGCCGCCGTGGACCGGCTCGACCCGACGGCGGGCGTGATGCTCCAGCTCGTCTGGTTCGACGCGGGCCCGGCCGCCCCGGGTCGTCTGCTGCTGGTGGCGCACCATCTGGTGGTCGACGGAGTGTCCTGGCGCGTGCTGCTGCCCGACCTGGCGTCCGCCTACGAGGCGCTGGAGGCCGGCCGGGACGTCCGGCTCGACCCGGTGGGAACGTCCTTCCGGCGCTGGGCCCACGTCCTGCGCCGGGAGGCCGTACACGCCGACCGGGTGGCCGAACTGCCCCAGTGGACCCGGCTGCTGGACGGCCCGGACCCGCTGATCGGCACCCGCCCGCTCGACCCGGCCGTGGACACGGTGGCCGCCGGTGTGCACGCGGTGTCCCTGGCGGTGCCCGTCGGCGTGACGACCGCCCTGCTCACTCGGATCCCGGCCGCCTTCTACGCGGGGGTCGAGGACGTCCTGCTGGCCGGCCTCGTCGGCGCGCTGGCCGAGTGGCACCACACCAGGGGGCGCACCACCGCCTCCGGGATGCTCGTCGACATCGAGGGGCACGGCCGGGTGCCGCTCGCCGAAGGTCCGGGCGGCCAGGACATCGACCTCACCAGGACGATCGGCTGGTTCACCGGCTCGCACCCGGTGCGCCTGGACCCCGGCACCACCCCGTACGCGGAGATCCGCTCCGGCGCCGCGGCGGTCGGCGTGCTCATCAAGCAGGTGAAGGAGCAGCTGCGGTCGGTGCCCGGCGACGGGCTCGGCTACGGGCTGCTGCGCTACCTCAACCCGGAGACGGCCCCGGCCCTGTCGGAAGTGCCGACGGCCAAGATCGGCTTCAACTACCTGGGGCGCTTCACCTCGGCGGCTGGGCAGTTGGACGGCCATGACATCGCCGGGGCGAGCTGGCAGCCTGTCGGAGACGTGGTCCTGGGCGGCTCGGCCGACGCCCGGATGGCCGTTTCCCATGCGCTCGAAGCCGGGGGGCTCGTGCGTGACCTGCCCGAAGGACCCGCATTGACCGTGACCCTGACCTGCCCGAAAGGCCTGCTCGACCGGGCCGCGCTCGATGAACTGGCCGCCGGATGGGTCGCGATGCTCACCGGGATGGCGGCCCACACCGACGACCCCGACGGCGCCCACCCAGGAAGCGGCCATACCCCCTCCGACTTCGCCCTGGTGACGCTCACTCAGGACGAGATCGACGAGTTCCAGATCAGGCTTGCAGACGAAGGGGGAGCGCGGTGACCCAGGTGCGTATCGAGGATGTGTGGCCCCTGTCGCCGCTCCAGGAAGGCCTGCTCTTCCACGCGGGGTACGACGAGGACGCCCACGACGTCTATGTGCTCCAGGGAGCGATGGAGCTCAGGGGCGCGCTGGACGTCGACGTCCTCAAGGCATCCTGGCAGGCACTGCTCGACCGGCACGCGACGCTGCGGGCGAGCTTCCAGCGGCGCAGCACGGGCAACCCCGTTCAGCTGATCGCCTCGGGCGTGAAACTGCCGTGGCGCGAGGTCGATCTGTCCGCCCTGGAGCCGGCCGAGCGGCAGGCCGAAGTCCGGTGCCTCACCGAGGCGGAGAAGGCCCGCTTCGACCTCTCCGTCCCGCCACTTCTGCGGCTGCTGCTGGTGAAGCTGGACGACGCGCGCCACCAGCTTGTCCTGACGCTGCATCACATCCTGATGGATGGTTGGTCACTGCCGGTTCTCTTCGGCGAGCTGTCCCGGTTGTACGCCACCGGCGGCGATGTCACAGGGCTGCCGCCGGTGACCCCCTACCGGGAGTATCTGACCTGGCTGGGCCGTCAGGACAAGGACGCCGCCCGGGAGGCCTGGCGCGCGGCGCTCGCCGGCATGGACGAACCCACACTGGTCCGCCCCAACCGCTCCACCGCGAGCCCTTCGTCCGCCGCGCGGCACACCACGGTACGGGTCGATGCGGAGCTGACACAGGCTCTGCGGGAGACCGCCCGCCGCCACGGGCTGACCCTGAACACGGTGGTACAGGGCGCCTGGGGCACCCTGCTCGGGATGCTGACCGGCCGCAGCGACGTCGTCTTCGGCGCCGTGGTGGCCGGTCGCCCCCTCGATCTGCCCGGCGTCGAGCGGATGCTCGGCCTGTTCATCAACACGGTGCCGGTCCGCGTCCGCCTCGACCCCTACCGCACGGTCGCCGAGCTGCTGGCGGACCTTCAGGTCCAGCAGGCCGGGCTGCTTCCGCACCAGCACCTGGGGCTGGCGGAGATCCAGCGCGTTGCCGGTACCGGGGCGGCCTTTGACACGCTCCTGGTGTACCAGAACTATCCGCGCAACCCCGACGGTCCGCTCCAGCTCAGCGGCCTGAAGATCGACGGTTCCGCGAGCGAGGACGCGGCCCACTATCCGCTGGCCCTGGCCGTGATCCCGCTGGACGAGCTGGAACTGCGCTTCGACTACCAGCCCGGCCTCTTGAACGCCGCGGACGTGCGGCGGCTGGGGGAGCGGCTGGTGCGGGTGCTGGAGCAGATCGCCACCGACCCCGACCGGGAGCTCGGGCGGCTGGAGGCGCTGGATCCCGTCGAGGTGCGGCAGGTGGTGGAGGCGTGGAATGACACCGCCCAGCCGCTGCCCGTCCATACGCTGCCCGAGCTGTTCGCGGCCCGGGTGGCCCGCACCCCGGACGCGGTGGCGGTGGTTGACGGTGACGTGTCCTGGACCTACGGCGAGCTGGCGGACCGGGCGCGTCGCGTTGCCCATTGGCTCAGCGATCGGGGTGTGGGGCCGGAGGACCGGGTGGGGGTGGTGCTGGACCGGTCAGCCGAGCTGGTGGCGGTGTTGCTGGGTGTGGTGACGGCGGGCGCGGCGTATGTGCCGTTGGACGCGGGTCATCCGGTGGAGCGGTTGCGGGCGGTGGTGGCGGAGGCCGGGGTGTCGCTGGTGCTGGCCGACCGGGAGGTGGACGGGCTGCCGGTGGTGCCGGTGGTGGAGGCGTTCGGGGCGGAGCCGGTGGATCCGGGGATCGCGGTGTCGCCCGCCGGCCTGGCGTATGTGATGTATACGTCGGGGTCGACGGGTGTGCCGAAGGGGGTTGCGGTCACACACGCGAACATCGCCGCCTTCGTCGCGGACCGTGCCTGGCGGGATGACGTGGTGGAGCGCGTCCTGCTGCAGGCGAATCACGCGTTCGACGCGTCGACGTACGAGGTGTGGGTGGCCCTGGCGCGGGGCGGGCGGCTGGTGGTGATGCCGCCGGGTGAGCGGGATGCGGCTGCGCGGGGACGGGTGATCGCCGGCCGGGGTGTGACGAATGTGCATGCGACGGCGGGGCTGTTCCGGGTGCTCGCGGAGGAGTCGCCGGAGATCTTCGCCGGCGTCCGGGAGGTGTCCACCGGCGGGGATGTGGTCTCCGCCGCCGCCATCCGGACCCTGCTGAAGAGGCACCCGGGGCTGACGGTCCGTACCACCTACGGGCCCACGGAGACGACGGCGTTCACCACGCAGCTGGCGTTCACGGCCGGGGACCCGGTGCCGGACAGCGTGCCGATCGGTGCCCCAATGGACAACAGTCGTGTGTACGTGCTGGACGCGTTTCTGCGTCCGGTGGCACCGGGTTTCGTCGGCGAGCTGTACGTCGCCGGGGCGGGGTTGGCGCGCGGGTACGCGGGGCGTGCGGGGCTGACGGCCGAGCGGTTCGTCGCCGCGCCGTTCGGCGGCCCCGGTCAGCGGATGTACCGCACGGGTGACCTGGCGCGATGGTCGCTGGACGGGCGGCTGGAGTTCGCCGGTCGCGCCGACGATCAGGTCAAGATCCGTGGTTTCCGGATCGAGCCGGGCGAGGTCGAGGCGGTGCTGGCGACGCATGAGAGCGTCGGTCAGGTCGCGGTGGTGGTACGGGAGGATCAGCCCGGAGCCAAGCGGCTGGTGGGGTATGTGGTCCCGTCCGGTGACGACCCGGACGCGGAGGCGTTGCGGGAGTATGTGGCGGGCAAGGTGCCCGACTACATGGTCCCCTCGGCCATCCTGCTCCTGGACGCGCTGCCGGTGACGGTCAACGGCAAGCTGGACCGGGCGGCGCTGCCCGCCCCGGAGTTCGGCGGGGCGAGCGGGCGCGGTCCTGCCACGCCCATGGAAGAGCTCCTGTGCGATCTGTTCCGTGACGTGCTCGGTGTGGACCGGGTGGGTGCCGAGGACTCGTTCTTCGAGCTGGGCGGCGACTCGATCATGTCGATGCTGGTCGTCGCCCGCGCCCGTCGCGCCGGTGCGGTGATCAGTGCGCGGCAGGTCTTCGAACACCGCACCCCCGCCGCACTGGCCCGTATCGCCGAGGGCGCCGACGTGGGCCCCACCCAGACGCACACGACGAGTGTGGGGCGGGTGCCCCTGACCCCCGTCATGCGAGAGCTGGTGGACAGGTCGGGGTCGGCCGCGCTGACCGGGGCGTTCTCTCAGACGATGGTTCTGGAGGTGCCGCCTGGTCTGGAACTGTCGCGTCTGGAGGCGGCGTTACGTACGGTGTTCGACCATCATGATGTGCTGCGTGCCCGTCTGGTGCTGGTCGGCGGTGAGCCGGATGCGCTGGAGGTACCGGAGAAGGGCTCGGTCAGGCCGGTTCTGCGGCGGGTGGATGCTGCCGGGGTGGCCGGGGATCGGTGGGCCTTGAGGGTGCGGGCGGTGGCGGAGGAGGAGGCCGGGCGGCTGGATCCGGTGGCGGGCCGGATGCTGCGGGTGGTGTGGTTCGACGCGGGGGTCGAGCGGCCGGGTCGGCTGCTGCTGGTGGCCCACCACCTGGTGGTGGATGGTGTGTCGTGGCGGGTGCTGGTGCCGGATCTGGTGGCGGCGTATGTGTCGGGTGCCGGGGTGGTGCTGGATGCGGTGGGTGTGTCGTTCCGGGGGTGGGCGCGGGCGCTGGTTGCGGAGGCGGTGCGTCCGGAGCGGGTGGCGGAGCTGCCGGGGTGGTTGAGTGTGCTTGAGGGTGCGGATCCGGTGTTGGGGCGGCGGGGCTTGGATCCGGTGGTGGACACGGTGGCGGGTGGTACGCGCCGTGTTGAGGTGCGGGTGCCGGTGGGGGTGACGGCGGAGCTGCTGACCGGCGTACCGGCCGTCTTCCGTGCGGGTGTTGATGATGTGCTGCTGGCGGGTTTGGTGGCGGCGCTGGATGAGCGGGGTGTTCTTTCCGGCGGGGTGCTGGTGGATGTGGAGGGCCATGGGCGGGAGCCTTTGGCCGATGATATGGACCTCAGTCGCACGGTGGGCTGGTTCACCAGCTCGTACCCGGTGCGGCTGGATGCCTCGGGGGTGGATCACGGGCGGATCCGGGCCGGTGGCGTGGAGGCCGGTCGGTTGCTGAAGCGGGTCAAGGAGCAGGTGCGGGCGGTCCCGGGGGATGGGCTGGGGTACGGCATGCTGCGGTATCTCAACCCGGAGACGGCGGCCGAATTCGCCCAACTCCCCACCGCACAGGCCGGTTTCAACTACCTGGGCCGCTTCACCCCCGCCGACCACACCGCGACCACGGCCAGTTGGCAGCCCGCCCGGGACCTGGCGCTCGGTGGAACCGCCGACGAACGCGCAGTCCTCACACACGCCGTGGAGGCCGGCGGACTGGTCCGCGACCTCTCCGGAGGACCCGAGCTGACTCTGACGCTGGCGTGCCCCGCCGGGCTGTTCGACGACACGGCACTGGAGGCGATCGCCTCCGCCTGGGCCGCCATGCTCACCGGACTCGCGGCCCACGCCGGTGAGCCGGACAGCGGTGGTCATACTCCCTCCGACTTTCCGCTGGTCACGCTCGCCCAGGCGGAGGTCGAGGAACTGGAGGCGGCGGTCCCGGCCTTGCTCGACGTATGGCCACTGTCGCCCTTGCAGGAAGGGCTGCTGTTCCACGCGCGGTACGACGAGGACGCCCACGACGCGTACGTGGGCCAGCGGTATCTGAATCTGGAAGGCGCGTTGGACCCGGCGCTGTTGCGGCGTTCGTGGCAGGCGCTGGTGGACCGGCACGCGAATCTGCGGGCCGGTTTCCGCGGACTCTTACAGGTGGTCAGGGGGGAGGTCGAGCTGCCGTGGCGCGAGAGGGACCTGTCCGGCCTGCCCGTGGCGGAGGCCGAGGCCGAGGCGGCCCGGCTCGCCGAGGAGGACCTGGGGCGGTTCGACCTCGCGGTGCCGCCGCTGCTGCGGTTCTCGCTGCTGAAGCTGGGAGCGGACCGGTACCGGCTGCTGATGACGATGCATCACATCGTGCTGGACGGCTGGTCGCTGCCTGTGCTGTTCGGTGAAGTGGCACGGATCTACGCCGCCGGCGGCGACACGAGGGGTCTGCCGCCGGTGACCCCGTACCGGGACTATCTGTCCTGGCTGGACCGTCAGGACAAGGACGCGGCCCGGCAGGCCTGGCGGGGGCTGCTGACGCAGGTCACCGAGCCGACCGTGGTCGCCCCCATGCAGCGCGACGCCCGGCCCGTACAGCCGCGGCACGTCGTCGTCACGCTCGACGCGCCGGTCACCCGGGCGCTGCGTGAGGTGGCGCGCGTCCACGGGCTGACCGTGAACACGGTGGTGCAGGGTGTTTGGGGGCTCATGGTCGGCATGCTCACGGGCCGGAGCGACGTGGTGTTCGGCGCCACCGTCGCCGGCCGCCCGGCCGAGCTGCCGGGTGTGGAGCGGATGCTCGGACTGCTCATGAACACCGTCCCGGTCCGGGTCCGGCTCGATCCGCGCCTCGGCTTCGTCGATCTGCTGACCGGCCTTCAGTCCCAGCAGGCCGGGCTGATCGCGCACCAGCACCTGGGGCTGACGGAGATCCAGCGGGTGGCGGGCGCGGGCGCGACCTTCGACACCCTGGTCGTCTACGAGAGCTATCCGGAAGGCCCGCGGTCCTCCCGGGAGTTGGGCGCCGCCCGGATCGTCGGCGGCGGGGGCGAGGAAGCGGCGCATTACCCGCTCACGCTGGTCGTGTCCCCCTCCGAGGAGCTGGAGCTCCAGTTCGACTATCGGCCCGACGCGTTCGACGAGGCAGCCGTCCGGGCGCTCGCGGAGCGGGTGCGGCGGGTCCTGCGCCGGATCGCGGCCGACCCCGGGGTGCCGGTGTCCCGGCTGGACGTCGTGGACGAGGCCGAGCGGCACCAGGTGGTGTACGGCTGGAACGACACGGCGCGGCCGCTTCCCATGACCACGCTGCCCGCCCTGTTCGAGGCCCAGGCGGCGCGCACCCCGGACGCGGTGGCCGTCGTCGGTGAGGGCGCCACCCTGACCTACGCGGACCTGAACGAGCGGGCCGACCGGATCACGCACTGGCTGATCGGACGGGGCATCCGCCCGGAGGAGCGGGTCGGAGTGGTGATGGACCGCTGTGCCGATCTCGTTGCCGTACTGCTGGGCGTGCTGAAGGCGGGCGCGGCCTACGTTCCGCTGGACGCCGGGCACCCCGTGGAGCGGCTGCGGGCCGTGACCGGGGAGGCCGGGGTGTCGGTGGTGCTGGCCGACCGTCCGGTGCCGGAACTCGGCGCGGTCCTGGTCGGGGAGGTGCCCGAGCCCGTCGGGCCACGGTATGCGCGCCACCTCGCGTCTCCGCGGCAGGTGGCCTACGTGATGTACACCTCCGGCTCCACGGGGGTGCCCAAGGGCGTGGCCGTCACTCATGCCAACGTGATCGCCTTCGCCCTGGACCGCACCTGGGGCGAGGACATCGTGGAGCGGGTCCTCGTGCAGGCCAACCACGCCTTCGACGCCTCGACGTATGAGCTGTGGGTGCCGCTGGTGCACGGTGGCCGACTGGTGCTGCTGCCGCCGGGTGAGCAGGACGCGGCGGCGCGGGGACGGATGATCGCCGCCCAGGGTGTGACGAACGTGCACGCGACGGCGGGGTTGTTCCGGGTGCTCGCGGAGAAGTCGCCGGAAATCTTCGCCGGCGTCCGGGAGGTGTCCACGGGTGGGGACGTGGTGTCCGCCGCCGCGATCCGGGCCCTGCTGGATGTCCATCCGGAGCTGACGGTCCGTACCACCTACGGGCCGACGGAGACGACGGCGTTCACGACGCAGTTGGCGTTCAGGGCCGGGGAGTCGGTGCCGGATGGTGTGCCGATCGGGTATCCGATGGACAACAGCCGGGCGTATGTGCTGGATGAGTTTCTGCGTCCGGTGGCGCCGGGTGTGGTCGGTGAGCTGTACGTGGCCGGGGCGGGGCTGGCGCGTGGGTACGCGGGTCGCTCGGGTCTGACGGCGGAGCGTTTCGTGGCGGCGCCGTTCGGCGGGTCCGGTGTGCGGATGTATCGCACCGGTGATCTGGCCCGGTGGACTGCCGAGGGGCAGTTGGTGTTCGCGGGCCGCGCCGACGATCAGGTGAAGATCCGTGGGTTCCGGATCGAGCCCGGTGAGGTCGAAGCGGTGCTGGCGGCCCACGCGGGCGTGGCCCAGGTGGCGGTGGTGGTGCGGGAGGACAAGCCGGGGGTGAAGCGGCTGGTGGCCTACGTCGTACCGACCGTTGGCGGGGGCACGGAGAGGCTGCGGGAGTACGTCGCCGACCGCCTCCCGGAGTACATGGTGCCCGCCGCCGTGGTGACGCTCGAAGCGCTGCCGGTCTCCGTCAACGGCAAGCTGGACCGCGCCGCCCTGCCCGTCCCCGCCATCACCGTCGGCCGGGGCCGCGGGCCCGCGACCCCGCTGGAGGAGGTGGTCTGCGGGCTGTTCGCCGAGGTGCTGGGCCTGGAGCGGGTCGGCGCCGAGGAGTCCTTCTTCGACCTGGGCGGTGACTCGCTGCTGGCGATGCGGCTGATCGCCTCCATCCGGACGGCGCTGAACGCCGAGATCAGCATCCGCGAGCTGTTCGGCGCACCCACCGCCGAGTCCCTGGCCCGCCTGGCCGAGGGCGGCCGGGCCGACACCAGGGCCGGAATCACCGTACGAGAACGGCCCGATGTGGTCCCGCTGTCGTTCGGCCAGCAGCGGATGTGGTTCCTCAACCAGCTCGAGGAAGCGGGGGTGGGCGCCGCTTACAACATGGCGTTCGCGCTGCGCCTCTCCGGTGACCTGGACCTGACCGCGCTTGAGGCCGCGCTGGGTGATGTGGCCGATCGGCACGAGAGTCTTCGTACGGTGTTTCCGGCGGTCGGTGGTGTGCCGCGGCAGCGGATTCTGGTGGGTGCGGCGGGTCGGCCGGAGTTGCGCGTGTGCGACGTCGGCGAGGCGGAGCTGGCGGGGGTGCTGGTCGGGGAGGCGGCGCGGGGCTTTGATCTGGCTGGTGAGCTGCCGTGGCGGGTGTCGTTGGTGGCGCTGTCGGAGTGTGAGTTTGTGCTGCTGGTGGTGGCGCATCACATCGCGGTGGACGGCTGGTCGATGGGGGTCCTGGCGAGTGATCTGCGGGTGGCGTATGCGGCTCGGCTGGGTGGTGGTGTGCCGCAGTGGGCGCCGCTGGGGGTGCAGTACGCCGACTACGCGCTGTGGCAGCGTGAGGTGCTGGGCGATCCGGACGACCCGGACAGCCTGATCAGTGCCCAACTGGACTACTGGCGGCAGACGTTGACCGGCCTTTCGGAGGAGCTGGCGCTTCCGGCGGATCGGAGGCGGCCGGCGGTGGCGTCGTACCAGGGCGGCTCGGTTCCGCTGGAAGTGGACCCGGAGACACACGCCGCATTGCTGGAGGTGGCGCGTCAGGGGTCGGCGACCCTGTTCATGGTGGTGCAGGCGGCGCTGGCGATGCTGCTGGCACGGCTCGGCGCGGGCACCGACATCCCCGTCGGCACGGCGACAGCGGGCCGTGGTGAGGCGGCCCTGGAGGACCTGGCCGGTTTCTTCGTGAACACGCTGGTGCTGCGCACCGATGTCAGCGGCGATCCGGCCTTCGCGGAGCTGTTGGGGCGGGTCCGGGAGGCGGATCTGACGGCCTACGCCCATCAGGACGTGCCGTTCGAGCGGTTGGTGGACGAGCTCAATCCGGAGCGGTCGCTCGCCCGGCATCCGCTGTTCCAGATCATGCTGGTGCTGCAGAACGTGCCGCCCGCGCAATGGGACCTCCCCGGTCTCACCGTGCACCCCGAGAGCGCCGACACCCTCCCCGACGAGGCGATCCCCGCCCGGTTCGACCTGTCGATCAGCCTCGCCGAGCATCGCGATGAGCGTGGTGCGCCGAACGGGATCACCGGCGACCTCCAGTACGCCAAGGACCTGTTCGACGGCACCACGGCCCACGACCTCGCCCGTCGGCTCCAGGCTGTCCTGGCGCAGCTGGCCGCCGATCCCGGAATGCGGCTCAGCGAGCTGGACGTGCTCGACCCGACCGAACGGCAGGCGGTGCTCCATACCTGGAACGACACCGCCCGGGAGACCTCCGCCCGGACCTTGCCCGAGCTGTTCCGGGCCCAGGTGGCCCGCACCCCGGATGCCGTGGCGGTGACGGACGGGGAGGTCACGCTGACGTATGCGGAGCTGGAGGCGCGTGCGAACCAGGTCGCCCACGCGCTGCTCGGCCGCGGCATCGGCCCGGAGGACCGGGTCGCCGTCCTCATCGAGCGATCGGCAGACCAGATCGTCGCCCTGCTCGGCGTCGTCACGGCGGGTGCGGCCTACCTGCCCGTCGACCCCGCCTATCCGGCCGACCGCATCGCCTACATGCTCGCCGACGCCGACCCGGCGACGGTCCTGTGCACCACATCGACCAGCGGGCTGCTCCCGGCCGGAGCCGCACGGGTGCGGTGGGACGCCCCGGCGACCGCCGCCGAGATCGCGACCGCCCCCACCACCGCACCGGCCACCACCGCACCGGCCGCCACCGACCGTGTCTCTCCGTTGTGCCCGGCCCAACCGGCCTACGTCATCTACACCTCCGGGTCGTCCGGCACACCCAAGGGAGTGGTCGTCACCCATGCCGGTCTCGCGGGCCTGTCGGGCGCGCAGATCGACCGCTTCCGGGTCGGACCGGACTCCCGGGTGCTCCAGTTCGCCGCGCTCGGCTTCGACGCGGCGGTGTCCGAGGTGTGCATGGCGCTGCTCGCGGGTGCCACGCTGGTGGTGGCCCCGGCGGACCGGATGCCACCGTTCGGGCGGCTGGAGGACCTGCTCGACGACTTCACGGTGACCCATGTGACGGTGCCGCCGTCGCTGCTGGCGGGCGTCGACCGGCTGCCCGGCACGCTGGAGACGCTGGTCGTGGCGGGCGAGACCTGCCCGCCTGCGCTGTCCGCGCGGTGGGCGCGGGACCGGCGGATGGTCAACGCCTACGGCCCCACCGAGACCACCGTATGCGCCACGATGACCGAGGCGCTGGCCCCGGGCGACGGGGCTGTGCCGATCGGCCGCCCGGTGTGGAACACGCGGACGTACGTCCTGGACGCGTTCCTGCGCCCGGTGCCCCCGGGGGTGGTCGGTGACCTGTACGTCGCCGGGGCGGGCCTGGCGCGCGGCTATGTCCGGCGCCCCGGCCCGACCTCCGAGCGCTTCGTCGCCTGCCCGTTCGGAGGCTCCGGCGCCCGCATGTACCGCACGGGTGACCTGGCCCGGTGGACCGTGGACGGTCAGTTGGTGTTCGCGGGCCGTGCGGACGACCAGGTGAAGATCCGTGGCTTCCGGATCGAACCCGGTGAGGTCGAGGCGGTGCTGGCGGCACACGCGAGCGTCGGCCAGGTCGCCGTGGTGGTCCGCGAGGACCAGCCCGGTGTGCCGCGTCTGGTCGCCTATGTCGTCCCGGCCCGTGACGACGTCGACGGGGAGGGGCTGCGCACCTTCGCCGCGGACAAACTGCCGGACCATATGGTCCCGTCCGCCGTGGTCGTCCTCGACTCCCTGCCGGTGACCGCGAACGGCAAGCTGGACCGGGCCGCGCTGCCCGCCCCCGGCCTCGGTGGCGAAGGCAGGGCAGCGGCCACCCCCGTCGAGGAGATCCTGAGCGGGCTCTTCGCACAGGCCCTCGGCCTGGAGCGAGTCGGCGTCGACGCGTCCTTCTTCGACCTGGGCGGTGACTCGCTGCTGGCGATGCGGCTGATCGCCGCCATCCGCTCCACCCTGGACACCGAGGTCGGCATCCGGGAACTCTTCGCCGAGCCGACCGTGGCCGGTCTGGCCCGCATGGTGGAGAACGCCGACGGCCCCGCGGTGCGCGCAGGGATCGTCGCCCGGCCGCGCCCCGAAGTGCTGCCGCTGTCGTTCGGTCAGCAGCGCATGTGGATCCTCAACAGGCTGGAGGAGTCCGGGGCGGCCGCTGCCTACAACATGCCGCTCGCGCTCCGGCTCACCGGTGAGCCGGACCCCGTCGCGCTGGAGGCGGCCCTCGGCGACGTCGCCGACCGGCACGAGACCCTGCGTACGGTGTTCCCGGAGACCGATGGCGTGCCCCGGCAGCGGATCGCCCACGGACCGGCCGGGCGCCCGGCCCTGAGCGTGCACCACGTCACCCGGGCCGAGCTGCCCGAGGTCATGGCGCAACTGGCGAACCGGTTGTTCGACCTGACCCGGGACCTGCCCTGGCGCGCCGAACTGCTGACCCTGCCGGCCGCGGCACGGCCGGAGTTCGTGCTGCTGCTGGTCTCCCATCACATCGCCGTCGACGGCTGGTCGATGGGCGTCCTCGCCCGCGACCTGCGCACGGCCTACGCGGCCCGCTGCGCGGGCCGGGCGCCCGGCTTCGCACCGCTGCCGGTCCAGTACGCCGACTACGCCCTGTGGCAACGCGAGGTCCTCGGCGACCTCGACGACCCGGACAGCCTGCTGAGCGCCCAACTCGGCTACTGGCGCCGGGCGCTGGCGGGCCTGCCCGAGGAGCTGCGCCTGCCCGTGGACCGCAACCGGCCGGCGGTCGGTTCCTTCCGGGGCGGCTGGGTCCCCATGGGCATCCGGCCCGACACCCACGGCGCGCTCGCCTCCGTGGCCCGGCAGGCCTCGGCCACCACCTTCATGGTGATCCAGGCCGCGCTGGCGATGCTGCTGACCCGGCTCGGCGCCGGCACCGACATCCCCGTCGGCACCCCGGTCGCGGGCCGAGGTGACGCGGCCCTGGAGGACCTGGCCGGTTTCTTCGTGAACACGCTGGTGCTGCGCACCGACGCGAGTGGCGACCCGACGTTCGAGGAGCTGTTGGTCCGGGTCCGGGAGACCGATCTGGCGGCGTTCGCCCATCAGGACATGCCGTTCGAGCGGCTGGTGGACGACCTCAGCCCCGAACGCTCCCTGGCCCGGCACCCGCTCTTCCAGATCATGCTCACCCTCGACAACACACCGGGCGCGGACGCCTCCTGGGAACTGGGAGACCTCGACGTCCGGCCGATCCCCGCCGACGAGGCGTTCTCCGCCCGCTTCGACCTGTCGATCGGACTGGCCGAACTCCGCGACCAGCGGGGAGCGCCCGCCGGAATCGAGGGCGGCATCCAGTACTCGGCCGATCTGTTCGACGAGGACACCGCCCGTGCCCTGGCCCGACGGCTGGTCCAGGCGCTGGAACAGATCGCCGGCAACCCGCGGCTGCGGACCAGCGAGCTGGACGTTCTGGACGAGGCCGAGCGCCGACGCGTCGTGGCGGAGTGGAACGACACACGGCACGTCCACCCGGCCACCACTCTCCCCGCCCTGTTCGCCGCCCGGACCGCCCGCGCCCCGGACGCCCTCGCCGTCACCGACGAGGACTCCTCGCTGACATACGCGCAACTGGACGAGCGCTCCAACCGGGTGGCGCACTGGCTGATCGGCCGCGGTGTCCGTCCCGAGAGCCGGGTCGCCGTCCTCATGGAGCGGTCGGTCGACCTCGTGGTCGTGCTGTGGGGCATCGTGAAGACCGGTGCCGCGTACGTCCCCGTCGACCCGGACTACCCGGCCCACCGGATCGCCTACATGCTGGCCGATGCCTCTCCCACGGTCGTGTTGTGCACCGACGCGACCGCCGACGACCAGGCCGGACCCGCCGGCTGGACGGTCTGGGACGGGGCGCGGACCGCCGCGGAGGTCGACGCGTGCTCCGGCGCCCCCGTGGCGGTCACGATCCCGCCCGACGCGGCCGCGTACACGATCTACACCTCGGGATCGACGGGCCGCCCCAAGGGTGTGGTGGTCAGCCACCGCTCGATCACGAACTATCTGCGGTGGCGGCAGCACACCTACCGCCTCACCGCCGAGGACCGGGTGCTCCAGAAGACGCCGACCGGTTTCGACGTGTCGGTGTGGGAGCTTTTCTGGCCGTTCACCGCGGGCGCCGCCCTGGTCATGGCCAGGCCCGGAGGCCACCGTGACCCCGCTTACCTGATGGAGGTGGTGGCCCGGCAGGCCGTGACGGTCATGCACTTCGTCCCGTCGATGCTCGGCGTCTTCCTCCAGGTAATCGGCCCCGGCGATCGCGCCGCCCCGCGGATGGTCTTCTGCAGTGGCGAGGCTCTGACGACGGACCTCGTGGAGGAGTTCCGCGCCCGGATCGGGGTGCGGCTGCACAACCTCTACGGCCCCACGGAGGCCGCCGTGGAGGTCACGCAGTGGGAGGGCACTCACGGCACGCCGTACGCGTCCGTGCCCATCGGGCGTCCGGTGTGGAACACGCAGACGTACGTCCTGGACGAGTTCCTGCGTCCGGTGCCGCCCGGTGTCACGGGTGAGTTGTACCTGGCGGGCGTGCAGTTGGCGCGGGGCTACGCGGGCCGCACCGGTCTGACGGCGGAACGGTTCGTCGCCTGCCCCTTCCCCGGCTCGGACCGCATGTACCGCACCGGTGACCTGGTGCGCTGGACCCCGGACGGCGAACTGCTGTATTCCGGCCGGGCCGACGACCAGGTGAAGATCCGGGGTTTCCGGATCGAGCTGGGTGAGATCGAGACGGTGCTGGCCGGGCACGAGAGCGTCGCCCAGGTCGCGGTGGTGGTACGGGAGGACCAGCCGGGGGCCAGGCGGATAGTCGGGTACGCCGTCCCCGTTCGGGGAGGCCTGGACACGGACGCACTGCGGGAGTCCGCGGCCCGGGTCCTCCCCGAGTACATGGTGCCCGCCGCGATCGTGGCGCTGGACCGCCTGCCGGTGACGGAGAACGGCAAGCTGGACCGGTCGGCGCTGCCCGCACCGGAGTTCGGGGCATCGACCGGGCGCGGTCCGGCGACCGCGCTGGAAGAGATCCTGTGCGGTCTGTTCCGTGAGGTGCTGGGTCTGGACCGGGTGGGTGCCGAGGACTCGTTCTTCGAGCTGGGCGGCGACTCGATCATGTCGATGCTGATCGTCTCCCGGGCCCGCCGCGCAGGAGTCCTGCTCACCGCCCGGCAGGTCTTCGAGTACAAGACCCCGGCCGGCCTCGCGCGGGTCGCCGGGAAGGCCGCCACGGGCCCCGCCGCAGAGACCCGGACGGCGGCCGTGGGGCAGGTGCCCCTGACCCCGGTCATGCGGGAGCTGGTCGAGCGGGCCGGCCCGGCCGCGCTGACCGGGACGTTCTCCCAGTCGATGCTGCTCGAAGTCCCGGCCGGTCTGGAACTGCCGCGGCTGGAGGCGGCCTTGCGCACGGTGCTCGACCACCATGATGTGCTGCGTGCCCGTCTGGTGCTGGTCGACGGTGAGGCGGACGCCCTGGAGGTGGCGGAGAAGGGCTCCGCTGTCCCGTCCGTGCGGCGGGTGGATGTCACCACCGCCACCGCCACCGCCACCGTCGGCGATCCGACAGAACTGGTGCGTGACGCCGAGCGCGGAGCCGTGGAACGGCTCGACCCGGTCGCCGGCCGGATGATCGAGGCCGTCTGGCTCGACGCGGGGGCCGAGCGGCCGGGTCGGCTGCTGCTGGTGGCCCACCACCTGGTGGTGGATGGTGTGTCGTGGCGGGTGCTGGTGCCGGATCTGGCGGTGGCGTATGCGTCGGGTGGCGGGGTGGTGCTGGATGCGGTGGGTGTGTCGTTCCGGGGGTGGGCGCAGGCGCTGGTCGCGGAGGCGGTGCGTCCGGAGCGGGTGGCGGAGCTGCCGGGGTGGTTGAGTGTGCTTGAGGGTGCGGATCCGGTGTTGGGGCGGCGGGGCTTGGATCCGGTGGTGGATACGGTGGCGGGTGGCACCCGTGGGGTTGAGGTGCAGGTGCCGGTGGCGGTGACGGCGGAGCTGCTGACCCGGGTTCCGGCCGTCTTCCATGCGGGTGTTGATGATGTGCTGCTGGCGGGTTTGGTGGCGGCGCTGGATGAGCGGGGTGTTCTTTCCGGCGGGGTGCTGGTGGATGTGGAGGGCCACGGGCGGGAGCCTTTGGCCGATGACATGGACCTCAGTCGCACGGTGGGCTGGTTCACCAGCTCGTATCCGATGCGGCTGGATGCCTCGGGGGTGGATCACGGGCGGATCCGGGCCGGTGGCGTGGAGGCCGGTCGGTTGCTGAAGCGGGTCAAGGAGCAGGTGCGGGCGGTCCCGGGGGATGGGCTGGGGTATGGCATGCTGCGGTATCTCAACCCGGAGACGGCGGCCGAATTCGCCCAACTCCCCACCGCACAGGTCGGTTTCAACTACCTGGGCCGCTTCACCCCCGCCGACCACACGGCATCCGCCGCCAGTTGGCAGCCCGACGCCGACACGGTCCTCGGCGGCTCCTCCGACGCCCGAATGGCGCTGCCGCACGCGCTCGAAGCGGGCGGCCTGGTCCGCGACCTCCCCGAAGGGCCCGAGCTGACCGTCACCCTGGGCGGCCCGGCCGGCCTCTTCGACGAGGAGACGCTGCGGGAGCTGACCTCCGCATGGGTCGCCATGCTCACCGGTCTGGCCACGCACGCCGGTGAGCCGGACAGCGGTGGTCATACTCCCTCCGATTTCCCGCTGGTCACGCTCGCCCAGGCGGAGGTCGAGGAACTGGAGGCGGCGGTGCCGGGCCTGGTCGACGTATGGCCGTTGTCCCCGTTGCAGGAAGGGCTGTTGTTCCACGCGCGCTATGACGAAGACGCCCGCGATGTGTATGTGGGCCGGCGCCACCTGGATCTCGAGGGCGCGGTGGACGCGGGTGTGCTGCGGCGTTCGTGGCGGGCGTTGCTCGATCGGCACGCGAGTCTGCGGACGGCGTTCTGCCAGCCGCCCGGGATGGAGAGCCCGGTGCAGGTGGTGGTGCGGGATGTGGATGTGCCGTGGCGGGAGGTGGACTTGTCGGGTCTGCCCGCGGCGGAGGCCGAGGCCGAGGCGGCCCGGCTCGCCGAGGAGGACCTTGCGCCGTTCGACCTCACCGTGCCGCCGGCCCTGCGACTGCTGCTGCTGAAGCTGGGCGCGGACCGCCACCGCCTCGTGGTGACCATGCACCACATCCTCACGGACGGCTGGTCGCTGCCCATCCTGTACGGCGAACTGTCGCAGATCTACGCCGCGGGCGGCGACGCGAGCGGTCTGCCGCCGGTGCCCCCCTACCGGGACTACCTGGCCTGGCTGAACCGCCAGGACGGCGAGGCCGCCGCGGAGGCATGGCGGTCGGTGCTCGCGGGCACTTTGGAGCCGACCCTCGTCGCCCCGGCCGACGGGACCGCCGAGCCGGTCCAGCCGCGCCACGTGATCGTACGGCTCGACGCACCGCTCACCCTCGCGCTGCGGGAGACGGCGCGGGAGCACGGTCTGACGCTGAACACCGTCGTGCAGGGCGCCTGGGCGGTCCTGGTCGGCATGCTCACAGGCCGGAGCGACGTGGTCTTCGGCACCACCGTCGCCGGCCGTCCGGCCGATCTGCCGGGCGTCGAGCGGATGCTGGGCCTGTTCATCAACACCCTCCCGGTACGGGTCCGTCTGCGGCCCGGACAGCGCTTCACCGACCTGCTCACGGACCTCCAGGCCCAGCAGGCGGAACTCATCGCCCACCAGCATCTGGGACTGACCGAGATCCAGCGCCTGGCAGGACCGGGGGCGACCTTCGACACCCTCGTGGTCTACGAGAACTATCCGCACGACCCCGACGCCACCCGGCAGCCCGGCGGACTGCCCATCACCGGAGGCGGCGGCGAGGAGGCGACGCACTATCCGCTCACCCTGCTCGCCTCTCCCGCCGACGAACTCGAACTACGGCTCGACTACCGGCCCGACCTGTTCGACGAGGCCACCGCCCGCACCCTGGTGGAGCGGATCCAACGCGTCCTGGCCCACATAGCCGACGACCCGCGGAGCAGGGTCAGCCGGCTGGACGTCCTCGACCCCACCGAGCACACCCGCTTGGTCGAGGAGTGGAACGACACCACGGCGCCCCTCCCGCACGCCACCCTCCCCGAGCTGTTCCGGGCCCAGGCGCAACGCACCCCGGACGCCCTCGCCGTCGTCCTCGGCGACACCGGGATGACGTATGCCGAGCTGGACGCGCGGGCCAACCGGCTGGCTCACCGGCTCCTGGCGCTGGGCATACGGCCGGAGCAGGCGGTCGCCGTGCTGCAACGCCGCTCCCTCGACCTGGTGGTGTCGATCCTGGCCGTGCTCAAGGCCGGCGGCACCTATGTGCCGCTCGACGCCGACGCCCCCCAGGACCGGCTGCGCTGGACCCTGCGGGACACGGCCGCGTCGGTGCTGCTGACCGACGGCGCACTGCGCGGTTCGGCTCCGGCGGACGAGGTCGCGGCGGTCGTCACGGTCGATGCCGACGCCTCCCTGGCCGACGAGCCGTCGAGCGACCCCCACGTCCCCGGCCATCCCGACCAGCTCGCCTACGTGATGTTCACGTCCGGCTCGACGGGCCTGCCCAAGGGCGTCGCGGTCACCCAGCGCGCCGTGGCGGCCCTGGCCCTCGACCCCCGCTGGGCGGGCACCGGCGGTCACGAGCGGGTGCTGCTGCACTCGCCGCACACCTTCGACGCCTCGACATACGAGCTGTGGGTGCCGCTGCTGTCCGGCGGCACCGTGGTGGTGGCTCCAGGCGATCTGGACGTACGCGCCCTGGAGCAAGCGATCGCCGGGCAGGGCGTCACGGCACTGTGGCTGACGGCGGGCCTCTTCCGGCTCTTCGCCGAGGAGTCCCCGGCGAGCTTCGCCGGAGTGCGCGAGGTGTGGACAGGGGGCGAGGCCGTACCCGCCACGGCCGTACGACGGGTGCTGGAAGCCTGCCCGCGGACCCGGGTCGTCGACGGCTACGGCCCCACCGAGACCACGACCTTCGCCACCGCCTTCCCGCTGCGCTCGGCGCCGGACGTGCCCGACTCCGTGCCGATCGGCCGCCCGATGGCCAACATGCGGGTGTACGTGCTCGACGAGGCGCTGCGCCCCGTGCCGGGGGGCGTCACCGGCGAGCTGTACATCGCGGGCGCCGGACTCGCCCGCGGGTACGCCGGCCGGTTCGGCCTGACGGCGGAGCGGTTCGTCGCGGACCCGTTCGGCGCCGCCGGCTCGCGGATGTACCGGAGCGGTGACGCGGTGCGGTGGACACCGGAGGGCACCCTGCTCTACGTCGGCCGGGCCGACGACCAGGTGAAGATCCGTGGCTTCCGGATCGAACCGGCCGAGATCGAGGCGGTGCTGGCCCGGCACGACGGCGTCGGCCACGTCGCGGTCGTCGTCCGCGAGGACCAGTCGGGCGTGAAGCGCCTGGTCGCCTATGTCGTCCCGGCAGGACTGGACGCGGGCGCCCACACTGAACCCGCCACCGCACCCGCCACCGAGCCCGCCACCGATCCCGAGCCCGAGGCCGACGCCGACGCGCTGCGCGCGTTCGCGGCCCGTGCCCTGCCGGACTACATGGTCCCGGCTGCCGTGGTGCTGCTGGACGCGCTGCCGGTGACGGTGAACGGCAAGCTGGACCGGGCCGCGCTGCCGGCCCCCGAGTTCGGCGGTTCGGCCGACCGAGGCCCCGCCACTCCGGCCGAAGAGGTGCTGTGCGGTCTGTTCGCGGAGGTCCTGGACCTGGAACGGGTCGGCGTCGAGGAGTCGTTCTTCGACCTCGGTGGTGACTCCCTGCTCGCGATGCGTCTGATCGTCCGGGTGCGGTCGATCCTCGACGCCGAGATCAACGTCCGGGAGCTGTTCGGCGCGCCGACCGTCGCCGCTCTGGCCCGGCTGATGGAGAGCCACCAGGACGATGTCCGCGTCGGCCTCGTCGCCAGGGAGCGGTCCGAGGCGCCTCCGCTGTCGTTCGGTCAGCAGCGGATGTGGTTCCTCAACCAGCTCGACGAGACCGACTCGGACGTGGCCGCCTACAACGTGCCCCTGGCGCTCCGGCTCTCCGGCGAGCTGGACATCGCGGCCCTGGAAGCCGCCCTCGGCGATGTGGCGCAACGGCACGAGATGCTCCGCACCGTCTACCCCTCCCTGGGCGGCAGCCCCCGGCAGCGGCTCCTCGACACTCCGCCGCCGCTCCGAGTCCGCGAGGTCGCCCACGCCGACCTGGAGGACGCCATGGCCGAGGCCGCGTCCCAGGGCTTCGACCTGGCGCGCGACCTCCCGTGGCGCACCGAGCTGCTGGTGCTCTCCGCGATCGGACAGGCTCCGGACCCCACGGGCGCCGGGACGGCCGAGGGGTCCGCCGGAAGCGAGTACGTACTGATGCTGGTCGCCCACCACATCGCCGTCGACGGCTGGTCGATGGGCATCCTCGCTGGCGACCTCCAGCACGCCTACGGCGCTCGCAGGACCGGCTCCGCGCCGGTCTGGGCTCCGCTGCCGGTGCAGTACGCCGACTACGCGATCTGGCAGCGGGAGGTGCTCGGTGATCTGGACGACCCGGACAGCCTGATAAGCGCTCAACTCGCCTACTGGAGGGCGGCATTGGGCGGTGTGCCCGAGGAGCTGACGCTTCCGGTGGACCGGACTCGGCCCGCGATCGCCTCCTTCGAGGGCGGCTCGGTGCCGCTGGAGGTGGATCCGGATACGCACACGGCGCTGCTGGACGTGGCCCGTCAGGGCTCGGCGACCCTGTTCATGGTGGTGCAGGCGGCACTGGCGATGCTCCTGACCCGGCTCGGCGCGGGCACCGACATCCCCGTCGGCACGGCGACAGCGGGCCGCGGTGACTCGGCCCTGGAGGACCTGGTCGGCTTCTTCGTGAACACGCTGGTGCTGCGCACCGATGTGAGTGGTGACCCGACGTTCGAGGAGCTGCTGGTCCGGGTCCGGGAGACCGACGTGGCGGCGTTCGCCCATCAGGACGTGCCGTTCGAGCGGCTGGTGGACGATCTCAGCCCCGAGCGCTCGCTGTCACGCCACCCGCTCTTCCAGATCATGCTCGTCCTCCAGAACATCCCCGCCGCGGAATGGGACCTGCCCGGCCTCACCATGCACCAGCAGGCCTCCGAAACCCTCCCGGACGCGGCCCTCCCCTCCCGCTTCGACCTGTCCATCAACCTCACCGAACTCCGCGACGACCAGGGCGAGCCGGGCGGTCTCGGTGGCGGTATCCAGTACGCGACCGACCTGTTCGAGGGCTCCACGGCTCGGGCGCTCGCGGACCGGCTGGTGCGGGTGCTGGAGCAGGTGGCGGCGGATCCGTCGATCAGGGTGAGTCGGCTGGAGGTGTTGGAGCCTGCCGAGGTGGGGCGGGTGGTGGAGGGGTGGAATGACACCGCTAGGCCGTTGTCGGTTCGTACGCTGCCGGAGTTGTTCGCGGTGCGGGTGGGGTGTGTGCCGGATGCGGTGGCGGTGGTCGGTTCGGATGTGACGTTGACGTATGCCGAGTTGGATGCTCGGGCGGAGCGGGTGGCGCGTTGGCTGGTGGATCGGGGGGTGGGTCCGGAGGGCCGGGTGGGTGTGGTGATGGATCGCTCGGCGGAGCTGGTGGTGGTTTTGTTGGGTGTGGTCAGGGCGGGGGCGGCTTATGTGCCGGTGGATCCGGACTATCCGGCTGAGCGGATTGGTTTCATCCTGTCCGATGCGGCGCCTTCGCTGGTGCTGACCACCGGGGCGTATGCGGGCCGGGTGGCCGGGGCCGTGCGGTGGGATGACCCGGTGGTGGTTGATGAAGTCGCGGGGGCGGATGGGCCGGTTGAGGTGGCTGTGTCGCCGGACAGTCTGGCGTATGTGATGTACACCTCGGGCTCGACGGGTGTGCCGAAGGGTGTGGCGGTCACTCACGGGAACATCGCTGCTTTTGTTGCGGACCGTGTTTGGCGTGACGATGTGGTGGAGCGGGTGCTGGTGCAGGCCAACCATGCGTTTGACGCCTCGACGTATGAGCTGTGGGTGACGCTGGCGCGGGGTGGGCGGCTGGTGGTGTTGCCGCAGGGTGAGAAGGATGCGGCGGTGCGTGGCCGTTTGATTGCTGAGCATGGTGTGACCAATGTTCATGCGACGGCGGGGTTGTTCCGGGTGTTGGCGGAGGAGTCGCCGGAGATCTTTGCTGGGGTGCGGGAGGTGTCCACGGGTGGGGATGTGGTGTCCGCGTCCGCGATCCGGGCGTTGCTTGCGGCGCATCCTCGGCTGACGGTTCGTACGACGTACGGGCCGACGGAGACGACGGCGTTTACGACGCAGTTGGCGTTCAGGGCTGGGGAGTTGGTGCCGGATGGTGTGCCGCTCGGGTATCCGATGGACAACAGTCGGGTGTATGTGCTGGATGAGTTTCTGCGTCCGGTGGCGCCGGGCGTCATAGGGGAGCTGTATATCGCCGGAGCAGGGCTGGCGCGTGGCTATGTCCGGCGCCCCGGCCTGACGTCCGAGCGATTCGTCGCGGCGCCGTTCGGCGGGTCGGGTGAGCGGATGTATCGCACCGGTGACCTGGTCCGGTGGAGCGCCGAGGGTCAGTTGGTGTTCGCGGGGCGTGCGGATGATCAGGTGAAGATCCGTGGTTTCCGGATCGAGCCGGGTGAGGTCGAGGCGGTGTTGGCGGCGCATGAGAGCGTCGGTCAGGTCGCTGTGGTGGTGCGGGAGGATCAGCCGGGTGCCAAGCGTCTGGTGGGGTATGTGGTCCCGGCCGGTGACGACCTCGACGCGGAGGTGCTGGGGAGGTATGTGGCGGGCAAGGTGCCCGATTACATGGTCCCCTCGGCCATCCTTCTCCTGGACGCTCTGCCGGTCACCGTCAACGGCAAGCTGGATCGCGCGGCCCTGCCCGCGCCCGAGTTCACCGGCGGCACCGGCCGGGGCCCGCAGACCCCGGGCGAGGAACTCCTGTGCGGGTTGTTCGCCGAGGTGCTGGGCCTGGACCGGGTGGGTGCCGAGGAGTCGTTCTTCGAGCTGGGCGGCGACTCGATCATGTCGATGCTGGTCGTCGCCCGCGCCCGTCGCGCGGGTGCGGTGATCACCGCCCGGCAGGTCTTCGAACACCGCACCCCCGCCGCACTGGCCCGGATCGCCGAGACCACCGGTGCCGAGGACGCCCCGGTGGAGCACGCGGTGCGGGACTCGGGCATCGGGCGAGCACCGCTGACCCCCGTCATGCTCGACCTGGTGGACCGGGCGGGGCCGGGCGCGCTGACGGGAGTGCTCTCCCAGTCGATGCTGGTGGGAACGCCCGCGGGGATGGACGGGGACCACCTGGTGGCGGCCGTCCAGACGTTGCTGGACCACCATGACGTCCTGCGCGCGCGGCTGGAACTCTCCGAGGACCCACCCTGCCTGGTGGTGCCGGAGCCGGGAACGTCGGCCGCGGAGCGGGTGGTCCGGGTCGACACGGCCGGACTGAGCGATGCGGAACTGGCCGAGCTGACACAGGCCGAGGGGCGCCGTGCCGTGGAACGGCTGGATCCGCGCGCCGGGGCGATGATCCAGCTTGTGTGGTTCGACGCCGGGGCCGGGCGCCCGGGCCGGCTGCTGTGGGTGGCTCACCACCTCGTGGTCGACGGCGTGTCGTGGCGCGTCCTCGTCCCGGACCTGGCCGCCGCGTACGCGGCAGTGCGCGCCGGGCGCGAGCCCGACCTCGCGCGGGGGACGTCGTACCGTCGCTGGGCCGAAGCCCTTCAGGCCCAGGCGCGCAGCACGGAGCGCACCGCCGAGGTACGGGGCTGGACCCGGCTGCTCGGCGGACCGAACCCGCCGCTCGGCAGGCGGGCGCTCGACCCGGCCGTCGACACGGTCGCCGGGGGCCTGCACCGGGCGGAGGTCGGCGTCCCGGTAGGGGTGACCACGGAACTGCTCAGCCGGGTGCCGACGGCCTTCGACGCCGGGGTGGAGGACGTGCTGCTGGCCGCATTGGCCGCCGCGGTCGGCGAATGGCGCCGCCGTCAGGGCCGCAACCTCGCGGGAGGCGTCCTGATCGAGGTGGAGGGCCATGGCCGTACCCCGCTCACCGACGACATGGACCTCACCGGCACGGTTGGCTGGTTCACCGGCTCCTACCCGGTGCGGCTCGACCCGGGCACCGGCGACTATGCGGGGATCCGCTCGGGTGGTCCGGCGGCCGGTGCTCTGGTCCGGAGGATCAGGGACCAGTTGCGCGCGGTGCCCGGCGACGGGCTCGGCTACGGGCTGCTGCGCCACCTCAACCCCGAGACGGCGGGGGCCCTGGCCGCGCTGCCGACCCCGCAGATCGGCTTCAACTACCTGGGCCGCTTCACCTCCGGCCCGCGGGCCGGAGCTACCCGGGCCGAGGAAGCCTGGCAGCCCGTGGGCGACACGGTGCTGGGCGGTACGGCCGACGCCGACATGCCCGCATCCCATCTGCTGGAAGCCGGTGGCCTGGTCAGGGACCTGCCCGAGGGGCCAGAACTGACCGTGACCCTGGTCGGCCCGGTCGGCCCCGTCGACGAGAAGGCGGTCCGCGACCTGGCCGACGGCTGGGTCGCCATGCTCACCGGTCTTGCCACGCACGCCACGGACGCCGACGCAGACGCAGACAAGCAGTCACCGTCCGACGTCCCGCTCGTCACGCTGACCCCGGGTCAGTTCGAGGCGCTTCAGATCCAGCTTTCCGGCGAAAAGGAGTGACCACCGTGACTCAGGTGCGTATCGAAGATGTGTGGCCGCTCTCGCCGCTCCAGGAAGGGCTGCTCTTCCACGCCCAGTACGACGAGCAGGCCCGTGATGTCTACGTCGAGCAGTTCGTCACCGACCTGGCCGCGCCCTTGGACACCGCGGTGCTGCGGGCCTCGTGGCAGGCGCTGCTGGACCGGCACGCCAGCCTCCGCGCGAGCTTCCAGCAGCCCCCCGGGATGCAGCAGGTCGTCCAAGTGGTGACCGCGGGCGTGCCGCTGCCGTGGCGTGAAGTCGACCTGTCCGGCCTGCCCGCCGAGGAGGCCGCGGCCCGTGCCGTACGGCTGAAGGAAGAGGAACACGAGCGCCGGTTCGACCTGGCGGTGCCGCCGCTGCTGCGGCTGCTGATGCTGAAGACGGACGACACCCGCTACCAGCTGGTCATGACCATGCACCACATCCTGATGGACGGCTGGTCGCTGCCCGTGCTCTTCGGCGAGTTGTCGGACCTGTACACGGCGCGCGGCGACGTGTCGGCCCTGCCGCCGGTGACCCCGTACCGGGAGTACCTGGCCTGGCTGGGCCGCCAAGACAGGGACGCGGCCCGGGACGCCTGGCGGAAGGCGCTGGCCGGGGTCGGGGAGCCCACCCTTGTGCGCCCCGCCGACCCAGGAGCCGACCCGGGCGCGGAGCCCGCGTTGCCCGAGCACGCGAGGGTGCCGGTCGACCCGGCACTGACGCGGGCGCTGCGCGAGGTCGCCCGGGACCACGGGCTGACGCTGAACACCGTGGTGCAAGGGGTGTGGGGCGTGCTGATCGGCATGCTGACCGGTCGCACCGATGTGGTCTTCGGTGCCGTCGTGGCGGGTCGGCCCGCCGAACTCCCCGGTGTGGAGCGGATGCTCGGCCTGTTCATCAACACGGTGCCGGTGCGGGTGCGTCTCGACCCGTACCGCACGGTCGCCGAGCTGCTGACGGACCTCCAGGTCCAGCAGGCCGAACTCTTCGACCACCAGCACCTCGGGCTCACGGAGATCCAGCGGGTGGCCGGATTCGGCGCGAGCTTCGACTCCCTCGTGGTCTACCAGAACTATCCCATGCCCGCCGAGGGCGGTCTGGTTCCGGCGGATGGACTGCGGATCACCGGTTCGTCCAGCTCGGACACCGCCCACTACCCGCTGATCCTCGGCGTCGTCCCGGGCGACCGGATCGAGCTGCGCTTCGACTACCACTCCGACCTGTTCGACGCGGCGACCATTCGCGCTCTCGGGGACCGGCTCGTCCGGCTGCTGGAGCAGACGGCCGCCGACCCGGCGCTGCCGGTGGGTAGGCTCGACCTGCTCGACGCCGGTGAGCGGAGCACGGTCCTGGAGGGGTGGAATGACACCGCTAGGCCGTTGTCGGTTCGTACGCTGCCGGAGTTGTTCGCGGTGCGCGTGGCGCGTACGCCGGATGCGGTGGCGGTGGCTGCTTCGGATGTGACGTTGACGTATGCCGAGTTGGATGCTCGGGCGGAGCGGGTGGCGCGTTGGCTGGTGGATCGGGGGGTGGGTCCGGAGGACCGGGTGGGTGTGGTGATGGATCGCTCGGCGGAGCTGGTGGTGGTTTTGTTGGGTGTGGTCAGGGCGGGGGCGGCTTATGTGCCGGTGGATCCGGACTATCCGGCTGAGCGGATTGGTTTCATCCTGTCCGATGCGGCGCCTTCGCTGGTGCTGACCACCGGGGCGTATGCGGGCCGGGTGGCCGGGGCCGTGCGGTGGGATGACCCGGTGGTGGTTGATGAAGTTGCGGGGGCGGATGGGCCGGTTGAGGTGGCTGTGTCGCCGGACGGTCTGGCGTATGTGATGTACACCTCCGGCTCGACGGGTGTGCCGAAGGGTGTCGCCGTCACCCATGAAAACATTGCGGCTTTTGTTGCGGACCGTGTTTGGCGTGACGATGTGGTGGAGCGGGTGCTGGTGCAGGCCAACCATGCGTTTGACGCCTCGACGTATGAGCTGTGGGTGACGCTGGCGCGGGGTGGGCGGCTGGTGGTGTTGCCGCAGGGTGAGAAGGATGCGGCGGTGCGTGGTCGTTTGATTGCTGAGCATGGTGTGACCAATGTTCATGCGACGGCGGGGTTGTTCCGGGTGTTGGCGGAGGAGTCGCCGGAGATCTTTGCTGGGGTGCGGGAGGTGTCCACGGGTGGGGATGTGGTGTCCGCGTCCGCGATCCGGGCCCTGTTGGAGAGGTATCCGGAGGTGACGGTTCGTACGACGTACGGGCCGACGGAGACGACGGCGTTTACGACGCAGTTGGCGTTCAGGGCTGGGGAGTTGGTGCCGGATGGTGTGCCGCTCGGGTATCCGATGGACAACAGTCGGGTGTATGTGCTGGATGAGTTTCTGCGTCCGGTGGCGCCGGGCGTCATAGGCGAGTTGTATGTGGCCGGGGCGGGGCTGGCGCGTGGGTACGCGGGTCGCTCGGGTCTGACGTCCGAGCGATTCGTCGCGGCGCCGTTCGGCGGGTCGGGTGAGCGGATGTACCGCACCGGTGACCTGGTCCGGTGGAGCGCCGAGGGTCAGTTGGTGTTCGCGGGGCGTGCGGATGATCAGGTGAAGATCCGTGGTTTCCGGATCGAGCCGGGTGAGGTCGAGGCGGTGCTGGCGGCGCATGAGAGCGTCGGCCAGGTCGCGGTGGTGGTGCGGGAGGATCAGCCCGGGACCAAGCGCTTGGTCGCCTATGTCGTCGCCGAAGGCCCGGCCGTCGACCCGGATACGCTGCTCGCTCACGTCGCGGAGCAGCTGCCCGACTATATGGTCCCCGCCGCCGCGGTGCCGCTGGATGCCTTGCCGGTGACGGCGAACGGCAAGCTGGACCGCGCCGCCCTGCCCGCCCCCGAACTCGGCGGCCCGGTCGGTCGCGGGCCCGCGACCCCGCTGGAGGAGGTGGTCTGCGGGCTGTTCGCCGAGGTGCTGGGGCGCGACTGGGTCGGTGCCGAGGACTCCTTCTTCGACCTGGGCGGTGACTCGCTGCTCGCGATGAGGCTGATCGCCCGGATCAGGGCGGTGCTGAGCGCCGAGATCACCGTGCGCGAGCTGTTCGGTGCACCGACCGTCGCGGCCCTGTCCCGGCACATCGACGGCGGCGCCGCCGTCGCCCGCGCCGGACTCGTCGCCCGCGAGCGCCCCGACCTGCTGCCCCTGTCGTACGGTCAGCAGCGGATGTGGTTCCTCAACCAGCTCGAGGAACAGGGCTCGGGCGCCGGATACAACGTGACGCTCGTGCTGAGGCTGCTCGGCGACCTGGACGTGGCCGCGCTCCGAGCGGCCCTCGCGGACGTGGCCGACCGGCACGAGTCGCTGCGTACCGTCTACTCGGAGACCGAAGGCGTCCCCCGGCAGCACATCCGGCACGGAGCCGACGCCCACCCGCCCGTCCGGGTGCGCGCCGTCACCACCGAAGGGCTGCCCGTGGCGGTGGAAGAGCTCATCGCCCGGCGGTTCGACCTGGCGCGGGACCTGCCGTGGCGGATCGACCTGCTCCCGGTGTCGCCCACCGAGCACGTCCTACTGCTGGTTGCCCACCACATCGCGGTGGACGGCTGGTCCATGGGCATCCTCACCCGCGACCTCCAGACCGCCTACGCGGCACGGCACTCGGGAAGCACGGTGGACTGGGCGCCGCTGCCGGTGCAGTACGCGGACTACGCGCTGTGGCAGCGAGAGGTGCTGGGCGACCTGGACGACCCGGGCAGCCTGATCAGCGCCCAGTTGGGCTACTGGCGCCGGGCCCTGGCCGACCTGCCCGAGGAACTGACGCTTCCGGCGGACCGGCTGCGGCCCGCCACGCCCTCCTTCCAGGGCGGCTCGCTCCCCGTCCGGCTCGACGCGTACACGCACGGTCGGCTGGTGCACGTCGCCCAGCAGGGCTCGGCGACCATGTTCATGGTGGTGCAGGCGGCGTTGGCGATGCTGCTGGCCCGGCTCGGCGCGGGCACCGACATCCCCGTCGGCACCACGGTCGCCGGCCGCGGTGACAGTGCCCTGGAGGAACTGGCCGGGTTCTTTGTGAACACGCTGGTGTTGCGCACCGATGTGAGCGGCGATCCGACGTTCGCGGAGCTGCTGGCCCGCGTGCGTGATACCGACCTGGCCGCGTACACCCACCAGGACGTGCCCTTCGAGCGGCTGGTGGACGACCTCAACCCGGTGCGGTCGCTGTCCCGCAACCCGCTGTTCCAGATCATGCTGGTTCTTCAGAACGTCCCCCGGACCAGCGCACCGTGGGACCTGCCGGGTCTGCGCGTAGAACCCATGGGGGCCGGTGACACGGTCGCGGCCCGCGTCGACCTGAGCATCAGCCTCGCTGAACAGCGCGACGACGAGGGCGCCCCCGCCGGAATGGGCGGCGAACTCCACTACGCCACCGACCTGTTCGACCGTTCCACTGCCCAGGCGCTGGCCGACCGTGTGGTCCGGGTGCTGGAGCAGGTGGCCGCTGATCCGTCGCTCACGGTGAGTCGACTGGATGTGCTGGACGATGGGGAGGCGCACGCGGTGGTGGAGGGGTGGAACGCCACGGCGCGGCCGGTGCCGGAGATGACGCTGCCGGAGTTGTTCGCGGCGCAGGTGGCTCGGACGCCGGATGCGATGGCGGTGACCGGTCCTGACGCGACGTTGACGTATGGGGAGCTGGATGCGCGGGCGGGTCGTGTTGCTCGGTGGTTGGTGGGTCGTGGTGTGGGTCCGGAGAGCCGGGTGGGGGTGGTGATGGACCGGTCTGCGGAGTTGGTGGTTGTGTTGTTGGGGGTGGTGAAGGCGGGTGGGGTGTATGTGCCGGTGGATCCGTCGTATCCGGGGGAGCGGGTGGGGCGGGTTTTGGCGGGTGTGGCGCCGGAGGTGGTGTTGTGTTCGCGGGATCTGGTGGGGTTGGTTTCGGGGTGGGAGGGGTCGTGTGTGGTGTGGGATGACCCGGTGGTGGTGGCGGAGGTGGCGTCTTGTGCTTCTGCGTCTGTGGGGTTGGTGGGGGTGTCGGGGGGTTCTGCGGTGTATGTGATGTTCACGTCGGGGTCGACGGGTGAGCCGAAGGGGATTGTGGCCACGCATGGGGGTGTGGCGGGGTTGGTGCTGGATGGGGGTTGGTCGGTGGGTGTGGGGGATCGGGTGTTGATGCATGCGCCGCATGCGTTTGATGCGTCGACGTTTGAGGTGTGGGTGCCGTTGGTGCGTGGTGGTGCGGTGGTGGTGGCGGCGCCGGGTGTGGTGGATGGTCCTGCTCTGGCTGGTCTGGTGCGTGAGCGGGGGGTGTCGGTGGTGCATGTGACGGCGGGGTTGTTCGGTGTGCTGGCGGAGGAGTCGCCGGAGGCGTTGTCGGGGTTGGTGGAGGTGCTGACCGGTGGTGATGTGGTGCCGGTGGGTGCGGTGGCGCGGGTGGTGGAGGTGTCGCCGGGGCTGCGGGTGCGGCATTTGTATGGGCCGACGGAGGTGACGTTGTGCGCGACGACGTTCGTGGTGGAGCCGGGGGGTGGGGTTCCCGCGGTGTTGCCGATCGGTGTGCCGATGGACAATACGCGGGTGTATGTGCTGGATGGGTTTTTGCGTCCGGTGGCGCCGGGGGTTGTGGGGGAGTTGTATGTGGCGGGGGTGGGGTTGGCGCGGGGGTATGACGGCAGGGCGGGGTTGACGGCGGAGCGGTTTGTGGCGGTGCCGTTCGGTGGATCCGGTGAGCGGATGTATCGCACGGGTGATCTGGCCCGGTGGACCGGTGACGGTCAGTTGGTGTTCGCGGGCCGTGCGGATGATCAGGTGAAGATCCGTGGTTTCCGGATCGAGCCGGGTGAGATCGAGGCGGTGCTGGCGGCGCACGAGAGTGTCGGTCAGGTCGCCGTCGTCGTGCGGGAGGATCAGCCCGGAGCCAAGCGGCTGGTGGCCTATGTCGTCGCGGCTCAGGACGGCGTGGACGCGGAGGCGCTGCGGGGGTATGTGGCGGGCAAGCTGCCCGATTACATGGTCCCCGCGGCGATCCTGCTGCTGGACACTCTGCCGGTGACGGTCAATGGCAAGCTCGACCGGGCCGCTCTGCCCGCACCCGAGTTGGAGACGGCGGGCCGGGCCCCGGCGACACCGGTGGAGGAGGCTCTCTGCGGGCTGTTCGCCGAGGTGCTGGGGCTGGATCAGGTGAGCGCGGACGGCTCGTTCTTCGACCTGGGAGGCGACTCCCTGCTCGCCATGCGCCTGATCGCCCGCATCCGCACCACCCTCGACGTGGAAATCGGCATCTCCGAACTGTTCGGCGCACCCACGGTCGCGGGTATCGCCCGCCTGGTCGACGGAGACCGGAACGGCCGGGCCCGGAGCGGTGTGGTGGTCCGGGAGCGGCCCGAGGTGCTGCCGCTGTCCTTCGGCCAGCAGCGCATGTGGTTCCTGAACCGGATGGAGGAGGTGGGCGCCGGCGCCGGTTACAACGTGGCCCTCGCGCTGCGCCTCGTCGGTGACCTGGACACCGCCGTGCTCGAAGCGGCGCTGCACGATGTGGCCGACCGGCACGAGACGCTGCGCACCGTCTTCCCCGAGGCGGACGGCGTGCCCCGACAGCAGGTCCTCGATGCCACCGCAGGCCGGGCCCCTCTCCACATTCATGAGGTATCGGCGACGGAGCTGCCGACGGCGGTGGCCGAGGCGGCACGCCGGCGCTTCGATCTGACGCGTGACCTGCCGTGGCGGACGGATCTGCTCACCGTGTCGGTCACTGAGTCCGTACTCGTGCTGGTGGCCCATCACATCGCCGTCGATGGCCTGTCCATGGGGGTGCTGGCCCGCGATCTGCGCACGGCCTTCGAGGCTCGGCTGCACGGCAGGGAGCCCGACTGGGCTCCGCTGCCGGTGCAGTACGCCGACTACGCGCTGTGGCAGCGGGAGGTGCTGGGCGACCTGGATGACCCCGACAGCGTGATCAGCGCCCAACTCACCTATTGGCGCGAAGCATTGAACGATCTGCCGGAGGAGCTGACGCTTCCGGTGGACCGGACCAGGACGGCGGTCGCCTCGTTCGAGGGGGGCGTGGTGCCGCTGGAGGTGGATCCGGAGACGCACGCCGCGCTGCTGGAAGCGGCTCGTCAGGGCTCGGCGACCCTGTTCATGGTGGTGCAGGCGGGGCTCGCGATGCTGCTGGCCAGGCTCGGCGCGGGAACCGACATACCCGTCGGCGCGGCGGTTGCCGGCCGCACGGACGGCGCCCTGGAGGACCTGGCCGGATTCTTCATCAACACGCTGGTGCTGCGCACGGACGCGAGTGGGGATCCGACGTTCGAGGAGCTGCTGGCCCGGGTCCGGGACACGGACCTCGCGGCCTACGCCCACCAGGACGTGCCGTTCGAACGGCTGGTGGAGGATCTCAACCCCGCCCGTTCCCTGTCCCGGCACCCGCTCTTCCAAGTCATGCTGGCCGTCCAGAACGAAGCTCGCACGGAGCCGACCTGGCAGTTGCCCGGTCTCCTGGTGCGGCCCATCCCGGCGGATGAGACGGTCGTGAGCCGCTTCGACCTGTCCATCGGGCTCAACGAACTCCATGACGACCAGGGCGAGCCGGGCGGTCTCGGTGGTGGTATCCAGTACGCGACCGACCTGTTCGACGACTCCACGGCTCGAACGCTCGCGGACCGGCTGGTGCGGGTGCTGCGGCAGGTGGCGGCTGATCCGGGGGTGCCGGTCAGCCGACTCGAGGTGCTGGAGCCCGCCGAGGTGCGGCAGGTGACCGAGCTATGGAATGACACCGTCCAGCCACTGCCCGGCCGGACTCTGCCTGAGCTGTTCGCAGCGCAGGTGGCCCGTACCCCGGATGCGGTCGCGGTGGCCGGGGCCGAGGTGACGCTGACGTACGCCGAGTTGGACGCGCGGGCCGACGGCGTGGCGCGACGGCTGATGGATCGGCGGGTGGGTCCGGAGAGCCGGGTCGGTGTGGTGATGGACCGCTCGGCCGAGTTGGTCGTTGTTCTGCTGGGCGTGGTCAAGGCGGGCGCGGCCTACGTGCCGCTGGACCCGGACTACCCGGTGGAGCGGCTGCGGGCGGTGGTGGCGGAGGCCGGGGTGTCGCTGGTGGTAGCCGACCGGGAGGTGGACGGTCTGTCGGTGTTGCCGGTGGCGGAAATGTTCGGGGCGGAGCCGGTGGATCCGGGGGTGATCGTGTCGCCGGACAGTCTGGCGTATGTGATGTACACCTCCGGCTCGACGGGTGTGCCGAAGGGTGTGGCGGTCACTCACGGGAACATCGCTGCTTTTGTTGCGGACCGTGTTTGGCGTGACGATGTGGTGGAGCGGGTGCTGGTGCAGGCCAACCATGCGTTTGACGCCTCGACGTATGAGCTGTGGGTGACGCTGGCGCGGGGTGGGCGGCTGGTGGTGTTGCCGCAGGGTGAGAAGGATGCGGCGGTGCGTGGCCGTTTGATTGCTGAGCATGGTGTGACCAATGTTCATGCGACGGCGGGGTTGTTCCGGGTGTTGGCGGAGGAGTCGCCGGAGATCTTTGCTGGGGTGCGGGAGGTGTCCACGGGTGGGGATGTGGTGTCCGCTTCCGCGATCCGGGCCCTGTTGGAGAGGTATCCGGAGGTGACGGTTCGTACGACGTACGGGCCGACGGAGACGACGGCGTTTACGACGCAGTTGGCGTTCAGGGCTGGGGAGTTGGTGCCGGATGGTGTGCCGCTCGGGTATCCGATGGACAACAGTCGGGTGTATGTGCTGGATGAGTTTCTGCGTCCGGTGGCGCCGGGCGTCATAGGCGAGTTGTATGTGGCCGGGGCGGGGCTGGCGCGTGGGTACGCGGGTCGCTCGGGTCTGACGGCGGAGCGTTTTGTGGCGGCGCCGTTCGGTGGGTCGGGTGAGCGGATGTATCGCACCGGTGACCTGGTCCGGTGGAGCGCCGAGGGTCAGTTGGTGTTCGCGGGGCGTGTGGATGATCAGGTGAAGATCCGTGGTTTCCGGATCGAGCCGGGTGAGGTCGAGGCGGTGTTGGCGGCGCATGAGAGCGTCGGTCAGGTCGCTGTGGTGGTGCGGGAGGATCAGCCGGGTGCCAAGCGTCTGGTGGGGTATGTGGTCCCGGCCGGTGACGACCTCGACGCGGAGATGCTGGGGAGGTATGTGGCGGGCAAGGTGCCCGATTACATGGTCCCCTCGGCCATCCTCCTTCTGGACGCTCTGCCGGTCACCGTCAACGGCAAGCTGGATCGCGCGGCCCTGCCCGCGCCCGAGTTCACCGGCGGCACCGGCCGAGGCCCGCAGACCCCGGCGGAGGAAGCCCTGTGCGGCTTGTTCGCCGAGGTGCTGGGCCTGGACCGGGTCGGGGCCGAGCAGTCGTTCTTCGAACTCGGCGGAGACTCCCTGCTCGCGATCCGCCTGATCGCCAGGATCCGCGCCGAGCTGAGCGCCGAAGTCAACATCCGGGAGCTGTTCGGCGCGCCGACGGTGGCCGGTCTGGCCAGGCTGGTCGAGAGCGGGCAGGGCGACGTACGGACCGCTCTGGTCGCGGCGGAGCGCCCCGAGGTGCTGCCGCTGTCGTTCGGCCAGCAGCGCATGTGGTTCCTCAACCGGCTCGAGGAAGCCGGCGTGGGCGCCGCCTACAACGTATCCACGTCCGTGCGGCTGACCGGTGCCCTGGATGTCGAGGCTTTCCAAGCGGCTCTCGGCGACGTCGCCGACCGGCATGAGATGCTGCGCACGGTCTTCCCCGAGACGGACGGTGTGCCCCGGCAGCAGATTCTGCACGGCCCCGAGGCCACGCCGTCCGTGCGGGTCCGCCAGGCGGCGTCCGCCGAGCTTCCCGCGCTGCTCGCCGACTCCGGCGGCCGGGGCTTCGATCTGACCACCGAACTTCCTGTGCGTGTCGAGCTGTTGCGGCTGTCCGCCACCGACCACGTCTTGGTGCTGGTGGCGCACCACATCGCTGTGGACGGCTGGTCGATGGGCGTCCTCTCCCGTGATCTGTGGGATGCCTACCGGGCCCGGTGCTCCGGCCGCGCCCCCGACTGGTCGCCGCTGCCTGTCCAGTACGCCGACTACGCGCTGTGGCAGCGCGATGTGCTCGGCGATCCCGGCGATCCCGGCAGCCTGATCGGCGGGCAGCTCGGCTACTGGCGGCAGGCCCTGGCGGACCTGCCGGAGGAGCTGGCGCTTCCTGTGGACCGGGCGCGGCCTGCGGCCGGCTCCTTCCGGGGGCGGGCCGTCCGGGTCCAGGTCGGCGCCGGAGCGCACGCGGGTCTGGTGGACCTCGCCGAGCGCGGTTCGGCCACGCTCTTCATGGTGGTTCAGGCCGCGCTGGGGGTGCTGCTGGCCCGGCTCGGCGCGGGGAACGACATTCCCCTGGGCACCGCCGTCGCGGGCCGCGGGGACAGCGCGCTCGACGACCTGGCCGGGTTCTTCATCAACACCCTGGTGCTGCGCACCGATGTGAGCGGCGACCCGACGTTCGCTGAGCTGCTGGCGCGGGTGCGGGAGACGGACCTGGCGGCGTATGCCCATCAGGACGTGCCGTTCGAGCTGCTGGTGGACGAGGTGAAACCGGCTCGCTCGCTGTCCCGGCACCCACTGTTCCAGATCATGCTGATTCTCCAGAACCTGCCGCGCACCCAGAGTCCATGGGACGTCCCGGGCCTGAGCATCGAGCCGATGCCAGCCGACGAGAATGTGGCGGCCCGCTTCGACCTGTCGGTCAACCTCACCGAACAGCGTGACGGGCAGGGCGCCCCCGCGGGGATCGTCGGCAGCCTGCAGTACTCCACCGACCTGTTCGACGAGCCGACCGCCGTGGCCCTGGCGGCCCGCCTGGCCCGGGTGCTGGAACAGGTCGCGACCCACCCGGACGTGCGGATCAGCCAGGTTGACGTACTCGACGACACCGAGCGGCACACCGTACTCGAAGCGTGGCAGGACTCCGCCCGGCCGGTCGCCGCCGCGACCCTGCCCGACCTGTTCCGCGCCCGGGCCGCACACACGCCCGGCGCGCCGGCGCTGATCGGCGACGACGTCACGCTGACGTACGCGGAGCTGGACGAGCGGTCCGACCGGGTGGCGCAGTGGCTGACCGGCCGGGGCATCGGTCCCGAGGACCGGATCGGCCTCCTGATGGAGCGCTCGGCCGAGCTGGTCGTGGTGGTGCTCGGCGTCGCCAAGGCCGGAGCGGCCTACATCCCGGTCGACCCGAACTATCCCACCGAGCGGATCGGGTTCATCCTGGCCGACGCGGCGCCCGCGCTCGTGGTGTGCACCGACGGGACCGCCGCTCTGCTCGCGGCCACGGCCGGGGTCGAGCGGGTGGTATGGGACGACCCCACGACGGTGGCGGAGGTCGCGGCGTGCCCGGCCGTCGCGCCGCCCGTGGTGCCGCGTCCCGCCCACCCCGCGTACGTGATCTACACCTCCGGGTCGACCGGCACCCCCAAGGGAGTGGTCGTCACCCATGCCGGGCTCGCCGGCCTGTCGGGCGCCCAGATCGAACGGTTCGGGGTGGGACCCGGATCGCGTGTGCTCCAGTTCGCGGCGCTCGGCTTCGACGCCTCGGTGTGGGAACTGGTGATGGCATTGGCCTCCGGGGCGGCCCTCGTCACTCCGCCCGCCGACCGGATGCCGCCGCACGGGCCCCTGGAGGACCTTCTCGGCGACTACGGGATCACCCATGTGACCCTGCCTCCGTCGGTGCTGGCCGGCGCCACGCGTCTGCCCGACTGCGTCGGGACGGTCGTCGTCGCGGGCGAGGCGTGTCCGCCGTCCCTGGTGACCGCCTGGTCCCACCGGCTGGACCTGATCAACGCCTACGGGCCCACCGAGACGACGATCTGCGCGACGATGTCCGCCGCGCTGACCGACGCGCCCGAGCGGACGACCGTGCCGATCGGCGGTCCGGTGTGGAACACGCGGACGTACGTCCTGGATGAGTTACTGCGCCCGGTGGCGCCGGGAGTCACCGGTGAGCTGTATGTGGCCGGGGCCGGTCTGGCGCGCGGGTATGCGGGGCGTGCGGATCTGACGGCGGAGCGGTTTGTCGCCTGCCCGTATGCGGAGGCCGGTGCACGGATGTACCGCACCGGGGATCTGGCCCGGTGGATCGCCGGGGGCGAGCTGGTGTTCGCGGGCCGGGCGGACGACCAGGTGAAGGTGCGGGGGTTCCGGATCGAGCTCGGAGAGATCGAGGCGGCGCTGGCGGCGCACGAGGGCGTCGCCCAGGTCGCGGCCGTCGTCCGCGAGGACCAGCCGGGCATGAAACGCCTGGTCGCCTACGTGGTCCCGGCAGGCGTCCCGGCGGGCAATCCGGCACTCGTCCTGACAGGGGAAGGCATCGACGGCGAGGCGCTGCGCGCGTTCGCCGCGCGCACCCTGCCGGACTACATGGTCCCGGCCGCCGTCGTGACGCTCGACGCTCTTCCGACGACCGCCAACGGCAAGCTGGACCGGGCCGCGCTGCCCGCCCCCGGCTCCGGCGGAGATGCGGGCCGGGCGCCGGCCACCCCGGTGGAAGAGGTGCTTTGCGGGCTGTACGCCGATGTCCTGGGGCTGAAGCGGGTGAGCGCCGACGGTTCGTTCTTCGAGCTCGGCGGCGACTCACTGCTCGCGATGCGGCTGATCGCCGCCATCCGCTCCACCCTGGATGCCGAGATCAGCATCAGGGAGCTGTTCGCGACGCCGACGGTCGAGGGCCTTGCCCGTCTGGTGGAGGGCGGCCGAGGCGGCCGGGTCCGGGCCGGGGTGGTGGTCCGGGAGCGGCCCGAGGTGCTGCCGCTGTCCTTCGGGCAGCAGCGCATGTGGGTGCTGAACCGGATGGAGGAGGCCGGGGCCGGCGCGGGTTACAACGTGCCGCTGGCCCTGCACCTCACCGGCGCGTTGGACACCGCCGTGCTCCAGGCGGCACTGCACGATGTCGCCGACCGGCATGAGACGCTGCGGACCGTCTTCCCCGAAACCGACGGCGTGCCCCGGCAGCAGGTCCTCCACGGCGCCGCCGGGCGGGCCCCGCTGCAGGTCCGGAACGTCACCCGCGACGAGTTGACCTCGGCCGTGGCCGACGTCGCGCGCCGGAGCTTCGACCTGACGCGTGACCTGCCGTGGCGGACGGAGTTGCTGGTGGTGTCGGCCGGCGAGTCCGTGCTGATGCTGGTGGCGCATCACATCGCGGTGGACGGCTGGTCCATGGGCGTCCTCGCCCGGGACCTGCGCACCGCGTTCGAGGCCAGGCTGCGGGGCACGGAGCCGGACTGGGCGCCGCTGCCGGTGCAGTACGCGGACTACGCGCTGTGGCAGCGGGAGGTGCTGGGTGACCTGGACGACCCGGACAGCCTGATCAGCGCCCAGGTCGGCTATTGGCGCCAGGCCCTGGGGGACGCACCCCAGGAGCTGGTCCTGCCCACCGACCGCACCCGGCCCGCGGTCGCCTCGTACCGGGGAGCCTCGGTCCGTATGGAGGTCGACCGCACCTCCCACCAGAGGCTGGCCGACGTCGCCCAGCGGGAGTCGGCGACCATGTTCATGGTGGTGCAGGCGGCGTTGGCGATGCTGCTGGCCCGGCTCGGCGCGGGCACCGACATTCCCCTGGGCACCGCGACCGCCGGCCGAGGGGACAGCGCCCTCGACGATCTCGCCGGGTTCTTCCTCAACACCCTGGTGCTGCGCACCGATGTGAGCGGCGATCCGACGTTCGCGGAGCTGCTGGCGCGGGTGCGGGAGACCGACCTGGCGGCCTACGCCCACCAGGACGTGCCGTTCGAGCGGCTCGTGGATGAGCTCAACCCGGTGCGGTCGCTGTCCCGGCACCCGCTGTTCCAGATCATGCTGGTCCTCCAGAACCTCCCCCAGGAGGGAGGCTCCTGGGATCTGCCGGAGCTCGACGTCCGGCCGATGCCCGCCGGGGACAGCAGCGGCGCCCGCTTCGACCTCTCCCTGACGATGGCCGAACGCCGCGACGCGCACGGCGACCCGGACGGCATCGTCGGCGATCTCCTGTACGCCACCGACCTGTTCGACCGTTCCACTGCCCAGGCGCTGGCCGACCGTGTGGTCCGGGTGCTGGAGCAGGTGGCCGCTGATCCGTCGCTCACGGTGAGTCGACTGGATGTGCTGGACGATGGGGAGGCGCACGCGGTGGTGGAGGGGTGGAACGCCACGGCGCGGCCGGTGCCGGAGATGACGCTGCCGGAGTTGTTCGCGGCGCAGGTGGCTCGGACGCCGGATGCGATGGCGGTGACCGGTCCTGACGCGACGTTGACGTATGGGGAGCTGGATGCGCGGGCGGGTCGTGTTGCTCGGTGGTTGGTGGGTCGTGGTGTGGGTCCGGAGAGCCGGGTGGGGGTGGTGATGGACCGGTCTGCGGAGTTGGTGGTTGTGTTGTTGGGGGTGGTGAAGGCGGGTGGGGTGTATGTGCCGGTGGATCCGTCGTATCCGGGGGAGCGGGTGGGGCGGGTTTTGGCGGGTGTGGCGCCGGAGGTGGTGTTGTGTTCGCGGGATCTGGTGGGGTTGGTTTCGGGGTGGGAGGGGTCGTGTGTGGTGTGGGATGACCCGGTGGTGGTGGCGGAGGTGGCGTCTTGTGCTTCTGCGTCTGTGGGGTTGGTGGGGGTGTCGGGGGGTTCTGCGGTGTATGTGATGTTCACGTCGGGGTCGACGGGTGAGCCGAAGGGGATTGTGGCCACGCATGGGGGTGTGGCGGGGTTGGTGCTGGATGGGGGTTGGTCGGTGGGTGTGGGGGATCGGGTGTTGATGCATGCGCCGCATGCGTTTGATGCGTCGACGTTTGAGGTGTGGGTGCCGTTGGTGCGTGGTGGTGCGGTGGTGGTGGCGGCGCCGGGTGTGGTGGATGGTCCTGCTCTGGCTGGTCTGGTGCGTGAGCGGGGGGTGTCGGTGGTGCATGTGACGGCGGGGTTGTTCGGTGTGCTGGCGGAGGAGTCGCCGGAGGCGTTGTCGGGGTTGGTGGAGGTGCTGACCGGTGGTGATGTGGTGCCGGTGGGTGCGGTGGCGCGGGTGGTGGAGGTGTCGCCGGGGCTGCGGGTGCGGCATTTGTATGGGCCGACGGAGGTGACGTTGTGCGCGACGACGTTCGTGGTGGAGCCGGGGGGTGGGGTTCCCGCGGTGTTGCCGATCGGTGTGCCGATGGACAATACGCGGGTGTATGTGCTGGATGGGTTTTTGCGTCCGGTGGCGCCGGGGGTTGTGGGGGAGTTGTATGTGGCGGGGGTGGGGTTGGCGCGGGGGTATGACGGCAGGGCGGGGTTGACGGCGGAGCGGTTTGTGGCGGTGCCGTTCGGTGGATCCGGTGAGCGGATGTATCGCACGGGTGATCTGGCCCGGTGGACCGGTGACGGTCAGTTGGTGTTCGCGGGCCGTGCGGATGATCAGGTGAAGATCCGTGGTTTCCGGATCGAGCCGGGTGAGATCGAGGCGGTGCTGGCGGCGCACGAGAGTGTCGGTCAGGTCGCCGTCGTCGTGCGGGAGGATCAGCCCGGAGCCAAGCGGCTGGTGGCCTATGTCGTCGCGGCTCAGGACGGCGTGGACGCGGAGGCGCTGCGGGGGTATGTGGCGGGCAAGCTGCCCGATTACATGGTCCCCGCGGCGATCCTGCTGCTGGACACCTTGCCGGTGACGGTCAATGGCAAGCTCGACCGGGCCGCTCTGCCCGCACCCGAGTTGGAGACGGCGGGCCGGGCCCCGGCGACACCGGTGGAGGAGGCTCTCTGCGGGCTGTTCGCCGAGGTGCTGGGGCTGGATCAGGTGAGCGCGGACGGCTCGTTCTTCGACCTGAGTGGCGACTCCCTGCTCGCCATGCGCCTGATCGCCCGCATCCGCACCACCCTCGACGCCGACCTCACCATCCGGGATGTGTTCGCCACTCCCACCGTCTCCGGTCTGGCCCGGCTGATCGAGAGCGGGCAGGGCGAGGCACGGGCCGGGCTGGTCGCGCGGGAGCGGCCCGAAATGCTGCCGCTGTCCTACGGGCAGCAGCGCATGTGGATCCTGAACCGGATGGAGGAGGCCGGGGCCGGCGCCGGCTACAACGTGCCGCTGGCGCTGCGTCTGGACGGCGAACTGGACGTCCCCGCTCTCGAAGCGGCGCTGCACGATGTGGCCGACCGGCACGAGACGCTGCGCACCGTCTTCCCGTCGGTCGACGGGATCCCACGGCAGGAGGTCCGCTCGGCGGGCCCCGCCCTCACTCTGCGGAACGTCACGGCCGGGGAACTGCCCGCGGTCCTCGCGGAAGGGGCCCGCAAGGGCTTCGACCTGACCCGCGACCTCCCGTTGCGGACCGAGCTGCTGACGATCTCGCCGACCGAACACATCCTCGCGATCGTGGCCCATCACATCGCCGTGGACGGCTGGTCGATGGGCGTCCTGCAACGGGACCTCCAGCGGTCCTACACGGCACGGCAGTCCGGTGTCGCGCCGGACTGGGCGCCGCTGCCGGTGCAGTACGCCGACTACGCGCTGTGGCAGCGAGAAGTGCTCGGTGACCTGCGCGACTCCGACAGCCTGATCAGCAACCAGCTCGCCTACTGGCGGCAGGCGCTGGCCGGACTGCCCGAGGAGCTGACGCTCCCGGCCGACCGGCCCCGCCCGGCGGTCGCCTCCTTCCGTGGCGGAGACGTTCCGCTGCGGCTCGGCGCATCGGCCCACGCCGCCCTGGCGGAGGCCGCGCGCCACGGCTCGGCCACCCTGTTCATGGTGGTTCAGGCGGCGCTGGCGATGCTGCTGGCCAGACTCGGCGCCGGCGCCGACATCCCCATCGGCACCGCGGTCGCCGGCCGCACGGACAGCGCCGTGGAGGACCTGGCCGGATTCTTCAGCAACACCCTGGTCCTGCGCACCGACGTCGGCGGCGACCCCACTTTCGAGGAGCTGCTGGCCCGGGTCCGCGAAACCGACCTGGCCGCGTACGCCCACCAGGACCTGCCGTTCGAACGGCTCGTGGACGACCTCGGACATGTGCGCTCCCTCGCCCGGCAGCCGCTCTTCCAGATCATGCTGGCCCTGCACTCGGGCGGCCCGGCCCGGCACTCCGCCTGGCGGCTGCCCGGACTGGAGGCGACCCAGGTGACCGCGGAGCACGAGGTGACGGCCCGCTTCGACCTCTCGGTCACGCTCGGCGAATTCCGGGACAACAAGGGCGCGCCGGACGGCATCGGGGGCACCCTTCAGTACGCGGCCGACCTGTTCGACGAGAGCACGGCGCGGTCCCTGTCCGTTCGGCTGGTCGCGGTGCTGGAGCAGATCGCCGCCGATCCGCGGGTGCGCGTCAGTGACCTCGATGTCATCGCCTCCGCGGAGCGGCGGACGGTGGTCGAGGAGTGGAACGACACCGCCCGGCCGCTGACCGTCGGTACCCTCCCGGAGCTTTTCGAGCGTCAGGTCGCCCGCGCCCCCGACGCGATCGCGATCACCGCCCATGACATCACCCTGACCTACGCGGAGACAGAGGCGCTGGCCAATCGGGTCGCGCACTGGCTGATCGCCCGGGGTATCGGACCCGACGACCGTGTCGCGGTGGTCATGGACCGCTCGGCCGACCTGCTGGTGGTGCTGCTCGGCGTGGTGAAGGCGGGTGCGGTCTATGTGCCCGTCGACCCGGCCTACCCGGCCGAGCGCATCGGGTTCATGCTGGCCGACGTGCGGCCGGCCCTGGTGCTGGCCGCCGCGGCCGAGCGGCGCGCCGTGCCCGACGGGTTCGAGCGGGTGGTGTGGGAGGAGGCCGTCGTCGAGATGGCGCACTGCCCGGCGACCACGCCCGGCGACGGTGATCGGACGGCGCCCCTGCGCCCCGGTCATCTGGCGTATGTGATGTACACCTCCGGGTCGACCGGCACCCCCAAGGGCGTGGCCGTGACGCACCGGAACGTGGTGAGCTTCGCCGAGGACCGCAGCTGGCGCCCGGAAGTCACCGAACGCGTCCTCGTCCACGCCAACCACGCCTTCGACGCCTCCACATACGAGATCTGGGTGACGCTGGCGCACGGCGGCCGGCTGGTCGCCATGCCCTCCGGCGACGCCGGTGTCGCCGAGCGCGGTGCGATGATCGCCGCGCACGGGGTGACGAACGTCCATGCCACCGCGGGGCTGTTCAGGCTGCTGGCCGAGGAGGCGCCCGAGATCTTCGCCGGGGTGCGCGAGGTGTCGACCGGCGGTGACGTGGTCCCCGCCGCGGCGATCCGGACCCTGCTGCGGGCCCAGCCCGGGCTGACCGTCCGTACCACCTACGGGCCCACCGAGACCACGGCCTTCACCACCCAGCTCGCCTACACCGCGGGCGATACCATCCCGGCGAACGTGCCCATTGGCCGGCCGATGGACAACAGCCGGACCTTCGTCCTGGACGAGTTCCTGCGACCGCTCCCGCCCGGAGCGATCGGAGAGTTGTACATCGCCGGCGCGGGTCTGGCGCGTGGATACGCGGGCCGGGCCGCTCTGACCGCGGAGCGGTTCATCGCCTGCCCGTTCCCCGCTGCCGGCGAACGCATGTACCGCACCGGCGACCTGGCACGCTGGACTCGCGCCGGAGAACTGGTCTTCGCGGGCCGCGCCGACGAGCAGGTGAAGATCCGCGGCTTCCGCATCGAGCCCGGCGAGGTCGAGGCGGTGCTGGCCGCCCACGAGGGCGTGGCCCAGGCCGCGGTCGTCGTGCACGAGGACACGACGGGGACCAGGCGTCTGGTCGCCTACGTCGTCCCGGCCGACCCGGTTCTGGAGGCGGAGGTGCTCCGCGCGTACGCCGTGCGGACGCTGCCCGACTACATGGTCCCGGCCGCGGTGGTGCTGCTGGAGCGCCTGCCGGTGACCGCGAACGGAAAGCTGGACCGGGCCGCGCTGCCCGACCCCGGCACGGGCGGGACCGGAACCGGCCGGGATCCCCGCCTCCCCGTGGAGGCAGTCCTGTGCGGGCTGTTCGCCGAGGTGCTGGGCGTGCACCGGGTCGGCACCGAGGACTCGTTCTTCGATCTGGGCGGCGACTCGCTGCTGGCGATGCGGCTCATCGAGCGGATCCGCACGGCGCTCGACGCGGAGATCGGCATCCGGGACCTGTTCGCCGGGCCGACGGTCGCCGCCATCGCCGCGGTGCTCGACACGGACCCCGAGGTCACGGGCGACTACGACATGCTCCTCCCGCTGCGCACCACGGGCGACCGGGCACCGCTGTTCTGTCTGCATTCCGGAGGCGGCCTCAGCTGGCACTACGCGGCCCTGGTCAACCATCTGCCGGCCGAATACCCCCTCTACGGCCTCCAGGCGCGCGGCCTCACCGCGTCCGGCCGCCTGCCGGAAAGCATCGAGGAAATGGCCGCCGACTACGCGGCCCAGATCCGCTCCGTCCAGCCGAGCGGCCCCTACCACCTGCTCGGGTGGTCTTTGGGCGGAGTGCTCGCGCACGCGGTCGCGGCACGATTGCAGAGGGAGGGCGACACGGTCGCCATGCTGGCCATTCTGGACGGATATCCGAACCGCGAGATAAAGGCCGAGGAGACCCTCGACGGCGAATTCGCGGGATTCGGCGGAATGCGCCCCGGAGACCGGCCGGTGCTGCTCATCGACGGTGAGGTGGTGGACGAGGCCGCCCCGGCGGCCACCACGAAACCCGTCGGCGGCACAGCGCTCAAGGAGACGCTGTCGGCCGTCCGGAAGGTCGAGGAGAACAATCTGCGACTTCTGCGCACGTACACTCCCGGCTGGTTCGATGGAGATGTAGTGCTTTTCGTCGCGACGCTCGGACGCCCGGAACTGCTCTCGGCGCAAGCCGCCCCGGAAGCATGGCGGCCCTATGTACGGGGCATGGAGACGCACTCCATTGAGACCGACCACCGCCGCATGATTAACGGGGAACCGCTTGCCAGGATCGCCGGCGTGCTTTTGGAGAAGCTGGCAGACGAGCGTTCGTGAAACCGCGCCGAAACCCTCCGGTCCGTAGCCTTTGATTGAGCGTCATGGCGACCACAGCGCCCCCGAACGCTGGAACAGCCACCAGGAACCTCAACCAGAAACGGAGAACGACATGCAGGGTGCTTTCGGCCACGGCGGTCCGGGCAGTGGGCGTCCCCTCCGGTCCCGGCGGGGTAGGCGGCTGGCCGCGTCCCTCGCCTCGGTGACGGCGATCATGCTGTTCGCGGGCGCGTGCTCGGACGGCGACGATGAGGCGGGAAACAGCGGCGGTCCGGGTTCCTCCAGCAAGGACCCGGGTGGGGCGGGCAAGGGCAAGAGCACGCTCGCGTACGCCAAGTGCATGCGGGAGAACGGAGTGAAGAACTTCCCCGACCCCAACGCCCAGGGACTCATCGATCTCAACGGCAACCAGGTCGACATGAAGTCCTCGCAGGCCCAGGCCGCCGACAAGAAGTGCCGGACGCTGCTGCCCCCGGCGGGCAACGGATCGGCGCCCGAAGCGGTGCGCAAGGCCTCGCTGGACTACGCCAAGTGCATGAGGAAGAACGGCGTCAAGAAGTTCCCCGACCCCAACTCCGAGGGCGGCCTCGACGTGAACGGCGAGACCCTGGGGGTGGACCCCAACGGCCAGGTCTTCAAGGACGCCGACAAGGTCTGCCAGCCCATCCTGGAGAAGGCCGCCGACGGCGCGCCCAAGGAGGTCTCCACCGGCCGGCCGCAGTGACCCTGACCGATCGAGCGCCGTACCGTGCCGCCCCGAGGAGGGGCGGCACGGTACGGCGTTTCTCGGCAGGTCACGGGGTGCGCACCTGGGTCTGCACCTGCTGTGCGGAGCGGCGCCGGGAGGCCGGGGCGGGCTCGCTGACGGGAGGGAAGGTGACCGTGATGGTCAGGCCGCCCTCGGGCCGGGCGGTGGTGGAGAGGGTGGCGTCGTGGGCGGCCGCGATGGCCTGCACGATGGACAGTCCGAGGCCCAGTCCCTCGGGTCGGCCCGTGCGGGCGGCGGTGAGGCGCTGGAACGGCTGGAGGAGCCGTTCGACGGCGTCCTGCGGCACCACCGGACCGGTGTTGGAGACGGTGAGGACGGCGCGTCCGTCCACCGTCGCGGTGGTGACGGCCACCTCGCCGGCGGGGACGTTGTAGCGGATGGCGTTGTCCACGAGATTGACGACGAGGCGTTCCGCGAGGGGCCGGTGGCCCGATGCCATGGCGTCCGAGCCAGACACGCTCAGTGTCACACCGCGGAACTGCGCTTCCACCCTGCGGACGTCGACGGCTTCGTGGACCAGCCGGCCCAGGTCGAACGGCTGGCGGACCTCGATACCGGCATGGCTGCGGGTGAGGGTGAGCAGGGCTTCGATGAGCCGCTCCTGCTCGGCGCCCGCCACCAGGATCCGTTCGTGCGCCGCCCGCAGTGACTGCACCGTGGCCTCCGGGTCCGCGAGCGCGACCTGACCGAGCACCCGCTGCCGGGCCAGTGGGGTGCGCAGCTCATGGGAGGCGTTGGCGACGAACTGGCGCTGGGCCTGGAAGGAGCTCTCGAGTCTGCCGAGCAGCCCGTCGAAGGTATGGCCCAGCTCCTTGAGCTCGTCGTCGGGGCCGTCCAGGGCCAGGCGCTCGTGCAGATTGGTCGCCGAGATGTTCCGTGCGGCCGCCGTGATCGTCCGCAGGCGGCGCAGAATGCGTCCGGCGACGATCCAGCCGAGCGCTATCGAGATCACCGACATGAGGGCCAGCGCGATACCGGAGTTCACCAGCAACTCGTGCATCATCGCGTCGTTCTGCCGGGCGAGCGCCTTTCTTGCCTGCTCCGAGAGAGTGTCCATGGAGGAGACCCAGCCGCCCGGCGGGCGGGCCGGTTCCCGGGGATCGCCCGGGGGAGCGTCGCCGCCGCTCACGGTCGGCCGGGGCAGGGAGTCGGAGACGTTGCTCCGCGGGCCGTCCCCCCAGACGGAGGACCGCACCAGGATGTAGGTCATCGCCAGCAGGGCCGCGCCCGAGACGAGGAACAAGCCGCCGTACAGAAGGGTCAGCTTGGCTCGTACGGTACGGCGCGGCAGTTGCGGACGGGCGATGCGGCGGGCGAGGGCGGAGATGGCCGACATGTGCCTCCTTCGGGATCCGTCAGATCCGGTATCCCCGTTTGGCCACGGTCTCGATGATCGGCGGGTCGCCGAGCTTGGCCCGCAGCCGGCTGATCGTGATCTTCACGGCGTTGGTGAAGGGGTCGGTGGCCTCGTCCCACACCCGTTCGAGGAGTTCCTCGGCGGACACGGCCCGGCCACGGGACGTCAGCAGCAGCTCCAGTACGCCGAACTCCTTGGGCGCGAGCTTCAGCGGCTGGCCGTCCCGGCTGGCGGTGCGGCGGGCGGTGTCCATCACCAGGCCGCCGTGCCGGACCACGGGCGGTACCGCCGGGTGGGACCGGCGGGCCAGCGCGCTGACGCGGGCCACCAGCACCGGGAAGTCGAACGGCTTGGGGAGGTAGTCGTCGGCCCCCAGGCTGAGCCCGTCCACGAGGTCTTCCGTCGTCGCCGCCGCGGTGAGCATCAGCACCCGGCCCCGGCATCCGGACACGATCAGTTCCGCGCACACCTCGTCGCCGTGCATCCCCGGCAGGTCGCGGTCGAGCACGATCACGTCGTAGTCGTTGCACAGCGCGCGATCGAGCCCGCCGGGCCCGTCGAACGCCACGTCCACGGCCATATGCGATTGGCGCAGACCCGTGGCGACCGTCTCGGCCATCTCTTTGTCGTCTTCAACGACGAGAACACGCACCGGAACCCCCCTGGATGACTATGTCTCCGACACCAGCACCTTGACAACACCGGCCAGGATGTTGCATCCCCGGTTTCCTCAGCGTTTCATCGGGCCTCCGCGCGCTGCCCGGCCCCGATGACGATTCTTCTCCGGATTTCGTAAGTGTAGGTGACGCTATTCGGCCACATGGCGTCCTTGCGCGAAGACCACGCGGTCGGGTGGGGAACAAGTGTCCCCCTGCCTTCCCCTCGCGCGGGACGCCGCCGGACGCCGAGCGGCGTCGCGGAGCGAAACCTTGGCGAAACCGCGGGTCCCGTAGAAAGAGGCCATGCAGGATTTCGGCGATTAATGGAGGGGGATATGCAAAGCACCGTCGGGCGCGCTGCCGGTCCGCACACGGACGTCAATCGGGCGGCACGTCTCCGCGTGAGGTTCCAGCCGCTCGCCAACGCGGCTTCTCTTCGGCCCGGGAGCGGATCGTGAGCACTGCGGAGATTTCCACGGATGACGCGGACGTCACCGAGCCGGACGGGAACGGCGGGCGTCGGCGCTTTGGAGGTCGGCGCGGGCTGACGGCGGCCATCGTCGTGACCCTGCTGGTCGTGGCCGGTGCCGGGATCGTCATCGCCGATCCGTTCGGCCCCCAGGAGGACGACACTCCCGCCAAGCCCAGCACCCGCACCGCGGTCGCCGAGGTGGCCCGGGGCACGCTGTCCGCCCGGACGCAGGACAACGGGACCCTGGGATATGCGGGCGACTACAAGGTGGTCAACAACGGCAGCGGCACGGTGACGAAGGTGCCGGGCGTGGGCACGGTTGTCCGCCAGGGCAAAGTGCTCTACCAGGTTGACGGCAAGCCGGTGGTCTTTCTCTACGGTGCCTATGTACCCGCCTACCGGGCGCTCGAGTGGCGGATGAAGGGGGCGGACGTGCAGCAGCTCAACGCCGCTCTGGTCTCTCTCGGATATGCCAAGAAGAGCGAGCTCGACCCCGATTCGAACTACTTCGGCTGGGGGACGTACTACGCCCTCAGGGAGCTCCAGGACGACCTCGGCTTGAAGACGACCGGCAAACTGCCGCTGGGGCAGGCGGTGTTCCTGTCCGCCAAGGAGGTCCGGGTCACCAAGGTCGGCGCCGTGCGCGGCGCAACGGCCCAGCCCGGCAGCGTGCTCATGGAGGTCTCCTCGACCCAGCGGCAGGTCACCGTCGCGCTCAACGCCAGCCAGCAGTCCGATGTGGCGGTCGGCGACAAGGTGACGATCACGCTGCCCAACGGCAAGACCACCCCGGGTGTCGTGACATCGGTCGGCAAGGTGGCGACCAAGACGGACGACAGCATGACCATAGACGTCCACATCAAACCGCTGAACGCGAAGGCGACCGGTGAGCTCGACCAGGCACCGGTGCAGGTGTCCATCGTGACCGGCTCGGTGAAGAACGCGCTGACGGTCCCGGTGAACGCACTGCTGGCGCGGGCCGGCGGCGAGTACGCCGTCGAGGTCGTCGGGGCCAATGGGAAGAATCGTCTGATCCCGGTGACGACCGGCCTGTTCGACGACAGCGCGGGCACGGTCGAGGTCAAGGGCGAGGGGCTGCGAGCCGGCCAGAAGATCGTGGTGCCGTCCTCATGAGCGGGGCGAACACGAACACGGACACGGCCATGGACACGGCCACGGTGCCCGCCCAGGTGACCGGCGCCCGGCACACCGGTGAGCCGGTCCTCCAGCTGGAGAAGGTGTCCAAGGTCTACCCCGGCGCGTCGCCCGTGGTGGCCCTGGACAAGGCCGGCTTCACCATTCACCGGGGCGAGCTGGTCGCGATCGTGGGCCCGTCCGGCTCGGGGAAGTCGACGCTGCTGCAGGTGATGGGCAGTCTGGACCGGCCCACCTCGGGAACGGTTCGGATCGTCGGCGAGGACGTCGCCAAGATGTCGGACCGGGCCCTGGCCGGACTGCGGGCCACCCGGATCGGCTTTGTGTTCCAGCAGTTCTTCCTGGCACAGCACTCCACCGCCCTGGAGAACGTGGCAGACGGCATGCTCTACTCGGGTGTCAGACACCGTGCGCGGATGAAGGCGGCGGCGGTGGCCCTGCGCCGGGTCGGGCTCGCTCACCGGGCCGACCACCGGGCCCCCGAGCTCTCGGGCGGTGAGCGGCAGCGGGTCGCGATCGCCCGCGCGCTGGCCAACAACCCGGCGATCGTGCTTGCCGACGAGCCCACCGGCAACCTCGACAGCGTCAACGGTGCCGCGATCTTCAAGCTGCTCCAGGAGCTCAACGCCGAGGGCACCACCATCGTCATGATCACTCACGACCGGGAGCTGGCAGCCCAACTGCCCCGCCGCATCGAGGTTCTCGACGGCCATGTGGTCGCCGACGTCGACGCGGAAGAGCAGCCGCTGCCCACGGGGAGGCACCTGCCATGACCACCACGGCTCCGGCTCCTGCCCGGATGCATCCGGCCGACCTGGCCCGGACGGCGAGCGTGGGGCTGCGCACCCGGCGCATGCGGGCGGCGCTGTCCGCACTGGGGATCGCCATCGGCGTCGCCGCGATGGTGGCGGTGATGGGCCTGTCCGCCTCGTCCCAGGCGGGATTGCTGGCCGAGCTCGACAAACTCGGGACCAATTTGCTGACGGTCACCCCGGGCCGGGTCCTGGGCGGCGGAGAGGCCAAGCTCCCCGCCGAGGCGCCCTCGATGATCAGCCGGGTCGATAACGTCGAGAAGGTCCAGAGCACCGGAAAAATCAAGGCCGATGCCTTCCGCAGCCCCTATATCCCGTCGATCAACACCAACGGCCTCACGGTCCACGCCGCCAGTCTCGGCCTGCCCGCCGCGGTGCGGACCACCGTCGCCGAGGGCCGGTATCTCAACGCGGCCACCGCCAGGGAGCCGGTCGCGGTGCTCGGCGCGACCGCAGCCGCCCGCCTGGGCGTCGGCGAGGTCCACCCGGGGGCGCGCATCTGGGTCGGCGGTCAGTGGTTCTACGTCGCGGGGATCCTCAATCCCGCGAAGCTGACCCCGGAGATCGACTCCGCGGTGCTGGTCGGGTACTCGGCCGCTGAGAAGTATCTGCACTTCGACGGCCACCCATCGATGATCTACGTGCGGGCCGACACCGACCATGTCACGGACGTCCAGCAGCTGCTGGCGGCCACCGCCAACCCGGAGCACGCCGACGAGGTCAGCGTCAGCCAGCCTTCGGAGGCGCTGGAGGCACGGGCCGCGGCCCAGTCGGCACTGAACGGCCTGTTCCTCGGGCTCGGTGCGGTGGCCCTGCTGGTGGGCGGTGTCGGTGTCGCCAACACCATGGTCATCTCCGTCCTGGAGCGCCGCTCCGAGATCGGACTGCGGCGTGCGCTCGGCGCCACCAAGGGCCATATCCGCCTCCAGTTCCTGTGCGAGGCGATTCTTCTCGCGGCGCTCGGCGGCGCGGTGGGCGTGGCCCTGGGCGTGGTCGCCACCATGGTCTACGCCCAGGTCAAGGACTGGGCCACGGTGGTTCCGGTGCTGGCCTGGGGCGGGGGGCTCGGCGCGGCCGTCGCGATCGGAGCCATCGCCGGCCTGCTGCCCGCGCTCCGCGCGGCACGCATGGCGCCGACCGAAGCGCTCCGGACCACCTGACGGCCCCCTTCTCCATGCCCGGCACCGCGGTACCCCCGACCGCGTGCCGGGCATGGTCGTTTTTGGGCGCATGTATACGGTCGGGCATGTGCGGAATGCGCCGGGCCGTTCCTCGCCGCCCGCGCGAGCCCCGGTCCGCGCAACACCACGTCACGCCGCCTACAGTGGCTTCACCACCCCCTACGAGCCGCTGTCGCCCGCCGGGCTTCGTGCCCGTGGCAGCGCCGTTCACCTGCTCAAACCCCTCTAGGGGGACGGGCATAGGGGTGGGGTGCGGCTCCGGGCAGGGGTTTCTGTATCGAAACAGGGCTGTTAATTTCGCTCATATCCGCCGGAAGAGCATTCCACCGCTCAGATGTTCTACTCCTTGTCGGGGCGACGGGGTGGAGAGCATTGTCGACCATCTGCTTCCCTCAATTCCGCAAGAATTGCGGGGCATTTAGCAGCGGAGGGAAGGGTCCGGCGGGAGTTTCTCGCGCGGACGGCGAGGGTCGGCCGCGTCAACGGGGGAGGAGCTGGCGTGGAACCCGATGAGGAGGCAATCAATCAGCAGCCTGTCGTGGAGGTCGACATCGGCTCGTTGAGCCTGGCCGGCTCACCACGACTGGCAGGGGAGAGGCCGGAGCACATCCAGGTCCTGGCGGTGGCCCAGGACCCGCTGCCGCCGATCACGGTGCACCGGCCGACGATGCGGGTCATCGACGGCTTCCATCGGCTGAAGGCGGCCCGGCTGCGCGGCGAGCACACCATCGCCGCCCGTTTCTTCGACGGGGACGAGGCCGCGGCCTTCGTCCTCGCCGTGAAGCTCAACGTCACACACGGTCTGCCGCTCTCGCTCGGGGACCGCAAGCGCGCGGCCGAGCGCATCATCGCGACGCATCCGCAGTGGTCCGACCGGCGGGTCGCCTCGACCACCGGGATCTCCCCGGGGACGGTGGGCGACATCCGCAGCCGGGTGGTGCGGGAAACCGAGCTGACCGGCAGACGGCTGGGACAGGACGGCCGACTGCGGCCGGTCGACGGAAGCGTGGGCCGCCTTCTCGCCGGAGAGCTGCTCACGGCCAATCCGGAACTGTCGCTGCGCCAGGTGGCCCGCGCGGCGGGCATCTCTCCGGAGACGGCCCGTGATGTGCGCAACCGGCTGCGCAACGGCGAGGATCTGCTGCCCCGGAGGCGGGGGAGGAAGAACGACACCGGCCCGGATGAACCCCGCGCCCTGCGGCAGGAGTTCGGGCCCGTCGGGATCGGCCGACAGGGAGCCCGGCCGAAGGGAGCCCCCGTGCCGGACCGTGCCGTGCTCGTGAAACGGTTGAAGGCCGACCCGGCGCTGCGCTTCACGGAGACCGGGCGCAATCTGCTGCGGCTCCTCGCGCTCCACACGGTGCGCAAGGAGGAGTGGGAGGCCATCATCACCAACGTCCCGCCGCACTGCAGCGACATCGTAGCGGATCTCGCGCATCAGTTCGCCGTCCAGTGGTCGGAGTTCGCCGCACGGGTGAAGGAGGAGGTCGCACAGATCGGCTAGCCCGTGTCGGCCGGGCGTGCGAGCGTCCGAGCGTCGAAAGCGGACGGTTGGACGTTCCCTGCCGTGCCGTGCCGTGCCGGGCCCACGCCCGCCCGGGCTTCCCTCTCACATACGCGACGGGACCGCCGCGGAGTTGGCCTCCGCTGCGGTCTCCTCATACGCGGGACCCCCCGGGGCCGGACCTCACCGTGCGGGAACTCTCCATACGGTGGCCAGCCGCGCCGCGTCGGCGACGCCCGCACAGCCCGACAGACCGAGCGCATCCCGCAACTCCTCGGCCAACAGCTCCAGAACCCGCGCCGCACCGCTCTCCCCGGCGGCGGCCAGACCCCACATGACCGGGCGGCCGACCAGTACTCCGTCGGCACCGAGCGCGAGGGCCCGCAGCACGTCGGTGCCGCTGCGTACCCCGCTGTCCACAAGAACCTGGCAGCGCCCGGCGACCGCCCCGGCCACCTGCTCGAGCATGTCGATGCCGGGCACGGCGCCGTCGAGCTGACGGCCGCCATGGTTGGACACCACCAGCGCGTCCACGCCCGACTCCGCGGCGTGCACCGCGTCCTCGGGCGCCAGCACCCCCTTGAGCACCAGCGGCAGCCGGGTCCGCTCCCGCAGCGCCGCCACGGTCGGCCACCCAAGCGCGGCGGAGAAGGACTGGCGGGTGTGCTCGGCCACGGCGGAGACCTCGTCCCCGGGCCGCCGGTGCGCCACCGACCCGGGGGACGGTGCGCCGCCGCCGGTGAGGTGGACCGCCGTCACCTGGCCCGGCAGGGTGAAGCGGTTGCGTACGTCCCGCAGGCGGCGCCCCATCCAGGGCACGTCGACCGTGAGCACGATCGCCTCGCAGCCGGCCTCCTCCGCCCTGCGTACCTGCTCCAGGGAGCGCTCGGCGTCGCGCAGCCAGTACAGCTGGAACCACACGGAGCCGCCGAGGGCCGTGAGCTCCTCCACGGGAACGCTGCTCATCGTGGAGACGGTGAACGGTACGCCCGCGGTCCTCGCCGCGCGCGCGACCGCGAGTTCCCCGTCCGGGTGGAGCAGCCGTTGATAGGCCACCGGGGCGACCGCGACCGGCATGCTCACCGGCCGGCCGAGGAGCGTGGCGTCCGTCCTGCACGCCGAGACGTCCCTGAGCACCCGGGGGACCAGGAACACCCGGTCGAAGGCGCTCCGGTTGGCGTCCAGGGTCGTCTCGGCGCCGCTGCCGCCGGCGACGAAGTCCCGGACGTCGGCGGGCAGGACGCGGGAGGCGGCCTCTTCGAACTCGGCCAGCGTATGGGCCCGGGACGGCGCGAAGGCCTCCGTCCCGGGCCGGCGCGCCTCCCGCGCGCCGTGCGTCGCCGGGCCGGGCTCAGCGCTGGAGCCCACGCTGGCCCGTCCTCTCCAGTTCCACTGCCTCGTACAGCGCCTTGATATTGGAGCTGCCGAAGGTTCTGGCGCCCTGGCGCTCGATGACTTCGAAGAACAGCGTATGCCGCGGATGCGTTGAGGCAGTGAAGATCTGGAACAGCTGCCCCTCGTGGTCCTCGTCCGCGAGCACATGGGTCGCCCGCAGGTCCTCCAGCCGCTGCCGGTCCAGGTCGATCCGCTCCCCGAGCAGGTCGTAGTAGGCGGAGGGGGTGGTCAGGAAGGTGACGCCACGGTGGCCCAGCGCGCGCACCGAGCGGACCGCGTCCAACGACGAGAAGGCCAGATGCTGCACACCGGCGCCCTGGTGGCCTTTGAGGAACTCGTCGATCTGGCCGGGCTCCGCCGTCGGGTCGGGCTGGATGAGCGTCAGCGTGACCGACCCGGACGGGCTTTGGACGACCTTCGACTCCATCGCCTGCGCACCCACCACGATGTGCTCTTCGAAGATGTCGCGGAAGCCGAGGGTGTTCAGGTAGTAGTCGACCGTGGGCCGCAGATCGCCCGTGTTGAGGCAGACGGCGACGTGGTCGATGTCGGTCAGTCCCACGCCGGCGGCCCGTTCCCCGGTGCCCCGCAGGACGGGGACGAACCCCGCCGGCAGCCCCGGGCCCTCGCCGGGGGCACGCTGCACCAGGGTGTGCACGACGTCGCCGAAGCCCTTGACCGCCGCCGTGACGACGGGGCCGACCGTGGCGTCCGCCCCGCCCGAGGCATGCCGGTTCGGGCGCCGGTGGGCACCGGCTCCGTTGCCGGTCGCCGCGGTGAACGCCGCCTCGACATCGGCGGTGCGCAGCGCGATGTCGGCCACCCCGTCCCCGTGCGTGGCCACGTACGCGGAGGCGGGATGCTGGTCCGAGACGGCCTGCGTCAGCACGAGCGTGATCCGCCCGTGGCGCAGGGCGATGCTGCGGTGGTCGTCGGACTCTCCGGTGCCGGCCACCGTGAAGGCGTACCGGTCCACCCAGTCGAATGCGGCGGTCTCCAGGTCGCCGACGTACATCTCCACGTAGTCGATGGACAGATCGCGGAGCGGATCCACGTCCTGGGACTTCGATAAAGCCATCATGTGTCCCCCAAAACGGAAAAGGAACGAGAGATTTCTGAACTGTAGGGCCCGTTTCCTTGATCTGGCCATGAAGTCCCCCGCGACGGTTGGACGCCAAACCATGCTCGTTAATTGTCCGCTCTCGTGGTCGGTGGGGGTTTCTCCATAAACTCGTCGCGCTTTTCACCGTCTTTCAGGATGGGGTGATGATGCGTGTTGCGCACGATGGCCGTCGTCGGCACCGGTCTGATCGGTACGTCGATCGCGCTCGCCGCGAACCGTCGGGGGGTGACGGTCTTCCTGTCCGACCGGAACCCCGTGGCCGCGAGGACGGCCGCGGCCCTGGGGGCGGGCCTGGCCGAGGAACCCGCCGCGCCCGTGGACCTCGCGGTGCTCGCGGTGCCGCCGAGCGCGGTCGGAGCGGCACTGGTCGAGACGCAGCGGCGTGGGCTCGCCCATACGTACACCGATGTGGCCAGTGTGAAGGCGGTGCCGGTGCGGCTGGCGCTGAGCCAGGCCCCGGATCCGTCCCGGTACGTCGGGGGGCATCCGATGGCGGGCCGTGAACGGTCCGGTCCGCTGGCTGCCCGGGCCGATCTCTTCCGGGGCCGGCCGTGGGCGCTCACCCCGTCCGGGCGCACCTCGGACGCGACCCTGGAGGCGGCCCTCGAGCTGGTGGAACTGTGCGGCGCGGTCCCGGTGCTGACCCGGAGCCGGGAGCACGACGACGCGGTGGCGCTGACCTCGCACGTGCCCCATCTGCTGGCGAGCCTGATGGCGGCGCGGCTGCGGGAGGCGCCGGAGGAGGCGTCCCGCTTCGCCGGCCAGGGGTTGCGGGACGTCACCCGGATCGCCGCGGGCGACTCCCGGCTGTGGGGGGACATCCTCCAGTCCAACGCGGGGGCCATAGCCGGGGTCGCGAAGGACCTGCACGCCGATCTGTCCTGCCTGGTGACGGCCCTGGAACTGCTCGCCGGGCCGGACGGCGAGCCGGACGGCGCCGAACGCGACCGGGCCAGGCGGACGGTGGTGGATCTGCTGGACCGGGGAATCGAGGGTCTTGCCGCCGTACCTCAGGCCCGGCCTGGCGACGCCGGTGCGGGCGCCCGGGTGTGCGTGGGGGTCCGGGGCCGCCCCGGAGAACTGCGATTGCTGCTGCACGCGGTGGCGGAGCTCGGCGTCAGCGGCGAGGACGCGGTGGTGACCGACGCGGGGGCCGGACCGGAGGGCATGGCGGACGGTGGGCTCGCGGTGACCTTCCCCCTGCCACCCGCCGTGGCGGCACCGCTCACGGCCGGGCTGCGAGCCGGGGGATGGGCGGTGAGATGCGAGTACGACGAAGACGTCACGGCAGTCAAGGGAGGTCAGACGGACCAGAGTTGCGAGCGAGACAAGTGGGCCGAGGGAGAAAGCAAAGAGGAAAGGGGAAGCCGGGTTTCCGTGCCCGGCCTCCGAGGCTCGGAATCGGCTATTCCCTTTCCGGCGGCAGGAATGCGGCACACAGGGGCCGGATCGAGCCGCTATCCTGACTGACGAAGTGCTTCTGTTGTCGGCATCCTTACAGGTTCCGCCACCCCCACCTCGGTATCGATGCAGGTCAGAAGCCCCTCTCTTTTTCTTCTCCATTGCTGGACAGTTTGCCGGGCCGTGGCGCGGAATTCAGCGGCGTCGTCGGGTCGCGGCACAGGGTGCGGGGGGTGCCTGTGAATCTCAGTGAAAGAGGCGAAGAACTCCGGCTGCTGGAGAAGCTGTACACCGGGTGCGAGCAGGGGAAGGGCGCGGTCGTCCTGGCGCACGGGCCGGTGGCCTGCGGAAAGACCGCGCTGATCCGGTGCTTCGCCGACTGGGCCACCGAGCGGGGCGGCCGTTTCCTGTCCATGACGGCCTCCGCCAGCGAGCAGTTGGACCGACTGGGCCTCGTCGACCAGTTGCTGAGTGCGATGCGCGCCGTGGGGACGGTCGCCGATCCGCTCGCCGATGCGGACGAGGTGTTACCCGGGTCCGGACGGGTACCGCTCGCCGTGCTGCAGCGTATCTGCCGGACCGTCACCGAGTTCGCCCGTGAACAGACCCTCGTCCTCGGCGTCGACGATGTGCACTTCGCGGACGAGGCCTCGCTCGAGTGCCTCAGCTACCTCATACGCCGCATAGACGCCTCCGCGATCCTGGTCCTGCTGGCCGAGAGCTCCTGCCACGAGCGGGAGCTGAGGACGCTCCACGCCGAGACCCTGCACCTTCCCTACTGCCATCGGATCCGCCTGGGCACGCTCGGCGTCGACGGTGTGGCCGGACAACTGGCCGCTCACCCGGTCACCGGCTCGGCGGCCGGGGAAACCGCCAAGCTGTGGGCCGAGACCAGCGGCGGCAACCCGCTGCTGCTGCACGCCCTCATCGAGGACGCCGAAGACGCCCCGTACGCCGAGGAGCTGAGCGAGCGCGCCGAGGCGGACGCACGGGACACGCCGCCGACCGGGCCGTACTCGGCCGCCTCCCACGCTCCGCTGCCCGGTGAGTCCTTCCGGCACGCCTATCTGCGCTGCCTGCACCGCTGCGAGCCGGCCATGTCCGCGACGGCGCGCGCCATCGCGGTGCTCGGCGAGTCGGTCGGCCCCGCCCTGATCGGTGACTTCCTCGGCGACGACGTCACCTCCGTCCGGCGCAGCATCGCCGAACTGAACGCGGCCGGCCTGCTGTCCGGCAACCGGTTCCGCCATGAACGGGCCCGGCTGGCCGTCCTCGCGGACATCCCCGCCAGGGACCTCTTCGCGATGCGCGCCCGGGCCGCCGAACTCCTGCACGAGAGCGGCGCCCCGGCCGCCGCGGTGGCCGACCAGCTCATGGCCACCCATGAGTCGCTCAAGGCCCCTTGGCATCCCCATATCCTCCGCGAGGCCGCCCGGGAGGCCATTGACGCCGGAGACATCGATGCCGGGATCACCTATCTGCGCCACGCCGCCTCCGTCTGCGTTGACGCCACCCAGCGGGCCGGAGCGACGGCCGCCCTCGCCCAGGCCCAGTGGCTCGTGGACCCGGTGAAGTCGGCCCGGCACCTGGCACAGCTCAGCCGGATGGTCCGCGCCGGACTGCTCACCGGACCCGACGCCCTGGCCGTGGTCGGGCAGCACGCCTGGCTGGGCGAGTTGGCGCAGGCCGACGCACTGCTGCGGACCATCGAGGCCCGTGCGGCCACGGAGAGGTCGGAGGCCTGGGACGGAGCGGGGACGCCACCGGACGCCGTACACTCCGACCTCGACCTGGCACGGCTCTGGCTGTCCTTCTGCCGCCCCGGGCCGCGACGCGACACCGGTGAGGCCGCCCCCGGCGCCCGGGCCGGCACGCCCGGCGCGCGGGCACCGGGGTCCATGTCGCCGCGCACCTTCCTCACCCTCGCCACTGGCCTCAACGGCGACGACGAGTGCGACCGGATGGCCTACCGGGTGCTGCGCGGCGCCCGTACGAGCAGCACCTTCGAGGCCACACTGTGCGCGCTGGTTCTCCTGATCGAGTGCTACCGGCTGGACGAGGCGGTGGCGTGGTCGGAGCGGCTCCTGGAGGAGCCGTGGAACCGGCGCGTCCCCATGCGGCGGGCGCTGCTGGAGACGATCCGGGCGGCTGCCGCCCTGCGCAGCGGCGACCTGAAGGTGGCGGGCGAGGCCGCGCAGGCCGCGCTCGGCCTCGCCGCGCCCGAAGCCTGGGGCATCGCGCTCGGTCTGCCGCTGTCCCTCGCCGCCCGGGCGGGGACCGAACTGGGCGACGTCGACACGGCCATGTCGTACCTCAACCTGCCCGTGCCCATGGTCATGTTCGACACGCCGTTCGCCCTGCCCTATCTCCACGCCCTCGGCCGCTACCACCTCGCCATCGGCCGGCCGCGCACCGCGCTGCGGAACTTGCGGTCGTGCGGGGAGCTGATGAGGGAATGGCGGCTGGACGTCCCCGAACTCGTGGACTGGCGCAATGACGCGGCTGCCGCCCTCCTCGCCTTGGGCGAGAACCGGCGGGCACGGGCCCTGCTCGAGGAGCATCTGTCCCTGCTCGGTGAGCAGACCACCCGCGCCCGCGGCGTCGCGCTGCGCCTGCTCGCCGCGGCCGGCCCGCCCCAGGGCCGACTGGAGCGGCTCCAGGAAGCGATACGGATCCTGCGCGCCTGCGGTGACCGGCTGGAGCTGGGCCGGGCGATGGCCGACGCGGAGACCGCGCGGTCGGCGGCGGAGCAAGGGTCCGCCCCCGCCGAGCCGCCGCGCCCACAGACCTCGCCGTGGACGTATGTGGAGCACGCCCGGGACCACTCCGGGCCGGCGTGGCCCGAGGAGCCCGAGCCGCGCGGCACGCTGCCCGAGGACCCGGCCTCCGGGGCGCCGGAGGTTCCCGAATCGCTCACCGAACTCACCGAAGCGGAGCGCCGGGTTGGCGCGTTCGCCGCTTATGGCTGCACCAACCGGGAGATCGCCGGCCGACTCTTCATCACGGTGAGCACCGTGGAACAGCACCTCACGAAAATCTATAAGAAGCTTCACGTGCGCAGCCGGGCGGAGCTGCCGGAGTCGCTCATACGCTTCGCCGACGTCCCATGCTCGCCGAATGGGCGGTAAAGGGGAAGACACCCGGTTGCGCCTGGTCAACTCCTCGTCCAAGTGCGCATTCTGGCGTGTTGGACAGCGTTGTGAGGCCCGTCGGATTCATGTGATCCTGGCCGCCGAAATCAGCATGCCGAATTCGATTCCGCCGAGGGGATATCCATGGCCGGACGGACCCTGGACGACTATGGCCGACAGGCACGAGAGGTCCTGGAACCCTCTCTCGCGGAATTCCTGGCAGCGGAGGAGGAGGCCGCGGCGGAGAACCGGGCCGTCTTCGAGCGGGCAGGGCTGAAGCAGGGGCGGTCCGCGCGGCCCGGGCCGCCCGACACCGCCGTCAAGATCCTCCACCGTGGCTGGAGCGCGCCGCTCGTCGTCGGCCCGCTCGCCGGGCTCGCCCGTCCCAAGGGCGCGCCGGCCGTGGCCCGGGCGGCCGGCGCGGTCGTACTCCCCGCCGTCGTCGACGCGTCCACCCCCCACCGACTGGCGGATCTGGCAGCGGCCGGGGGCGGCCCGCTGTGGCTGCGGACGTACGTCACCGGCGGCCCCGATGCCACCCCGCACCGCGTGGCCGAGGCGGCGGAGGCCGGATGCGCCGCCCTCGTCCTCAGCTTGCGGCCCCACAGCGGCGACCGGCCGCCACGGGGCGCGGCGGCCGGCTGGGCCGATGTGGAGCGGCTGCGCGCGAGCTCCCCGCTGCCGCTGATCGTCGCCGGTGCCGCCACGGCGGCGGATGCCCGGTGTGCCGTCGACGCGGGAGCCGACGGCCTGGTCACCGGATCCCTGCGGGCGCTGCCCGCCCTCGCCGACGCTCTCGCCGGGCGCTGTCCCGTGCTGCTCGACGGTGGTGTGCGCGGCGGAGCCGACGTGCTCGTCGCGCTCGCCTCGGGCGCCGACGCCGTCCTCGTCGGGCAGCCCGTGCTGGACGGGCTTCTCGTCGGCGGTGAAGCAGGCGTCACCGAGGTGCTGGACGGCCTCGTCCGGGAGTTGAGGGATGCGATGACCTTCACCGCGACCCCGTCCGTGGCCGAGGCGCACCGCGCCGCGATCGCGGCCGGCCCCGGCCCGGCACCCGCCGCGCCGCGCCGGGACGCGCCGGGGCCGGGTGGGGTTCCGGGCAAGGGCGAGGCGCGCTCGGCCGAGCTGCGCAAGACGGACCTGCACCCCAGCCTCTGCGACCCCGTCCTGGACACCATGAACTTCCTGAACGAGGTCACCCACCGCTACCCGGACGCCATCTCCTTCGCCCCGGGACGGCCTTACGACGGGTTCTTCGACACCGAGGAGATCTTCACCCACCTGCGCCGCTACCTCGACCACCTCGCCGCCCGGGGACGTACCCCGCAGGACATCCGCACGGCCATGTACCAGTACGGGCCCACCGCCGGCCAGATCCGCGAGATCGTGGCCGACTCGTTGCGCGCGGACGAGGACATCGACGTCCCGGCCGAGTCCATCGTCGTCACAGTCGGCGCGCAGGAAGCCATGCTGCTGGTGCTGCGCGCCCTCATCAGCGGACCCGACGACGTCCTTCTCGTGGCGAGCCCCTGCTACGTCGGCATCATGGGCGCGGCACGGCTGCTCGACGTGGCGGTGACGCCCGTTCAGGAGGGCGAGGACGGGTTCTCCTGCGCCGAGCTGGAGGCGGCGATTCTCGGGGAGCGAGCCCGCGGCCGACGGCCGCGCGCCCTGTATGTGGTCCCCGACCACTCCAACCCGTCCGGGACCACGATGGACGCCCCGACGCGCGCCGCCCTGCTGGAGCTGGCGGAGCGGCACGGCATCCTGATCATCGAGGACAGCCCCTACCGCAGGGTGAGCCCGGGCGTGCCGCTGCCGACCCTGAAGTCCCTGGACCGCTCGCGCACGGTCATCCACCTCGGCTCCTTCGCCAAGACGGTGTTCCCCGGCGCCCGGGTCGGATTCGCCGTCGCCGACCAGCGGGTCCTCGACGACACCGGCCGGACGGAGCTCCTCGCCGACGAACTCGCCCGGATCAAGAGCATGGTGACGGTGAACACCTCGTCGCTCAGCCAGGCCGCCGTGGCCGGCGCCCTGTTGGCCGCCGAGGGCCGGCTCTCCGTCCTGAACGCCGACGCGGCGGCGTACTACGGCAACGCCATGCAGACCACCCTCCGCAATCTGGACGCACGCCTTCCGGCCGCCCGGCGGGCAGCCCTGGGCGTGCGGTGGAACGAGCCCACCGGAGGTTTCTTCCTCACGGTGCAGGTCCCCTTCCGGGCGGACAACGCGGCCCTGACCCGGTCCGCACAGGAATTCGGCGTCATCTGGACGCCGATGAACTACTTCTATCCGCGGGGCGGCGGCCACCACGCCCTCCGCCTGTCCACGAGTTATCTGACGACCGCGGACATCGAAAAGGGCACCGCGCGACTCGCGCGCTTCATCGAGGCGCAGAGCGCGGCGCGGAAGACGTCATAACGCACGGAGCCGGGCGCCGGACTGTACGGCGCCCCGGCATCGGCATCTCTCGGGAAGGCGAAGCACGTGACCGGCAGCAATACTCAAAGGCCGCGCAGTAAACCGCGCATGTGGGGGTGGACGTTCCGATGACCATCAATCTCGATCCTCCGGAGGGCCTTCGGACGACGGCCCTGGAGGCCGAGGCCTTCGACACCGCCGTCCTGACCGGAGACGGCGTCCTGAAGACGCCCTACCGGCCGCGGATCCTCGGGGTGGGCACCGCCGCCTCGTCCACCGTCTACTCCCAGCAGGAAGTGCTCGACGCGTTCGGCATCACCGATGCCAGGATCAGCTCCGTCTTCCGCAACAGCGCCATCGAACGGCGCCACCTGACCCTGCCCGAGCCGGACGGGGACGGCGTCCGCCACCCGGAGCCGCAGGGCGATCTGCTGGACAAGCACAAGGCCCTGGCGGTCGAGATGGGCGCCGAGGCGCTGCGCGCCTGCCTGAAGCGGGCCGGTGCCGAACTCTCCGACCTGCGCCACCTGTGCTGCGTCTCCTCCACCGGCTTCCTCACCCCGGGTCTGAGCGCCCTGATGATCCGTGAGTTGGGCATCGACCGGCACTGCGGCCGCAGCGACATCGTCGGCATGGGCTGCAACGCGGGGCTCAACGCCCTGAACGTGGTGGCCGGCTGGTCCGCCGCCCACCCCGGCGAACTCGCCGTCGTCCTGTGCACGGAGGCCTGCTCCGCGGCGTACGCGATGGACTCCTCGATGCACACCGCGGTCGTCAACAGCCTCTTCGGCGACGGCGCGGGGGCCATCGCCCTGATGTCCGGGCCCGGCGACGAGGCGTCGGCTCCCTGCGAGGGCCCGACCGTGCTGAAGTTCGCCAGCTGCATCATCCCCGACGCAATCGACGCGATGCGCTACGACTGGGACCGTGAGCTGGACCGGTTCAGCTTCTACCTCGACCCGCAGATCCCGTACGTCGTCGGCGCCCACGCCGAGAGCGTGGTCGACCGGCTGCTGACGGACACCGGGCTGCGCCGCGGCGACATCCGCCACTGGCTGGTGCACTCCGGCGGCAAGAAGGTCATCGACGCGGTCACCGTCAACCTGGGGCTGACCCGGTACGACCTGCGGCACACCGTCGGCGTGCTGCGGGATCACGGCAATGTGTCGAGCGGATCGTTCCTCTACTCCTACGAACGACTTCTCGACGAGCGGGTGACCCGGCCCGGCGACTACGGGGTGCTCATGACGATGGGCCCGGGGTCCACCCTCGAGACGGCGCTGGTGCAGTGGTGACGACGGGGGAGAACACCGTGCGAGACGTGAGTGATGTGCTGATGATGACCATCGACGGCACCCGGCCGCTGTCGATCGGTGCCGTGAGCGAACTGACCGTGTTGTGCGACCGGGCCGAGGGTCGGGACACGGGCGGAGTCGTCACCCTGTGCGTCACCGGCGCGCCCGGGCCGGGGTGGGCCGACGGACTGAACATCGCCCTGGTCACCAAGTGGGAGCGGGCCCTGCGGCGGCTCGAGCGGCTGCCCGCGGCGACCATCGCGCTCGCCGTCGGCGACTGCGGGGGCGCGGCCCTCGACACCTTCCTCGCCGCCGACATCCGCATCGCGACGCCCGGCACCCGGCTGCTCATGCCCTTCGACGGAGAGGCCACCTGGCCCGGCATGGCCGCCTTCCGGCTCGTCCGGCTGGCCGGAGTCGCCCGTGTCCGGCGCAGCGTGCTCTTCGGGCAGCCCATCTCCGGAGCCGAGGCACTGGCGTCCGGCATCGCCGACGAACTCACCGACAGCCCCGAAGCCGCCGCGGCCACCACCGCGCAACTGGTCGAGGAGGTGTCCGGCAAGGAGCTCGCCATCCGGCGCCAGCTGCTCTTCGACGCGGAGACCACCAGCTTCGAGGACGCCCTCGGCTCCCACCTGGCGGCCTGCGACCGCGCCCTGCGGCGCGGCGCCGCGGAGGCCGCATGACGGCCGCGCCGCACCGCCGGGAGTCCGCCCCCGACGGGTGGCAGGCCCTGACCGAGGCCACCGAGCGGGCGGAGAAGGTCCTGGCCGCGCTGCCCGGCCCGGTGCGGCGCACCGCCGAGCAGCGGGCCGAGGCCGAGGCGGCGAAGAACGCGGCCCGCGCCCGTCGGGCCCGGTTCCTGGACGAGCATGCCGACACCGTCTACGACCGCCTCACCGAGGGGCGCACCCGCCACCTGCGCATCGACGAACTGGTCGCCGCCGCGTCGGGCGCGTTCCCCGGCCTGGTGCCGACCGAGGAGCAGCTTGCGCAGGAGCGGAGCCGGCCACAGGCGGACAAGGAAGGCCACGAGATCGACCAGGGCATCTTCCTGCGGGCCGTCCTCCGCTCCTCCTCCGCCGGCCCGCATCTGCTCGACGCTATGCTCCGGCCGTCGGACCGGGCGCGGCGGCTGCTGCCGGAGTTCCTGCGGACCGGCGTGGTGGAGATGGAGGCCGTACGGCTGGAGCGCCGCGACGGGGTGGCCCGGCTGACGATGTGCCGGGACGACCGCCTCAACGCCGAGGACGAGCAGCAGGTCGATGACATGGAGACTGCCGTCGACCTGGCCCTGCTCGACCCGGGCGTCCGGGTGGGCCTGCTGCGCGGCGGCGAGATGAGCCACCGCCGCTACCGGGGGAAGCGGGTGTTCAGCGCCGGGATCAATCTCAAATACCTCAGCTCGGGCGACATCCCGCTGGTCGACTTCCTGCTCCGCCGCGAACTGGGCTACCTCCACAAGCTGGTCAGGGGGGTGCGCGCGGAGGACAGCGGCCTGTGGCACACCCGGCACATCGAGAAACCCTGGGTCGCCGCCGTCGACGGGTTCGCGATCGGCGGTGGCACCCAGGTGCTGCTGGTCCTCGACCATGTCATCGCCGCGTCCGACGCCTACCTCAGCCTTCCGGCCGCCAAGGAGGGGATCATCCCCGGCGTGGCCAACTTCCGGTTCAGCCGGTACGCCGGGCCGAGGCTGTCCCGCCAGGTGATCCTGGAGGGCCGCCGGATCTGGGCGTCGGAACCCCAGGCCCGGCTGCTGGTGGACGAGGTCGTGGAGCCACGGGAAATGGACGCCGCCATCGAGCGCGCCGTGGCGCGGCTGGACGGCGAGGCGGTGCTCGTCAACCGGCGCATGCTCAACCTCGCGGAGGAGCCGGTGGACGCGTTCCGCGCGTACATGGCCGAGTTCGCCCTCCAGCAGGCGCTGCGACTGTACGGCGTCGACGTGATCCACAAGGTGGGCCAGTTCGCGGCGGGCGAGCCGTGACGGCCGGAGGCGGGGACGCCGACCGGCCCCGGGTGCGCTACGAGAAGAAGGACGGCGTCGCTCACGTCACCCTCGACCGTCCCGAGGTGCTGAACGCCATGGACCTGCGCATGCACGAGGAACTCGCCGCCGTCTGGGACGACGTGGAGGCAGACGACGAGGTCCGGGTCGCGGTCCTGACCGGCGCGGGCGAGCGGGCCTTCTCCGTCGGGCAGGACCTCAAGGAGCGGGCCCGGCTCACCGCCGAAGGGGCCGCGGCGACGACGTTCGGCAGCCGCGGCCAGCCCGGCTGGCCCCGGCTCACCGAACGGTTCACCCTGTCCACACCGGTGCTGGCGCGGGTGAACGGCTACGCGCTCGGCGGCGGCTTCGAGCTGGTGCTCGCCTGCGATCTCGTCATCGCCGCTCACGACGCGGTCTTCGCCCTCCCGGAGGCGCGGCTGGGACTGGTCCCCGGCGCGGGCGGCGCGTTCCGCCTCGCCCGGCAACTGCCCCTCAAGACGGCCATGGGGTATCTGCTCACCGGAAATCGGATGGACGCGGCGACCGCCCTCGGCTTCGGCCTGGTCAACGAGGTCGCCGACCGGGAGGAGCTGGACGACCGGGTCGCCGCCTGGACGGCCGACCTGGTCCGCAGCGCGCCCCTGTCGGTGCGTGCCATCAAGGAGTCGGTCATGCGGTCGCTGGACCGGCCGTTGGAGGAGGCGTTCTCCACCCGCTACGCCTGGGAGGAGCGCCGTATGCACAGCCGGGACGCCGCGGAGGGCCCCCGGGCCTTCGCGGAGGGGCGCGACCCGGTCTGGACCGGCAGCCGAGACGAGTCGGCGCCGGTCGCGCCTCCGGGTGCGTCGGCGGGGTAACCCGCCGACGCACCCGGAGGCTTAACGAGTCCCGCACCACCGTGCGGGACCCCGCGGAGGAACACGGGGGAGGGGAAACGCCGATGCCGGTGGCGCACGTCAACGGAGTCGATGTCAGCTTCGAGGACCACGGCCGCGGAGAGCCGGTGGTGATGGTGGCCGGAACCGGCGCGCCGGGCCGCGTCTGGCGCGCCCATCAGGTGCCCGCGCTGCGCGCGGCCGGCTACCGGGTGGTCGCCCTCGACAACCGGGGGAGCGGAGCCGGTCCCGGGGAGCCCGGGGACTTCACCCTGGCCGACATGGTCGCGGATGTGGCCGGTCTCATCGAACACCTCGGGCAGGGCCCCTGCCGGGTGGTGGGCCACTCACTGGGCGGGATCATCGCGCAGGAACTCGTCCTGGCCCGGCCCGAACTCGTCACGCAGGCCGTCCTGATGTCGAGCAGCGGACGCGCGGACGCGCTGATGAGGGCCATGGCGGCGGCCGACCTCGAGCGGGCCGACAGCGGCGTCAAACTCCCGCCCGCCCTCTTGGCGTACCAGCTCGCGATCCAGAACCTCTCCCCGCGCACGCTCAACGACGAGGAGAGACTCCGGGACTGGCTCGGTGTCCTGGAGATGTCCCCGCCCGACCCCTCGGCGGTCCGCGCGCAACTGGGCATCGAGATCATCCCGAACCGCCTTGCGCTCTACCGGAAGATCGCCCGCCCCTGCCTCGTCATCGGCTTCCAGGACGACCTGGTCGTCCGCCCGCATCTGTCCCGGGAACTCGCCGAGGCCATCCCATCGGCCCGCTACACCGAGATCCCCGGCTGCGGCCACTACGGTTACCTGGAGCGTCCGGAGGCCGTGAACGTGGCACTGACCGACTTCTTCGCGGCATAGCGGACCCCTCGTCGTCCGGGACGGTGGAGGGAAGCGGAACGGGTCCGAGGGTTTCGCAGGTCGGCGAGACGGGACTGGTATCCGGGCCAGGGATGTCCGGCCGTCGTCAGTGGTACTCATCCGGGTACAGGCACAGTCCGGCTGCGGCCCCCACCTCGATCAACGCGCCTCGAGCGACGACGTGTCCCGGCCACATCCCTGGGCGTGAAACCCGCGCCATGAGGCCCGCGGAGGGCGGATGGCGTGAGGTGGCCGGCGGCCGCGAGTCAGCCCCGCACCAAGGGCCGCCACACCATGGAACAAGATCTCCTCAACCTCTGCGGTCACCGTATTCAGGAAGTGACCTCAGAAAACGTTGTCTGACCGTTCTTGGCGCAATCTCTTGACGCTTGAAGTAGCGGGGACGACTATCAGCGCAGCCGTCCTGAGAGCGCTCTCTGGGCGACCAACCCCTCCCAGGAAGAGGCATCATGAGCAGAGGTACCCACAGGCGCAGCCCTGTCCGGAAAGTGGTCGTCGCCGTGCTCAGCACGCTGAGCCTGGCGGCGGCCGCCGCCACCGCCGTCACGCTGCCCGCCCACGCGACAGCGCCCGCGCCGCCCGACGGCTGGTCGCAGGTCTTCCTCGACGACTTCAACGGTGCGGCGGGGTCCGGGGTCGATACCGCTGACTGGCAGTACACGACGGGCACCAGCTATCCGGGCGGTCCGGCCAACTTCGGTACCGGCGAGGTCGAGACCATGACCGACAGCACCTCCAACGTCTCGCTGGACGGCTCCGGGAATCTGCGCATCACCCCGCGGCGCGACAGCTCCGGGAATTGGACCTCGGGCCGCATCGAGACCAAGCGCTCCGACTTCCAGCCGCCCGCGGGCGGAAAGCTGCGGGTCGAAGCGCGGCTCCAGATGCCGAATGTGACCGGCGCGGCCGCCAAGGGATACTGGCCCGCCTTCTGGATGCTGGGCGCCCCCTACCGCGGCAACTGGTGGAACTGGCCCGGCATCGGCGAGCTGGACATCATGGAGAACGTCCAGGGCCTCAACAATGCATGGGCCACCATGCACTGCGGCACCAATCCCGGCGGCCCGTGCAACGAGACATCCGGCATCGGCGGCCAGCGCGCCTGCTCCGGGACGACCTGTCAGGCGGGTTTCCATACCTACGCGGTGGAGTGGGACAAGTCCACCAGCCCCCAGGAGATACGTTTCTACCTGGACGGGGTCAACTTCCACACCGTACGGGAGAATCAGGTCGACGCCACGACCTGGAACAACGCCACCGACCACGGCTTCTTCGTCATCCTGAACGTCTCCATGGGCGGCGCGATGCCCGACAACTTCGGCGGCGGCCCCGACAGCGGCACCGAGCCAGGACACCCACTGGTCGTCGACTACGTCTCGGTGCTCAAGTCGACAAGCGGCAGCAGCCCGACCCCGACCACTCCGCCGCCCTCCAGCACGCCTCCCTCGGGCAACCGTGACGCCTACAGCGCGATCCAGGCCGAGTCCTACGACGACCAGGCGGGCCTGACCACCGAGACCACCTCCGATACCGACGGCGGCCAGGACGTGACCACGGTGGCGGGCGGCGACTGGGCGCTCTACAAGGGCATCAACTTCGGATCCACCGCGGCGACGCAGTTCCGCGGCCGAGTCGCCAGCGGCGCCACCGACGGTGTCAGCGGACTGGTCGAAATACGGCTCGACAGCCGCACCAGCACACCGATCGGCAGCTTCGCGCTCGCGAACACCGGGGGCTGGCAGAGCTGGAAGACGATCCCGTCGAACATCAGCGGCATCACCGGCACCCACGACGTCTATCTGACCTTCAGCAGCGGCCAGCCGGCCAGCTACGTGAACGTCAACTGGTTCGACTTCGCTCACTGACCACCTGGGCGAGTAAGTGACGGTCCACCAGCCGTGGAGTTCGTGCGCCTGCCGAGCGTGATTGCCGGATGTCCCCCTGGCGCGGTGGCGCCATCCGACGTACCGCGCGCCGCCCGGCGCGGCCTTCCGGACCGGAGGTGCTGCGGGCACGGCCACAGGAACGCGCAGTGACCGCAGCGGCTGAAGATCAGTACGACTACCGCAAGCGCTCCTGGCGCGATCGCCTCGCGGTGGGCGTGAACGCAGTGGCCAACGTGTCGCCGGGGGCCTTCGACCCGGCCGTCCACAAGGCCGTCTCCTCCGGGGGCGAAGACTTGGCCAACGGCCTGTCTCGGTCAGATGGGTCGTGGCCGGCCGAACAGCAGGTCGCAGCCCCCGGGGGAGCTGGAGCAGAATGTGGTCCGTCAGATCTTCGCCGATGAGGTCGGCCACGACGATGAGCGCGGCGCTGACGTCCCACGTCGCGGTCTTCTCGGTGGCTCCTTCGGTCCATGCCATGGTCCCCGCGGCCCGGACGGTGCCGCTGCCCGGCTGCGGGCACGTCCCGATGGCGGGCGCACCCGGTCTGGTGGTTCGCGTGATCCTCCGGCCACAGGCCGTGCGGGCCAGAACCTGGATGGGTCGGTGAGACAACCGACGCGGCCCTTGGGCGGCTGGCTTCGGCCTGTCCCGGGCAGGCTGGAGGCCCCGCACGACAGTCGTGTGGAGGCCGCCGCACCCGGGAATGAAATAGAACGTAGAGGATATAGGTGATGGAGGTGAACGAAAATGACGCTTCCTGTGCGACGCGGCAGCCGGGCGCCGCTGGCCGAACGTCGTGCCCCGGGCTGGGCCGCTGGTCCGCTCGCGGAGTTCGACGATCTGTTCAGCCGCATGAGCAGCTTGCTGGAATCCACGGTGGGTGGCACCCTGGCGCCGGTGACCGCGGGGATGGCGTGGTCGCCGCTGGCCGATGTCTCCGAGACCGATGACGCCTACCAGATCGAGGTCGACCTCCCTGGCGCGAAGCGCGAGGACATCGACATCGAGATGGTGGGGCAGGAACTGGTCATCAGCGGCGAGCTCAGGGAACGCGAACGGGCCGGCGTCCTGCGGCGCGGCACCCGCCGTACCGGCGGGTTCGAGTACCGGGCCCTTCTCCCGGGCGAGGTCAACTCCGAAGGCGTCAGCGCGGCCCTGCGCGACGGCGTGCTGACCGTCGGGATCCCCAAGGTGGAGAAGGCCAAGCCCCGGCACATCGAGATCACCACAGGCGACTGACCTCCCCCGGACGGTGAGCCAAGCGGACCGGACGAGCCGGCCCTCTCTCGACGGCGCCAGGTCCGGCCCGCTCGTCACAGCGGCAGGGCCGCCCGTTTCTGGAGCAGGCCGGTGGTCGCAGCAGTGCCGACGCCTCTGTCGTCGGCAACCTGGGAGACGGCCGACGGCGCAGGCGCGGAACCGGGCCTTCTCGCCACCACCTAGCGGCGCAGCGCGGCTGCGCCCGTGGCTGCTGTCGTACCGGCGCAGGCGACGGCGAGGGCGCCCGCGACGACGTTGCTTGCGATGGTGGCTGCGGTCGCCACTGGACCGGACACCACCCAGGGAGCGATGATCGTCCACACCCCCAAGGCGGCCGCGGCCCAGCTCATGCCATGAGTCCGTTCGAAGGCCGAACCGAACCCGATGGCCAGCAAGGCGAAGGCGATGCCGGTGATGAGGTTGTTCACCGCGAGAGTGCCCAGACCGTTGAAGCCCACGATCCACGGCGAGGCCGCGATGTAGAGACCGGTCAGCAGGCTGAGCGCCTCGATGCCCTGGCCGGTCGGGGTGACCGTGGCCTGTTCGGATCGCGTGCGCAGCGCCACGATGTCCGGATGAGTCTCGATCTCTCGTGAGGTCGGCGTTCCCACGTCGGCCACCTCCTCCAATGGAGCGCGGAAACCTTCTCGCCGGGTAGCCGCAGACGAGGTGGCGAATCACCCTTCGAGGGAATTGCCCTCCCCCTCCGACTGCCGCAACTGATCACTAGGCACGGTAGGAATTTGACGATAAAGGCTTGATTCCATTTCCAAGCCTGGCAGGAGGCTCCCCGCGTGCCCGAGGACGCGATGGGGCCACCGCGGACTCGCCTCCCAGGCCCGGCGTTTTGAAGAGTCCGCGGAGAGCACCCCGGCGGATACCGCCTGAGGTCCTTGCCCTCCGGCACGCCCGGGACCTGCGACGGGAGTGAGGATGAACAGGAAACGCGGCAGGAGGACCACCCGGCCCGCGCGGCTGCGCTTCGAAGGGTGGATCGCGGGCACGGGCACTTCCTCCGGGACGCGCATCGTGCTCGGACACTGGGAGCGGTCGCCGTTCGGGTCGTTCAGCGACGTGATGATCGAGCGAGCGAACGGGGAACGGCTGCTGTTGGCTCCTACGCGGCAGACGGCGGACTTCGTCGCCGACACCTACGCCTTCGACACGGTGCGCAGCGTCCCGGTCCGTGTGAGCGTCGAGGCGGAGACCTGGACCATCAGTGCCGGACAACTGGAGGTGCGCTTCACCACCGGTCGGCGAGGCCCCGTGGGGCTTGCGCTGCGTGCTGTGCCCGCCGCGCTCGCCCGCCGTCCGGCATGGAGCGCGTTGACGGACGTGCCCGCCCGCCTGCTGCTGAACGGGGTGCGGACCCGCGGCAGCGCCGGCGGCGGTCGCCGTGAGTGGTACGGCGCGCGGGATCAGAGACCGATCCGCGCGGTTTCGGCGGCCTTCGAAGACCAGGACCTCGGCGTGATGGCGTCCGTCGAACCGCCTGTGCGCTTCGGGTTCGGTTCGGTGCCCCGAAAGCCTGCCGTCACGCGGATCACCACGACGGTGGAACTGGCTCGGATCAGCGGGCCCTGATCGTTTTCCACCTGCTTGTGCGGGTACTCGCCGCTTCGTACTGAGGGACGCCGCCGACTGCGCCACCGAGGGCCCGGGTCGGGCTGATCAAAGCATGTGGCCGTGGTGTTCACGCACGTGGTCAGTCCGCCACAGCAACTGGCCGTACGGCCTTTGGTCCGAAGCGTCGGCGGGCGCGGTCGGCGGCGGCTTCGGCCGCGCGGGTCCGGGCGTCGCCGGGATCCGGGGCGAGCTGCCAGTAGGCGCACGCGGTCGGCAGCAGACCGTCGGCGCGGATCGCGTAGGCGCGGACGCGTGCCCGCTGCGGTCCGAGGGAGGTCAGCAGGCCAAGTGCGGTCCCGGCGAGGGCGGGTGAGTGGTGGGTGGGTTCCGGCGGCGCACGCGTGCGCGTGCTGGAGCCGCGGTCGGCGCACCGTGAGGGTGAGCCGACTCGCGGTCTGCCGCTCCCGGCGCAGGCGTTGGCCCTGGCCGAGGATGTGCGGGCGGTCTGCCGGACGTCGGCGCCGTGGCGCGGCCGATGCCGGGCAGCGCGATGACCGGGCGGGGGGAGCCAGTCGGTGGCCCGCTCGGCGGGGACCCAGGTCTTGCCCGGCGGGGACGTGTCGGCTCCATCGCCGCCGGCACCCGGTGGCGCGCGAACCCGGCGCTGCCGCCCCGTGCATGTGTCATCAGCGGGCTTTGGCGCAGGTAGGTCCGGGTCCCGCTTATGTGGCTGAGGGGGCCGGCCGGGGCCGTGACGGTGGAGGGGAACGAAGGCCCAGCCGGTCAGGGGCTGGGTGTCGGGGTTGCGTTCGGTGAGGGTGCGGGCGGCTTGGAGGTCGTCTGCGGGTGTGCGGGCACCGGTGGTGTGGGTGGTCAGGTGGGCTGGGGGCGACCGAAGAGAAGATCGTAGCCGGCGGGGAGCTGGAGCAGGATCTTCTCCAGCAGGTCGTCGCCGGCTGCGTCGGCGGCGGTGCTGAGGACGGCGCTGACGTCCCAGGCCGCGGTCTGATCGGTGGCCCCCTCGATCCAGGCCGCCGTCGCCCGCACGAACCGCTCCGGCGACAAGGGTTCGGCACTCTGCAGCGGGTTGAGGAGGATCAGGGCGAAGTCTTCCGGCAGATGCGCGGCCAGCTGGGCACGCACTTCACCGACCAGGTGTGCGCCCAGCAGGGCGAGCACCACACGGGCCGCGCGTTCTGCTTCCTGCAGGCTGTCGTACTCGCCGCGTTCCTTCACCTGGTCGAGGAACGCTTTCCACCGCAGGGTCACCTCGACCGCCACCCTTCATGAGTCCCAAGGGCGCGGAGGACGGGAGAGGGGGGGAGATCAGGTGCCCGTCCTCCGCCGCTCGTCGGCCTGCGTTGCCCGGCTCAGCCGGAGATCTCCTTGCGGTCGGACCCTCCGCCGATGGTTACCTTGCGGGGCTTGGCGGGCTCGGCGATCGGGATGCGCAGGGTGAGCACTCCGGCGTCGTAGTCGGCCTTGATGTGCTCGGTATCCAGCCGGTCGGCCAGCGCGATCTGGCGGGAGAAGACGCCCAGCGGCCGTTCCGACAGCTCCACCTTAACGTCGTCGGCCTTCGCCACGGGCCGGCGCTCGGCCCTGACGGTCAGCATGTTCCGTTCGACGTCGATGTCGATCGCCTCCGCGCTGACGCCGGGGAGGTCGAAGGCCACCACGTATTCGTTGCCCTCGCGGTAGGCGTCCATCGCCATCGCGGACGGCCGCGACCAGGTGCCCGGGCCCATCAGTTGCTGAGCCAGCCGGTCGAGATCACGGAAGGGGTCAGTGCGCATCAACATCGCGAAACACCTCCATCGAGCAGGTTTGGTCCTTGCTGCCAATGCGCCTCACTGAAACCGTTGTAGCATGTCATCCGATGGATGACAAACTCAATGTCGTCTGGAGGGTGACGAGCCGAGGAGGTGTGCAGGACACCGGCCGACCAGCCGACCTCTTCCCACGCCGACGCCCGGACCCCGGCGTCGTTTCTCGCCGCCGCGGCAGCCCTGGAAGCGATAGAGGACGCCCTGCGTGCCGGCCGGTACGCGGCCCAGCCCCGCGGCGGACTGCCGGCCGGGCCAGGAGCCGATCGTGGTGTGCGGCTGCCAGATCCGCTCGAGAGGAGCGGCGATCCGGATGGCGTGTTCGGCGATGACGGGGGCGTGCTCGTCGATGGTCGTGGGGTGGGTCATGGCGGTTCCTCGGTGGTGGGGGCCGGGCCGCCGCAGCGGGGGACAACGGCGACCCGGGCGGCTGGGGCGGATCAGGCGGGCACTTCGGAGTCGGGGATCCAGTGGCCGTGGATGCCGGCGGGCACCCTGCGGGGGAGTTCGACGGCGGCCACGGTGCTCAGGTCTCTCGCGTCAAGGACGAGCAGCTCCGAGGCGTCGGCCTCGAGGTCGCTGACGATGGTGAGCAGATAGCCGTCGTCCTCGGCGGTCCCGTCCTCGGCGGGCGCGAAGACGGCCTCGCCGGGCATCCGGCCCTCACCGTGCGCGAGCAGCTTCTCCTGGCCGGTCCGCGTGTCGAACTTGACGGTGTGGTAGCCCGACAGACCCGCGCCGGGGAAGGCGATGGCGTAGCCGTAGCGGTAGGCCGAACCGGTGTGGGCGTCGTTGATCGACGGGAACTCGGTGGCCAGGTCGTTGAGGGACTCGGTGGTGACCTTGCCGGTGGCCGGGTCGATGATCCACCGGTAGAAGGTCGAGCCGGCGTCGGGGCTGGTGCCGTAGCCGGGCGCGCCGACCCACCACTTCCACGAGTTCTCCCAGGCGGAACGGTCGAAGCGCGGTGCTTCGAGGACGATCCGGCCCCGCGCGTCGGTGTACGCGTTGGCGACGTGCAACAGCGCTGCCTGTTCGGCCACCTCGTACCAGGTGGTCTTGCCCCCGGCGCGCGGCATCACGCCGATGCGCAGCGGGACGTCGTCGTGCCAGCGGTAGGGGATACCGGACTGCTCGGCGTGATCGAAGACCACCGGCGAGTCGATGAAGACGACGTGCTCACGGGTGATGGCGAAGTCGTGCATGAGCGACGGGCCGGCGCCGTCGACGACCTCCGACGTGACGATGTCGCCGGAGGCGTCGGCCACGAAGTAGGTCAGGTGCGGCGGGAAGGGACTGTAGCTGAAGAAGTGCAGCTCGCCGGTCTCCGGGTCCTCTTTGGGGTGGGCGGTCATCGCGCTGGTGAGCTTGCCGCCGAAGTCGTGGACACCGATCGTGTCGAGGTCGGCGCTGACCTCCCAGGGCAGATTGGCCTCTTGCAGGGCCAGATAGCGGCCCCCGTGGAAGATGATGTTGGTGGCGGCGGCGCTGACTTCGAGCTCGGTTCCGGTGAACGGCACGCCGTCCAGGAAGGGGGTGCGCACCCAGCGGTTGCGGTACCACTCGGCCCGGCCGCCCGTGAGGCGGACGCCGTGGATCATGCCCTCGCCGCGGAACCAGTGGGTGGGGGTGATGCCCGGCTTGGGGTTGTGGCCGTTGCGGAAGTAGCGGCCGTTCAGCTCGGGCGGGAGGGTGCCGCGCACCGTCAGTTCACGGCCGGTGATCTCGTCGGGGACGGGGGTGAAGTGGCCGCTGATGTACGGCTTGTCCAGGGTCATGGTCATGCCTTTCGCGTCGAGAGAGCCGAGATGAGCAGGGTCAGGGCGGCGCAGGCCAGGAAGGCCGCGCCGAAGGAGGGGAGCAGGGTCAGGAAGGACAGGCCGATGGCTCCGCCGATCTGCCGGGTGGCGTTGACCAGCCCGCCGGCCAGGCCGTTGTCGGCGGCCGGGACGCCTGTGGAGGACATCGCGGTGAGCCGGACGAAGGCCACCCCCAGCCCGATGCCGATGAGGAGCGTCGGGCCGAGCAGGTCCACCGGAAAGGTGCCGTCGGCCGGGGTTCGGGACAGCCAGGCCAGTCCGGCCGCGAGGACCAGCAGGCCCACGGGGAGCACCTGGCGGCCGGAGACCTTGCCGGCGACCCAGGACGAGAGGGTGATCATGAGGGCCAGGGGAAGCTGGGTCAGCCCGGCCTCCAGGGGCGAGTACCCGAGGGTGCGCTGCTGGTAGAGCGACAGGAAGTAGAACAGGCCGAGCCAGACCGCGCCCAGCAGGGCCATCAGCACGTTGGGCACCGCCACCACGCTCATGCGCGCCGGCAGCAGCGGGTCGGCGGCGCGGCGCTGGAGCACCGCGAACAGGCCGAGCAGCGCCAGACCGAGTACGGCGAGCGGCCAGGGGCCTGACAGGCCGTAGGTGAGCGCGACCAGCCCCGCCGTCACCGTCACCGCGCCCGGCGCGTCCAGGCTTCCGCCGCGTGGCCGGTCGGCCCCGACCAGCAGCCGGGTGGCCACCAGGACGGCCAGGGCGAGGGGCACCATCACGACGAACACCGCACGCCAGCTGTACAGGCTGGTGAGCAGCCCGCTCAGCAGCACACCCGCCGCCCCGCCGGCACCGGAGACCGCGCCCCACACGCCGAGCGCGGTGCCACGCCGCTCCCTGTCGGGATAGAGCGTCAGCACCAGGGCCAGCGCCGTGGGCGCCAGCAGCGCGGCGCCGATTCCCTGCACCGCCCTGCCGGTGATCAGCACGATCGCGGTGGGCGCCAGTGCCGCGCCCAGGGAGGAGAGGGCGAACAGGCCGATGCCGAGCAGAAACACGCGACGCAGGCCGTATACGTCGCCCGCGCGCCCGCCCGGCAGCAGCAGCGCGCCGAAGACCAGTACGTAGGCGTTGACCGTCCACGCCTGGCCGGTGTCCGACAGATCGAGCCCGGCCCGGATCCGGGGCAGTGCGACGTTCACGATCGACGTGCTCAGCACGACCAGGAACTGGGCCGTGGCCAGAACCGCCAGCGGTATCCAGCCGGTGGTGGTCCGTTGCGGTGCGGTGCGGGTCATGGCTCGACACTCGCAGCGGACGTCCGCTGCTCGCGTCGGTAGCCATCGCCTATACGGCGCCCGCGGGAGTCCCTTGGACTGGGTCTTTCCCGGATTCCCCTGCGGGGCACGACCGCATAGGTTTCGGACATGCCCGAGACATACACGGATGTGCTGATCGGTCGTCAGGACGAGATACGTCGGCTCGACGCCCTGCTCCGAGCGGCACGGGAGGGCCGGGGCGGCGCCCTGGTCCTGCGCGGTGAGCCGGGTATCGGCAAGAGCGCGCTGCTGCGGCATCTGGACGGGGCCGCGACCGGTTTCCTCGTCATGCGGGCGTCCGGCGCGGAGTTCGAGATGGAGCTGCCGTTCGCCGCGCTGCACCAGTTGCTCGCGCCGGTCACCGGCCGGCTGATGGCGTTGCCCGCGCCGCACCGCAAGGCGCTGGAGATCGCTTTCGGCCTCGACACCGGCACACCCGATCCGTTCCTGGTCGGCGTCGCGTCGCTGGGCATCCTGGCGGAGACCGTGCGGGAGCGCCCGCTCCTGTGCGTCGTCGACGACGCACAGTGGCTGGACCAGGCGTCGGCCAAGGCGCTGGCCTTCGTGGCCCGCCGGGTCTCGGCCGAGTCGATCGCCCTCGTCTTCGCGGTGCGTGAGCCGAGCCATCTGCACGAGCTGGACGAACTGCCCGGCCATGCGCTTCAGGGACTTGGCGAATCGGATGCCCACGCGCTGCTGACCGCGGCGATCCGCGCCCCGTTGGACGAGCGGGTGCGCGACCGCATCCTGGCCGAGGCGCGCGGCAACCCCCTCGCGCTGGTGGAGCTTCCCAGGACAGCCGGACTCGCCGGGATGGCGGGCGGATTCGCCCAGCCCGACTCGGTGCCCGGGGTGATCGAGCAGAGCTTCCGGGCCCGGCTGGAACTCCTGCCGCCGACGGCCCGGCTGCTGGTGACCGTCGCCGCCGCCGACCCGATCGGCGACCCCGGCCTGCTGTGGCGTGCGGCCGAACTCCTGGGCATCGACGCGGCTGCCGCTGCGGAATCCGTCCCGCTGGTCGAGTTCGGCACCCGGATCCGGTTCAGCCACCCCCTCGCCCGCTCGGCCGCCTACCGCGCCGCGGCGCCGGAGGAGCGGCGCAGGGCGCACGAGGCGCTGGCCGCGGTGACCGACCCGGTCGCCGACCCCGACCGGCGGGCCTGGCATCGCGCCCAGGCCAGCGCGGGCCCGGACGAGCAGGTCGCCGCCGAGCTCGAAGCCTCCGCCACCCGCGCCCGGGAACGTGGCGGTGTCGCCGCGGCGGCGGCCTTCCTCGAACGCTCGGCCGCGCTCACGATCAGCCCGGTGCGACGCGCCGAGCGGGTCCTGGCCGCGGTGCAGGCCAAACTCTCGGTGGGCGACTTCGACACGGCGGCCGACCTGCTCACCACCGTGGCGACCGACGATCCGGGCCAGGCCGCCAGGGCCGATCTGCTCCGCGGCAGGCTGTCGTTCGTCCGCCGCCGGGGGGACGAAGGCCCCACGGAGTACCTCCTGCGTGCCGCCACCCGGCTGGCCGCCACCGACCCCGCCTGGTCGCGGGAGTGCTATCTGGACGCCCTCGAGATGGGCCTTCTGCTCGGCGGCCTCGACCAGGTGGTGGAGGCCGTCAGGAAGGCCCCGCCGTCGGGGGATCCGGTATCCGGCGTGGCGACGGTCCTGACCGGCCTGATCAGCCTGGTCGGCGACGGGCATCCGGCGGCGGGGGAGATCCTCGGGCCGGTCGTCGGCGACGCCGACGACCGGGTGTGGGCCAGGCGGCCGTCGCTGGGCTTCATGGTGGCCACCGAGCTGTGGAACTTCGACGCCATGCACGCCATCGCCACCCGTGCCGTCGCCGCAGGCCGCGAGTCGGGCTCCTTCCACGCGCTGCCCATCGGGCTGGCCATGCAGGCCGCCGCGACCGTGCACAGGGGCGACTTCGGCGCCGCGATGGAGCTGATCTCCGAAGAGGAGGCGATCGCCGACGCCACCGGCGCGGCACCGCTGGTCTACCCCCGCCTCCACTTGGCCGCGATGCGCGGGCGGCGCGACGATGCCGTCGAACTGTTCGCGTCGGTGGATCACCGGATGAGCCTCAGCGTGCAGTGGGCGGCAGCCGTGCTCAGCAACGGCCTGGCCGACTATCCGGCCGCGCTGAAGGCGGCGAAGCAGGCGGTCGAGTACGGCGCCGTCGGCACGGCAGGGCTTGCCCTGCCCGAACTGGTCGAGGCGGCCATGCGGTGCGGCGAGACCGAGGTCGCCACCGCGGCCCTCGCGTCCCTCCAAGAGCGCACACTGGGGAGCCGGCAGGCGTGGGGCCGTGGCGTCGAGGCCTGTGCGCGGGCCCTGGTTACCGAGGACGAGTCCGCCTACCAGGAGGCGATCGGACTGCTCGAGGACAGCGCACTGGTCGTCTACCGCGCGCGGGCGCATCTGCTGTACGGGGAGTGGCTGCGCCGGCAGGGCCGACGGCGTGACGCCCGGTCCGCGCTGCGGGCGGCGCACGAGCCGCTGTCCGACCTCGGTCTGGAGGCGTTCGCCGAGCGCGCCGCCGGCGAGTTGCGCGCCACGGGCGAGCAGGCCCGCAGCCGCACGTCGAAGGCATCGGACCAGCTGACGATGCAGGAGGTGCACATCGCACGCCTGGTCGCCGACGGCGCCACCTCCAAGGAGGTGGCGGCGAAGCTGTTCCTCAGCCCGCGGACGGTCGACGCGCACCTGCGCAACATCTTCCGCAAGCTCGGGCTCACCTCACGCAGGCAACTGCGAGACCTGCCCGACATTCGTTAGCCGCATGGTGGTCGCCGCGGCCTCGTGCCCGTTCATCGACTCCACGGGGCCGGGCCAGCTCAGCCCGTACTTGGCCCGGTAGGCACCGGAGACGCGCTGGACGAACTCGGGGTCGTCCACCGGCTGGAGGATGACGGACAGCCGGACCCCGGCCACCTCCACCTCCGTGTCCGCGTGCCGCAGTGCCCGGCGGTTCCAGGCACTGCGCCGTCCGAAAGCAGAGCGGACATACGCCTCCCCGTCGAGCACCACCACCCAGACCGTCCTGGCCGACCACCGGCCGTTCGCATGCCGCACCCACAAAACGATCTCCGATCGATCCATCACCATGTTCATGGGCCAACGTTCACCGTGCCGGCACTACGTACGCGTCGGTGGTCATCACCTAGATAGGCGGGCTTCGCCGACGCGAGGGCGGTGCTCCCACGACGAGGCTGAATGCCATGACGAACAACGACAGGAACCCCGCAACCGCAACCGCGACAGGCATACTCGAGGCGGCCCCTGGCACAGCGGCGCCTCACGACAAGGACTCCAAGAAGGGCGAGGACTCCAAGAAGAACAAGGACACGAAGAAGAACAAGGCCCAGTGGCGCGCAGCCAAGGCACTGGCGTACTTCGCCCTGATCTTCACCGGGCTCATGGTCCTGGCCGAGCCGTGGCTGCTGATCCCGGTCGCCGCCCTGCTCCTGGCGATCTCCCTGTGGGACTGACCTGGGCGCTGCCAAGCAGCGAACCTCAAGCCGTCCGCAACGACATCCGGATCCTTGGAACCGGCCGGCCCCGTCCCCGGGAGCAGGCTGACTCCTGGCCTGGGACAACACGAGCCTCGTCGGTGAGCAACACGGTGGTGGGTCGGGCGCTCGGGGCTGGTGCGGAGTGGCGTTGCAGGCGAGGCAGAGCCGAGATGCGGATGAGGAAACCGTCGTCAGGCAGCCGAGACCTGGGACTGTAACCCTGGACGAGTCCTCACAGGGCTAATGACGGAATCTCCTCCGGTGCCCGTGTCTGAGCCGAGGCCACTTCATTCGCCGCATGTATAAATACGGCCAGGCTGGTGAACAGGTGCTGAATCTCGTTGCAGGTCAGCGGGATCAGTTGGTCGGGAGCCGGCCGGTGGGCGTTTTCGTGTGCCGCGGTGACGGCGAGGAAAGCGTGCGCGAGCATGTTTTTCGAGGGTGACTCATCGGCGCCAGGGGTTCCACCGTCTGACCTGGTGTTCGTCCAGTCCGGCCAGCCCCTTTCCGGACTGGAGGGTTTCCTCCACCCGCCATCGGCTGCCCGCGACCCGCACCAGTGTGGCCAGGGGCGCCGGGCGTGGTGAGTAGCAGCGGTAGAAGGCGAGTTCACCGGTGCGGCGATTACGGCGGATCAGTAGTTGGTGGTGTCCCGGTTGGACGGCGAACCGGCTGACCATGCTACCGGCCGGTCCCGGGACGGGCTGACCACGAAGATCCACCTCGCTGCGGACGGCCGCTGCCGCCCTCTCGCGTTCGTGCTCACCGCCGGACAGGCCGGTGATCCACCGGTCTTCACCGACGTCATAGCCCACCTGCGCGTTCCCCGACGACGTGGTCGTCCGCGCACCAGACGGGACGTGGTTTTGGCGGACAAGGCCTATTCGTCCCGCGCGATCCGCGACCATCTGCGCAAGCGCGGCATCCGGACGGTGATCCCGGTCCCGGCGGACCAGCGTGGCCTCTCCGCGGGTTCGGAGGGGGCCGCGCGGAAAGGGCCTGCACATGGCAGGCACCTCGTCGCGCGGCCTACCCAACCAGCCGCCTGAAGCAGTGTCGCGGCACCGCGACCCGCTACGAGAAGACCGCGACCATCTACCTGGCCGCTCTCCACATCGCCGGGATCTTCCTCTGGTCCGCCCGGTGATCCAACGCCCGCGGGCGTGGTTCCAGCAGATGTCACGTGTGAGCGTTGGTGGGTGCGCGCGTATGGTCACCGGACGACGTCGAACACACTTTTCTGCAGGCCGTTTGCATAAGTCTCATGTTCGACAAGCCTCAACTTCTGGGTGTCTTTGTCGGTGGCGCTGAACAGGCGCTTGCCCGCGCCCAGCAGGAGCGGGAAGACGAGCAGGTGGTAACGGTCGATCAGGCCGGTGTCCGACAGGGCCTGGTTCAGGGAGGCGCTGCCATGGACGATGATCGGGCCGCCCTCGGTCTCCTTCAGCGCGGCGACGTCGTCGAGTGAGCGCAGGATCGTGGTCTCGCCCCAGTTCGACACCAACGTGTCCTCGCTGAGGGTGGTGGAGACGACGTACTTGGGCATCACCTTGTAGTCGGCGAAATCCTCCATGTCCGGCCACACCGGGCTGAAGGACTCGTAGCTGACCCGGCCCATCAGCATCGCGGTGGCTTCCTTCTGCTCCCGGTCTTTGATCTCGAATGCCTCCGGGAGGAACTCCATGTCGTTGAACGTCCAGCCCGAATTCCGGTAGCCGGGCTCGCCGCCCGGGGCCTCCACAACGCCGTCGAGCGAGATGAAGGCAGTGCTGATCAAGGTACGCATCCAAAGTCTCCAATGGGTCAGGGCAAGGCGTGGTCGCGGCTTCACGGAAGGGTTGGAGCCCGGCAGGCGGTTGCGTCAGCCGCCTGTCTGAAGACGATCTCCTGACGGACCGGTGCGCATCAACGTAGAATCCGCGAAGAACTGTTTAGTCAGGTTCAACGATGAGGATGCTGTGCTGGAACGACAGGAGACCGAGGTCTTCCTGACACTCGCCGAGGAGCTGCACTTCGGCCGTACCGCCGACCGACTGCGGTGCAGCCCGGGCCGGGTCAGCCAAATCGTCAAGGGCCTGGAACGGCGCATCGGCGCAACGCTGTTCCTGCGCACCAGCCGCCGCGTCACACTCAGCGCGATCGGTGCGCAGCTGCGCGATGACCTCCAGCCCGCACACCGGCTCATGCAACAGGCATACCGGCGGGCCGTTGTAGCCGCGCGTGGCATCGCGGGCCCGCTCCGGGTGGGTTACTCCACCCCGTGGGCGGCCGACGCCGTCCTGCGTGCGGGTGCGGTCTTTTCCGCGCGGCACCCGGAATGCACCGTCGAGGCCCACGAAACCCAGTTCGCCGACCCGTACGGGCCGCTGCGCTCCGGTGAACTTGACGTCCAGATCAGCGAGTTCCCCGTACGCGAGGCGGATCTGACGGCCGGACCGGTGCTCTTCGCAGAGCCAAGGGCGCTCATGGTCCCCGCACAGCATCCCCTGGCCCGGCAGGACAGTGTCTGTCTGGAGGATCTCGCGCGTGCCCCGCTCATCACATTCGCGGCCGAGTTCCCCTCCTACTGGCTCGAGTGCCACTTGCCCACCCATACACCCGGCGGACAGCCCATCGCGCGCGGACCTGCCGTGCGCTACTGGGCCGAGGTCCTCTCCCACGTCGCCGCCGGACACGGCGTAGCGCCTGTGGCCGCCCGCGCCGAGGCGTATCACGCCCGCCCCGGCATCGCCTTCGCCCCGTTCCGCGACGCACCTACCATCGACTACGGCCTGCTGTGGCCCACCGGCCGCGTCACGCCCGCCGTCCAGGCCCTGGTAACCGTCCTGTGCGAGACGGTTGCCGCTGAGCGTTCGCCGTGATCAGCCAGGCGCATCCCGGCATCTGAGTGGCGCAGCAGCCAGCCCGGCTATTGAATCCTCAATTATTCCCGGTCATGAAGTAGTCGGCTCGGTGATCCGAACGAAGTCGCCTAGGGCCGGAGGACGATCTTGCCGTGGGTGTGCTGTTGTTCCAGCTCGCGGAAGGCGTCTCGCACCTGTTCCAGTGGGTAGGTGTTGGCGATCGGCACCTCCAGTTGCCCACGCGCGGCAAGCCGGGCCAGCTCGCCGAGCACGACCGCACACGCCGCCGCACCTTCTCCGTAGGTCCGCGCGCCGAGCTTGGCCGCGGCCTGCCAGTCGCGGATCGTGTTGATTCGCCCGGGCCGCACGCCCAGCTCTACTGCCAGTGCCACGTAGCCGTCGCCGAAGGTGTCGATGAACGCGTCGACCCTGCCGCCGGACGCCTGACGGATCCGCTCGCCCACTCCTGGCCCGTACTCGACCGGGAGGACACCGCGACTCCTCAGCCAGGCGTGGTTCCGCTCGCTCGCCAGCCCTATCACCGTGGCGCCGCGCCGCCGCGCGAGCTGCACGGCAAGCGACCCGACTCCGCCCGCCGCACCGGAGACGACGACCGTGTCGTCCGGGCCGGGGTCCACCGCGAACACGGTGGCGTAGGCGGTCGTGCCGGCCACGTACAGCGCCCCGGCCACCTCCCAGGCCAACCCCGCCGGGCGGGGGACCAGATTCACGTCGTCGACCACGACGAACTGCGCATGGCTGGCCCGCCTGTGAGTGAAGCCCAAAACCTCATGGCCCACCGCGAAGCCCCGGACGTGCAGGCCGGCCTCCACCACGACGCCAGCCAGATCGCTGCCCTGTCCGGAGGGAAACGCCGCCGGCCAGCGTTCGTGCAGCGCGCCTGTGCGGATGTGCGCCTCGCCGGGCTGGATCCCGGCCGCGCGGACCTCGACCAGCACCTGCGCAGGACCGGGCACCGGCCGCTCCACCTCCTCCACCCGCAGCACATCGATCCCGCCGTACTCGTAGAACCGCACTGCCTGCATCGCGTGATCACCGCGCTTTCTCGTTCGGACAAGGGCTTGGACAGCCGCGCGCCAGAGGCACCGACGTCGACCGTGCCACCGCGTTCAAAGATCAAGCGCGGCTCCCTATTCCCAAGAGCACGACCGACGGCGATGCCGTCCGCGCCCAGGACTCATCTGTGGCCTGACTCAGGGCTGTCCCGTAAGCGATCTTGATGTGAGATGGTCTTGGGCCGTTGCAGGTGTGATCAGGGGGTCGGAGCCATCTCGGGTAGCCCCGTTCACCGGTCTGAGCCCGCGCATCTTCACCAAGTTGGTGCATCAGCTGCGCCGTGAGGGCGCCGGGACGCCGGGGCCGTGGTCGGCCCTGGAAGTCTCGTCTCCGTTTCAGGGCCGGGTGCCGCTGGGGACGCGTAGCGGCGGACCAACCTGACGCTGAGGCAACGGCACCGCTGTTCGGGGTGTCGAAGTCGGCAGCGGACCGGGTCATCGGCCACCTCGGACCGAAGCTCGCTCTCACCGTGGCGTCGCTTCCACAAGGGCCCCTGCTGATCGTGGACGGCACCCTCATGCCGACTCGCGAGCACTTTGTGGCTGAGCAGTCGAAGAACTATCGGCTTTCGACGAACCATCAGGTGGTCACCGACGCCGACAGCCGACTGGGGGTCGTGGTCGGCCGACCACTGCCGGGCAACCGTTAACGACTGCCGGGCCTGGGCTGAGTGCCCCGCAAAGAGCGCCGTCGGCAAGACTGTGACGATCGCCGACGTTGCCCACGAGCTCTCCCGTTGTTCGAGGCGAAGGTTCACGGTGGCTTGAAGGCACAGTGCTCGGTAGAGCGCATCGACGCATTCCGGTCAGCGTCACGCTCACAGCACCAGAAAACTCCACTGCCCCAGCACAGAAAACACCACGACAGGCGGACGTCGGACCTCCTCCTGGCTGTGCGGCACCGCCGGCTCGTACAGCACGCCCCCGGGAACGCGGCTCATCGCCGCTCATGCGAAGCGCACCCAGCCGTGGCGAGACCCTCGCCACCGTGGGCGGCTTACCTCGGCTCGTGGGGAGAGCACCGTTGACAGCCTGCCTTATCTGCGCAGGATCTTTGTGCTCACCTCGGCTCGTGCGGAGGTGAGCCGGACTGGGGGGAGATCGTCATGAGGCTGGGTGTGTGTATGCATGGCGGTAACGTGCGCGGTGAGTTCCTTCCGGCTGTCGTCGCCAGGGGCGGGGATGAGGTCGGGGGATCCGGACCGGGAGGACAGCGGGGCACCAGGAGGGCACCGCCACTGTTAACCGGGCGTCAATCGCCGGTGTCTGCCGTACAACCAGCTCCGTCCTTCGGTGGTCACACCGGATAGCCCCGGATCCGTCGACCGAGTGGGAGCCTCCGTGCCGCGTAGCTGCCGCATCCTGACGTACGCCATCGCAGCCACCGTTGTGGCCACCGCCGGGTTGGTGTTCCCCTCCGGCGCCACCGCTGCCGCACCCCATACCGCCACCAGCGACTTCAACGGCGACGGCTATGCGGATCTCGCCGTCGGCGTCCCGGACGGGACCGTCGGCGGCCGGGTCAAGGCCGGGTATGTGAACGTCGTCTGGGGCGGCCCGAAGGGCGTTGGCGCCTACGGAAGCATCCGCGTCACGCAGGCCACTTCCGAGGTTCCCGGCACCCCGGAGGCGGGCGACCGCTTCGGGGCATCCGTGGCCCTGGTGGACCTGGGCGGCGACGGCATCGCGGAACTGCTCGCCGGTGTCCCCGGCGAGGACCTCACCGACCGCGGTACGGACGCAGGCATGGTCATCGCCATAGGCGGCTCGCCAGGCGGGCCGGGATCGGGGTCGACGGTCCTGACCGGGCCGTCGCCGTCGGCTGCGTACGGCACATCGGTCGTGGCAGCCGAGCTGACCGGCGACGACAACAAGGAGATCGTGATCGGCGGCACGGACAAGGTCGTTGCTCGTGTCATCCAGGGTGAAGACAGCATGATCACCGCCGTTGTCGCCGCCCCCATGGGCGGCCGCGCCCCCGTCCTGGCCACCGGTGACTTCGACAGTGACGGCACGGCGGACCTGGCCGTGGCGTACTGGACCGCGGGCAACCCCACCACGCAGTCCCACGTGCGCCTGTGGACGTGGGACGCCGGCCGGTCCGAGATGGCCAACTTCTGGAACACGGACAACGCCGACGTGACCGCCCTGGCTGCCGGCGACTTCGACGGCGACGGCCACGACGACCTGGCCCTCGGCGAGTGCCGTGAAATCGCCGACGAGAACATCGACGACCCGTGCGGCCCCGAAAAACTCGCCAAGGGGGGCGCGGTCCACCTCCACTACGGAAGCCCCGCGAGCGGCTCGTTCGGCAGCCGCGCCCAGACTCTCCACCAGGACACGGCGGGTGTCCCGGGCGTGGCCGAGGACGGCGACCGTTTCGGCGCCGCCCTCGCGGTCGCCGACGTCAACCGCGACGGCCGCGACGATCTGATCGCGGGCGCTCCCGGTGAGGCCATCGGAAGCACAGCGGGGGCGGGCGCCGCCTGGCTGCTCTCCGGCGGCGCTCAGGGCCTGCTCGATGCGGGCGGTGCTGCCACGTCCGTCTCCTGGAACCAGGACACGCCCGGTGTCCCGGGCGTCGCCGAGGCGGGCGACGCCTTCGGCGCGGCGGTCGCCTCGGGTGGCTGCAGCGCCGGCGGTGTATCGGATGTCACGGTCGGATCCCCTGGCGAGAACGATTCCCTGGGCGCCGTATGGCTCTTCCGCAGCGGGTCGGCCAGCGGCTCGGCGGCCTTCTCGCCCCGCACGCTCGGCCTCCCGTACCTGTCCACGGCTCAGAAGTACGGCAAGCCGCTGAGCAGCCGCTGAGAGCGCCCTATGGTCGTCCTGCCCACCCCCACAGCGTCGGCTCGCCCGCCGAGCGACAGTCCGACACCTCCCTGCCCTGAGCACTCGATGTACGACCCGCACGTTCCCTACGGGTGAGGCACACCGGCTCATTCCGGAAGGAGGCCGCAGACGCCGAACCGGATCGAGGCCGGCTCACCTCCGCCTGCACGGAGAGCATCAGCCGCTTCGGTGTACCAGCTCATCGCCGGCCGACTCACCTCCGCCTGCGCAGAGAGCACACCAACGATCCATGGACGGTCCACCAGTCTCGCGGCCAACGCCCGCGCGGAGTCCACGCCGCAGTGGGTCATGGATTCAGCGAAGGAGACGGCTCACCTCCGCTCGCGCGGAGACCACCCTTCGCGACTTGCGGCGTCAGAGGGGCTTTGCCTCTTCTTGAATCAAGGAGCGGCCGTCGTACATGCCTGGAACCTACTGCACGCCTCTGTCCATGCGTGAGGCGGTGAGGCTGGGGCTACGGCCAACGTCCATGTGGACTCTGGGTAAGACCCTCGGAGAAGACAGAAGACACGTGCCGCATGAAGTGTGCACTTCTGTGCATGAGCGACACCTTGCCGATCACTGAAGCGCGCGCCCGGTTTGGGTCTCTGGTCCGTCGCGCGTCCCACGCCCGGGAACGCATCACCATCATCGACCATGGCCAGCCAGCAGCCGTTCTGATCAACCCGCAGGAACTAGCCGACCTCGAGGACGCACTGGCACTGGCGGAGTACCGGGCCCGGCAGGCCTCTGGTGAAACCGCGAGTGTGCCGCACGACCAGGTACGTGCCCAGCTCGGGCTGGAGCACGCTAGCAGGGACCGTTGTCGGTGACGATCCGTTCGATGTGGATGATGCCATGGGCGGCGAACCATGCTCTCGCCCTGTGCATGAACGCGATGGCGGTTGCTGCTTTCTCGTCGGGCAGTGCCTCGGTGTAGGCGAGTCGGCTGAACCCGTCAACCGCGGAGTGCAGGGTAGATGTAGCCGCCGCGCCCGCTCTTCTTCTTGCGACGCTCGACGTTCTTGGCCTGTTCGCTGCCGCGCCCGTGGGCTCTCCAGCCGCCGCCGTCAGGGATCTGGCCGACCTTCTTCACATCGACGTGGACCATGTGCCCGGGGCGGCGCGCGCTGATCTTCCGCGGCTCCTGGTTCGATTGGCCGTTCGGGTCGATGAACTTGCGGTGGTTCAGACCGAGCGCGAGCAGGTGCCGTGACACTGTGCGGCGGCTGATCGCGACGCCCTCCGTCTGGAGCTCGAATGCGATCCGGGACGCCGGCCATTTCTGGCTGCGCCGGAGGTCCTCGATCCGGGCCACGACAGCGGCGTCTGTCGCGGTCGGCTGGCGGCGCGGGGTTGAAGGGAGATCGTGCAAGCCCAGCTCACCGTGGCGGCGGTAGCGGTCGACCCACTTCGACGCGCAGGCGCGGGATATCCCCATTTCTGCTGCGACGTGGGCGATCGGCCGCGTCTTGCATCGCTCGACGAGTCGACGGCGTCCTTCGATGGATAGAGGTGCGTTGGCGTGCGTCACGAGAAGGCTCCTTGAGGCGGCGCAGAACGGGGTCGCGAGCAGCGGTTCGCGACCCCGTTCTGCATGCAGGCCGTCACTTGCTCGCCGAAGCTGTTCCGTGTCACGACGGTGCGGCGGCTGGGCAATGGTGAAGAAGTGTCAGGCGGTGAGGCGTGCGCCGCCGTCTGTTTCGATGACGGTTCCGGTGATGTTGGGGTTGGTGGCCAGCAGCACGATGGCCTCGGCGACATCCGGGGCGGTGGCTATGCGCTTGGTGGGCAGGGCGTCGGCGGCCTGCTTGAAGAACGCGGATCGGTCTTCGGCGGCGAGTCCGTCCCACCAGGGCGTGTCGACGTATCCCGGCGAGACGGCGTTGACCCGGATCGGCGCCAGTTCGGCGGCGAGCGGTTGGACGAGCCCTTCGACGGCGGCGTTGAGCGAGCCAATGCCGGTTGTGCCGGGCAGGGCAGCCCTCGCTGTAACGGCTCCGACGAGGGTGATCGAGGCGTCCTCGCTGAGGTGAGCGAGCGAGGCCTGGAGTGCGGTGACGGTGGGCCAGTACTTCTCCTCGAACGCCTGCCGCAGGCCATCGAGCGGCAAGTCGCCGAGCGGGCCGGCGCCGCCCTTGCCGGCGAGGGTGATGACGAGGTGGCGGATCGGGGCGATCTTCGCCGCGAGCGCGGCGGCCGCCTCCGCGTCGGCGGCGTCGAGAACGTGCCCGTGGACGTCTCCGTCGATGGCCGCGGTTGCCCGGTTGAGCCGCTCTGTGTTTCGCCCGGCGATGTGGACCGCGTGTCCTCGGTTGGCGAGTTGTCGGGCGACCGCCAGGCCGACTCCCGACGTGCCGCCGATCACGAGTGCAGTGGTCATGCTCACTCCTTATTTCGAGACGTGACGTCTCGAATGAGCGTAGCATCATTTCTAGACGTTACGTCTCGATAATGGGTTAGGCTGCCTCGCATGACCGGCGCTACGACACCCGCCCGCGGCCGCAAGCGGAGCGAGCAGACGAGGCTCGCGATCCTTGCCGCGGCCTACGAGCTCACGACCGAGGTCGGCTTCCCAGACCTCACCATCGAGGGCATCGCCGCCCGCGCCGGGGCAGGCAAGCAGACCGTGTACCGCTGGTGGCCCACAAAGGCGGACGTCTTGCTCGAAGCCCTGGCGCTCAAGGCAGATCTGAAGGTCTCAACTGCGGACCAGGGTTCATTCGACGCGGAGCTGGACGCGTTCCTGCGTGATTCCGCCGCCCTGATGGCCTTCCCGGGGGTGGTCCCCGTCCTGCGCTCCTTGATGGCCGAGGCACAGCGCGACGCAGACTTCCGGCGCCGCTTCCAGGACGGCTTCCTGATCAAACGCAGGGCCGCGCTCGAGACCATCGTCGATCGGGCCGCAGCCCGCGGCGACAAGCCCGCTCACCTGACGGCAGCCTTCGCCGCCGACCTGGTGTTCGGCCTGATCTGGTACCGGGTCCTCGCCACCGAGCGCCTGCTCGGCCAAGACGACATCACCGCCATCCGACGACTGCTGAACGAACACCCCGGCGAGGAGTAGCGCATGCCCGATCGAACCATCGTCATCACTGGAGCAACCGACGGGCTGGGCCGCGCACTCAGCGACGCCCTTGCACGCCAGCCCGCAACGACGCTCATCCTCCACGGACGTAATCAGAGCCGACTCGACGAACTGGCCACCACGCTGGCCGATGCACCGCTCTCGATCCACACGATCCGGGCCGACTTCTCCGAGCTGGCGTAACGTGCGGACGAGATCACCGAGTTCACCGATCACATCTCGGTGCTGGTCAACAACGCCGGCATCGGCGGCGGTGAATCCGACGGGACCGACCGCCGATTCACCGTCGACGGGCACGAGCTCCGCTTCACGGTCAACCATCTCGCCCCCTTCGCGCTGACTCAGCACCGCTGCCGCTGCTCGACCGCGGAGCCTCCGCCCGTATTGTCAACGTCGCTTCGATCGGCCAGGCCCCGATCAACTTCGACGACCTCGCCCTCGAACACGGTTACTCGGGCATGCGCGCCTACGGCCGGTCCAAACTGGCCATGATCACCACCGGCTTCGCACGGTGCTCGGCTGGCGGGCCACATTCTGGGCCGTCGCCGCGCTCTGCCTGCCTGCAGCTCTCGGCATCCTCAAGGCAATCCCGGCGGGACGTGTGAAGCAAGAGGCGACTGGCGGGCCAGCCTTGCAGGCGGAGCTCGCCCAGCTCACAAGGCCGCCGTTGATTCTGGTGATGCTGCTCGGCGCACTGGTGAACGCAGCCACGTTCGGAAGCCTCACCTTCCTCGCCCCCGTCGTGACCGACACCGCCGGGCTGGGCGAATTGTGGATCTCTGTCGTTCTGGTGCTCTTCGGTGCCGGTTCCTTCGCTGGGGTCACCATCGCCGGCCGGCTGTCCGACCAGCGTCCCGGTCTGGTCATCGCAGTCGGCGGCCCGCTGCTGCTCATCGGCTGGCCGGCCCTGGCAGTGCTGGCCAACAAGCCGGTCGCCCTGTTCGCCCTCGTGTTCGTGCAGGGTGCCCTGTCATTCGCGCTGGGCAGCACCCTGATCACACGGGTCCTTTATGAGGCCGCAGGAGCCCCGACCATGGCTGGCTCGTACGCGACGGCGGCACTCAACGTCGGCGCCGCCGGTGGCCCCCTCATCGCCGCGACCACCCTCGGCACCGCAGTCGGAAATATCGGGCCTTTGTGGTCGAGCGGGTTCCTGGTCGCTGTCGCGCTGCTCGTCGCATTCCCTCTTCGCACAGTGATCGCTGCTGGCCGGAGCGCCGAGGTGCTCCAGTGACGCATGCGAACGCTCCTTTGACCATCGAGGGACGCCGACGGCTCATCGAGCGCTGCCGCGCCCGTCCGATCGCCGACGTCTCTGCCGAGGCAGGCGTCTCCCGGGCCTGCCTGTCCAAGTGGAAGAACCGCTACGACCATTACGGCGAAGCCGGGCTCTGGGACCACCCGAGTGTCCCGCACTCCTCACCGACCCAGACCCCGCCCGCCCTCGTCGAACGGATCGAGCAGCTGCGGCGGGACAACGAGTGGTCCGTGCGCAGGATCGCACTCGAACTCACGGACCAGGGCGTGCTCATCAGTGAACGTACTGTGGGCCGGTGGCTGGCGCGTCTGGGCATCAACCACCGCCGGTTCCTCGACCCCGAGGGCTCGGCCAACCGGCGCCCGCCGAAACAGATCGTGGCCCGCTACCCGGGCCACATGGTCCACCTGGACGTCCAGAAGGTAGGACGCATCCCCGACGGCGGCGGGTGGCGGGCCCACGGACGCGGCTCCGAGCAGGCAAAATCAGCCCAACGCGCGAAGACCGCCGGGACCAAGGGCGGGTACATCTACCTGCACTCCGCCGTCGACGGGTTCTCCCCACTGGCCTACACCGAACACCTCCCCGACGAGAAGGCCGCCATCACCGTGGGGTTCCTCAGCCGCGGCCGCGCGATCTTCGCCGCCCACGGCATCCACCGGGTTGTTCGCCTGGTCACCGACAACGGCGCGAACTACCGCGCCGCCGTCTTCGCACGCTCCTTGACCTCGTGGGTCTCTCGCCACCAGCGGACCAGGCCTTACACGCCCCGGCACAACGGCAAGGTCGAGCGCTACCAGCGCATCCTCGCCGAAGAGTTGACTGGCTCACGGTCGTCCAACTGCCGCCCTATGCACCCGACCGCACCGCAACCCCGTCGAGGGCATCTGGTCCGTGCTGCGGCGCACCGTCCTGGCCAACCGGGCTTTCGCCGACCCTGACGACCTCATCACCGCTGTCCGCAGGGGATTACGCCAGCTCCAGCACCGCCCCGACACCCTCGACGGTTGCCACACCGGCACGGGCCTCCAGCGCAAGCCATCATGACGACACCACGCTTTGAAGGTCAGTACGGAGTCCTACTGATGGAAGGGTCCGATGGAGAGGGTTTCGTATGCGGTTGCGCTAGTTACTCCCTCGGGCGTGGCGCATTGGGCCAGGTTTGGATTCGGTTCAACGATTTGCTGGGTGACGTGCCGTCCCAGGAAGACGCCACTGGTTACGACGCCGTTGATGGTGATTACCGTTTGAGCTTGCTCACGGACGGTCTCAATGCCATCGGCGTCCCAGGAGAAGACGGTCGTTCTACCGTCATTCCATGTGATCTCTTTAGAGCCTGGGAACTCTTCGTCAGCAGGAGGGGTTTGACATCCTCGTACCACGTCTACGGAGTAGGACATCTCTCCGCTATGGATGTATAGATCCGTTGAGACACAGCCCATGGTGGTGTGGCCGCTCACATTGAGGGGCCTCTCATCGTTCCGCAGACCGGGGGTGTAGGTGACATCCTGCGTTCCGACGCAAACGGCTGTATCTAGGTGGGATGGAGCGGCTGTAGCTGAAGGGCTGATGGCCATCACCGCCAAGCAGGCGGAAGCGGTCAGAGCGGGGGCACGTACCAGGCGGCGTCGCATGTGATGCTCCTAGAAGGCCAATGAGGGCGAACAGTTTCTCTCGACAGGAACCAGACGCCCCTGGCGGATCGACTATGAATGACCTGTGGCTGGAACAGGAGTTGGTGGCCTGCTATCCCCGGCATCGGCTTACGGCTCCCTGACCCTTACCATCAGCGTTCCATCGGTCGGGGCAAGGCCCCGAACCGACACTGGGGTAGCACTGAACGTTCAGGCCTCTACACACTGCAGGCAGCATCCAGCCTGGCAAAGGCCAATGGCTGGATGCCGGAACCGGCGCGTTGCAGCACGCGGGCGCATGTGGTGAGAAAAATTCCGCAAAGGCGTACCGAACGGCGATGCAGGACCTCCGTCATCCCCCAAGAGAGGAACTCACGGCATGCAGAAATCAGATATAAGAGCGAACATCGCTCGAATACGCGGCACCACCGAACCGGGCACCGCCGTCGTGCCCTGCACCGGCCGTTCACCGGCCACCACGAGGGGCGGCACGTCCTCGCCATCTCGAGGCTCCGCCAGAACCTCGCCCACCGTCTCACGGGCAATCACGAACCGCTCCCACACGGCCTCCGCCTCCAACAGCTCGGCCTGAAGGGCCTGAACTCGCTGCCGAGCGGCGCGTTCACGCTCCTCCAGCAACCCCATCACCGACGGCACCCCGGCACCTCCACCGAAAAGACGACACGACACCTCGTCCCTGCCGCCATAACACCGCACCTACACCTGACCAGCGGAAACGCACCGTCACTCTCGGAAACACAGCAGCTTCTGAAGCCAGCTCCACTTATCAGGCCCCCTGGAATCGATCATCTGGGCCGGGGAGGTGGCTGATGAGCAGGAGCGGGTGCAGCCGTCGGGAGTGTGGGCCACGGCGGTGAAGGTGGCCAGGGTGCGGGCGCTGGAGACCGAGCGGGAGAGCGCGCTGGTCCGCGACTCACTGGCACAGGCCTTCGCCACCGCCGGCCGCCTGTGGCCCTCCTCGCCGCCCCTGCCCGATGACGAGGCCGCGCGCCGCCGCCGGCTGGCCGTGTCGTTGTCCATCGTCATCAGGACGATGTTCCTTGACGACCTGTTGCAGCAGGTCTCCGCGTCCGGGGTCCGGCAGGTCGTGCTGCTCGGCGCCGGCATGGACAGCCGGGCCTTCCGGCTGGACTGGCCCGAGGGCACCCGGCTGTTCGAGGTCGACACCGCCGCGCCACTGGACTTCAAGGCTTCGGTGCTGCGCCAGGAGCGGGCCGTCGCAGGCTGCGCGGATCACCGTCGCGGTGGATCTGCGTGAGGACTGACCAGGCGCGCTGGCCGCCGCGGGGCACCACCCGGCCGTGCCGACCGTGTGGATCGCCGAAGGACTGCTGATCTATCTGCCCGAGGACGCGGTGGAGCTACGGGCTTCACGCTGCCGCGGGGGGCGACAGGCTTCTTCCGGCCGAAGGGCGGCCCGCTCCCGGAGACCGGCCTGCGGGCCCTCCGCACCGCTCTGCACACAGCCGCCCGTGCCGCCAGAGGCAAGGTGGGTGAGGTGGAGGAACAGCGTACCCTCGCGCCAAGTGCGCTTCCAGGGCACCACAACCCTGGGTGGAGTCCTCTCCAACGCTTGGGACTGATGAGCGACGGCCGGGTCGAGGGAGGTGCCGGAGGCGGCAGGGATGCAGGCCGCTCCGGTCTGACCCGCCACCCGGCCGGTGATGGGCATGCCGCTTTCCGTGCATTCCGGTACGTAGCGTGGCCGCTGGGCAGTCGGGCAGCGAGCTCGCCCGCATCCTCCCTCTGGGACCCGAGCCATTCGAAGATGCGCGCCGTATGCTGTATCGCATGGCTACTACGGCGGCAGTTACCCCGGCAGCGAGCAATGCTCTGCCCGTGGGCCGCCCGGATGCGATGCGTTCCCAGGCCGGCGTGGTTGCCGAGGTACATGGGGTTACGCGGGGGGCTTCCGCCTCCGCCTGCCGACGCGCCGCCTGGCTGGGGCAGGGCGTGGACGGCAGGCCATGACAAGCGTGGGGAACGAGCGCGGGAGCCGTCCGAAGGCGCACCGCAGACGTGGTAGACCGACCGGGGCCCGAGCCGGCGACCCCGGCACACGCGACCGGATTCTCGCCACCGCGAGGGCCGAATTCTCTGAGCGTGGCTATGACAAGACCTCCATCCGCGCCATCGCCAAGGCCGCCGGGGTGGATTCCGCGCTGGTGCACCACTACTTCGGTACCAAGGAGCAGGTCTTCGCGGCGGCGATCGAGGAGTCCGTCGCGCCCGCCCTGGCCTCTCTGTCGCCTCCGGCAGGCAAGGCGGCCGCCAGTCCGGGCACCGCGGGGGAGCGGCTGACCCGCTCCTTCTTCGGGATGTGGGAGAACTCGGCCGCCCGGCAGCCGCTGCTGGCGATCCTCCGTTCCGCCGTCGGGAACGAGACAGCCGCCGCCATCTTCCGCAGGATGATCGTTTCCCAGCTGATGCGGCGCGTCGCTGGTGAGCTCGATGCTCCGGACTCCGAGTTGCGCGTGGAACTCGCCGCCGCGCAGCTGGTCGGTATCGCGATGCTGCGCTATGTGATCAAGATAGAGCCGCTCGCCTCGGAGGATACCGAGCGGATCATCCATAGGGTTGTACCGGTGGTTCAGCGTCACCTCACCGGGGACTGACCGGGCGCGCTGTCTGCGCTTTCGCCTGCGTTCCCTACCTCCAGTACGCCTGCCCCGGTCTGCCCTGCCCTGCCCTCAGCGGCGAAGCCGGCACACGGTTGCGTCGGCTCGGGGTGACATGGCCGGTACGCGCCGATGTGCCATCGCCACACCACCGCGCCCGCTTGACCGGTCCTGCGCGACGCAGTTTAATCATCGCATGATGAATACTCCCCGAGTCGCCCCACGCGAGGCCTCCCCGGCCATTCGCGCCCAGGGCCTCACCGTCATCCGTGGCACCCGTACCGTCCTCCGATCGCTGGACTTCGAGATCCCCCGCGGCCAGGTCATCGGCCTCCTCGGCCCCAGCGGCTGCGGCAAGTCGACGCTGATGCGTGCCATCGTCGGCACGCAGGCGAAGGTCACCGGTTCGCTCGAAGTGCTCGGCCACCCGGCGGGCTCCGCCTCGCTGCGTTCGGCGGTCGCCTACGTCACCCAGTCGCCGTCCGTCTACGCGGACCTCACGGCGCGTCAGAATCTGGACTACTACGCCGCTGTGCTCGCACCCGGCCTCAGCCGGAGCTCCCGGCGCGACCAGGTCGAGCGGGCCCTGGCCGAGGTCGACCTCACCGACCACGGCGACTCCCTCGCGGCCAACCTCTCCGGAGGCCAGCGCTCCCGTGTCTCCCTCGCCGTGGCCCTGCTCGGCACCCCCGAGCTGGTGGTTCTCGATGAGCCCACCGTCGGCCTCGACCCCGTGCTCCGCCGCGACCTGTGGAACCTCTTCCACCGGCTCGCATTCGAGAAGGGCACCACACTGCTCGTCTCCTCCCATGTCATGGACGAGGCCGAGCGCTGCCAGCGGCTGCTCCTGATGAGGTCGGGCCTCATCCTCGCCGACGACACCCCGGACGCGCTCCGCGAGCGTCTGCACGCCGCCACCGTCGAGGAGGCGTTCCTGCTTCTCGTCGACGCCGCCAAGGAAAAGGAAGCAGCCCGATGAACGTCTCCCGCACCCTCGCCACCTCGCGCCGGGTCCTTCGGCAGCTCGCCCATGACAAGCGCACCATGGCGATGCTGCTGCTCGTCCCGTGCCTCCTGCTGGTGCTGTTGTACTGGGTGTACGACGCCAACCCCACGTCGTTCGACAGCATCGGCGCCTCGCTGCTCGGGATCTTCCCGATGGTGACGATGTTCCTGGTCACCTCCATCGCGACGCTGCGCGAACGCACATCGGGCACGCTGGAGCGGCTGCTGTCCATGCCCATGGCCAAGGTCGACCTGATCCTCGGCTACGCTGTCGCCTTCAGTCTGATCGCCATCGTCCAGGCCACACTCGCCACCGGCATCGCGGTCTGGGCCCTGGACATCGACATCGAGGGCTCGGCGTGGCTCCTTCTGCTCATCGCCCTGCTCGATGCCGTGCTCGGCACGGCTCTCGGCCTGTTCGTCTCGGCCTTCGCGGCATCGGAGTTCCAGGCGGTGCAGTTCCTGCCGGCAGTGCTCTTTCCGCAACTCCTGCTGTGCGGCCTCTTCACCCCGCGGGACTCGATGCAGCCCGTACTCGAAACCATCTCCAATGTGCTGCCCATGTCGTACGCCGTGGACGGGATGAACGAGGTGCTGCGCCACCCCGACATCACCGGAAACGTCGTCCGGGATGTGATCATCATGGCCGGCTGCGCCCTGCTGGTCCTCGCCCTGGGGTCCGCAACCCTGCGCCGCCGTACGACCTGACCGGGCCGCGCAACTCCGCCCCCGCCTCCCCGCCGTGAGCGGTCAGCACCGCCCGGCGGGGCGGACTCCACACCGGTCGTCGGACCGTCCGCCCCTGGTAGTACGGATATGGTCTCGCCGTGTCCGTCGGCATCCAGCGCAGTGGCCGGTGCCGGTGCCCGGCAACCGCATCCCCCGCTTCGGCCTCGCCCTGCCCCTGTGCCGGAAAGGCGCGGGAAGCCTGTGCCGTCCACGCACGGGGCCCAGGCGGGATCCGGCCCGTGTTCCACACGACACATCCACGGCAGCTCACCGTATGCAGCCAAGAAGTCACCTGATGAGCCCAGGACTATACTTGCCGGTAAATACGGAGGTGGCGGGTGCGCAAATCATCGACACAAGCTGACAGCCCCCCGCGGCAGCGGGATGCGGCGCCCGGGCCATCGGCCGGCCGACGCACGGGGCGGCGTCCTGGTGAGAGCGCCAGCCGGAGCGCGATTCTCGTGGCGGCCCGAGAGCTCTTCTCCGAACTGGGCTACGAGGGAACCACGATCCGGGCCATCGCTCGCCGAGCCGGTGTGGATCCCGCTCTCGTTCACTACTTCTTCGGCAACAAAGAAGGTGTGTTCGAAGCCGTCGTGCACGATGCCACCGAGATGCTGGAGGCGTTGAATCCGGTCCTGGACGGCGCCCTGGACGACCTCGCCGAGCGGTTGCTCCCGGCTTATCTGAAGCTGTGGGAGGGGGAGAGCGGGGACGCGCTGACCGCGGTCTTCCGGACCACTCTCGGCAAGGACAGCGCCGAACCGCTGATGGACAGCGTGACCCCTGAGGGGCTGGTCGCCAAGCTTGCCGCGGTGATTGGCGGCAGGGACGCCAGACTGCGGGCGTCCCTGATCGCCTCTCAGCTGCTCGGGGTGGCGGTGCAGCGCTATGTGCTCAAACTCGACCCTCTCTCCGCGGCCAGCATGGACAGGGTCGTACGGCGAACTGCGCCGTCCATCCAGGCGCTGATCGCCAAGCCGTAGACGCCGCTCCGGAGCTGTGCCGGTGCGGCGGGTCGGGCGGTGGGGGAGGACCAGAGGTACCAGGTCCCGGCGAAGGGACAAGACAAGAGCCGAGCGTGGACATCAGCCGGCGACACGGTCAAGGAGCCTTGGCCTGACCGGTCCCTGCGGACCGGAGCACCGCCGCCCGTCGGCACTGCCGCCGCGGACCGCAGACAGGGACCGACCCGGCACATGGTTCCAGGAGCGCCTAGAACATGGCCTTCGCCGATGGCGCTTTGAGCTCACCGAGGTAGGGATGCCACAGGTGGTCGGGATCCTCTTCCACGGCCTTGACGATCTCTCGCATCGCGGCCAGTGCCTTCGGCTCGTCATCGTCGTAGACATCGCCCTGGAGCATTTTGAGCACGTCGATCCGGTACCGAGGATCCTGCACGAACGCTGTGAACAGGATGTTGAGGCGATAGTAGATCGAGATGAACTCGTACCAGTTGCTCACCCCGCGCCGCAGCTGGGTCTCATAGGCGGAGAACCGCTTCTTGGAGTAGTCCCCCGCGCGGGCGGCGGCGATGATGTCCTCGCAGGCGATCCGGGCGCTGTTGAGCGCGACGGAGACACCGCTGGAGAAGATCGGGTCCACGAAGCGCGCGGCGTCACCGATCATGAGGAAGTTGTCGCCGCAGATCTGACTGAGGGCGTAGCTGTAGTCGCCCTCGGTCTTCAACGGCCGCATCTGGGTGCTGCTCTTGAGTGCGCTCAGCAGCTCCGGGCGGCTCGCGATCGTGTCCCAGAAGAACTTCTCCAGGTTGTCCTTGGATGCCTTGAGCCTGCTCTTCTGCGTGACGACGCCGATCGACGTGACCGTGTCCGTGATCGGGATCTGCCACACCCAGGTGTCGACCACGGGCAGGAAGTGGATGAAGATGAAGTCGGACTGCTCTTTGTTGACGGCCAGCGCCTTGCGGTCGAAGTGGTCGAACCAGGTGTGGATGGCGTACTGGTTGAACACCGGGTCCGGCTGCTTCACCTTGAGCTGGCTGCCCAGCATCGTCCTGCGGCCGCTGGCGTCGACCACCATCCGCACGGGCACGTCCACCCTCCGGCCGGCCAGGTTGCACTGGAGGACCGGATGCTCGGCGGCGAAGTCGACCCGGTTGACCCGGACCCCCTGGAACACCTTCGCCCCCTGCTCCTCCGCATGCTTGAGCAGGAGCAGGTCGAACTGGGAGCGGTCCACATGGAAGGTGTAGTCCTTCTGCACGCCCCGCTGGGCGCGTTCGTTGAACAGGATCTCCGCGGCGCGGAAGTCGTGGTCGAGTCCGGTGAAGCCCAGCTTGTCGATCGGGCCGCTTTCGGCGGAGGTCCATGCGGCGCCGTACTTCTTGGGGAAGCCGGCGGCCTCGACCTTGTCGAAGGCACCGATGTCCACCAGGACGGGTGTGGTCGCGGGGACCAGTGACTCTCCCACGTGGTCACGGGGGAAGTTCTCGGATTCGAACACGGCCACCTTCAGACCGGCCCTGGCGAGGTATGAGGCGGCGGTTGAGCCGGCCGGGCCGCCACCGATGATTCCTATCTCGAACTCGGGTTCCATCTGCTCTCCCCTGGTTGCCTTTGATGCGCTTGGGTGCTGGCCTCAGCTGATCTTGCGTCAGTCCTGGATGGTCTCGGTCTCGCGTGCCTCGGCGCGCAGCGACGTGACCATGTCCGTGATGGCGTTGAGGTCCTTGAGGTGCTTTCCGGTGATGTGGGTCGGGGGGACGGTGGTCCCGAGCTCCTCGCGGATATAGGTCAGGAGCCTCGCGGTGTTCATCGAATTGAGGATTCCCCATTCCAGAAGGGGGGTGTCCGAATCCAACGACGCGCTGCTGTCGTCGAGGAAGGTCCTTCGGATGTAGTCGGCGAGCTGGTCCTGGACTGCGTCGCGCGTCACGGATTCCTCCTGGGCGGTGACCTGTGGCGTGGGTGCGTGGCGAATGCCGCGTCAGAGTGGCTCCGGCTGCTCGGCGAGTGACCGGTGCGGTGTGGTGACTGGCCGGATTCCTCGGGGGAGCCCGTACGGACCGCGCCGGACTCCTCGGGCTCGGCGTCCAGCCCGGGCGAGCTGCTAAATCGTCGGGGAATGCGTGGGGGTCCGGTAGGCACGTGGGGACTCGACCAGGCGGAGGAACGCCTCGTCGAGGTCGTCCGTCGCCGCGGTGGCACGGATCGCCGCGGGCGTGTCGTCGGCGATGATCCCGCCTTCACGGATGAGGAGGATCCGGTCGCAGCGCGCGGCCTCGTCCATGACATGGCTGGAGACGAGGATGGTGACGCCGGAGGCGGCCAGATCCCGGAAGTGCTGCCACAACTCGCGCCGCAGCAGCGGGTCCTGCCCCACGGTGGGCTCGTCGAGCACGAGAACGCGCGGATCGGGGACCAGCGCACAGGCCAGCGAGGCGCGGGTGCGCTGCCCGCCCGACAGATCGCGTACGAACCGGTCCCTGGCACTCGTCAGGGCGACACGGTCGATCGCCCTCGCGGCTTCCTTCCTGCCCTTGCCGTGCAGTGCGGCGAAGTGCCTGACGTTCTCCTCCACCGTCAGATCCCCGTAGCAACTGGGGGACTGGGTCAGATATCCGACCTGACGGCGCAGGGCGGCCGAGCCCGCGGGCTGGCCGAGTACCGTCACATCGCCGCTCTTGATCTTCTGTACCCCGACGACCGACCGGATGAGTGTGGTCTTGCCACTGCCGCTCGGACCCAGGAGCCCGGTGACCGTACCCACCGCGGCGATGAAATTGACACCGCTCAGGACCGGCCGTCCGCCGCGGTGAACCACGAGATTCCTTACCTGAATAGCTGCTGGAGGCACTTCGTTCTCCGTCCTGGGGGTGGGAAACGCGGAAGACGCCCTCATGCCGTGCGCCGGCGCAGGGTCGCCGCGGTGGAGGCCAGGGCAGCCGCGGTCATGCCCACCATGACCACCACGCTCAACCACATGGAGGCGCCGCCGTAGGAATGCTCACGGGCCGCCGTCAGGGCACGGGAGACCGCCGAGAGCGGCAGTACACGTTCGAGTTGCTGGACCCATTCGGCCATGTCGGCGACCGGCCAGACGATTCCGCTGACGAGCATCTGTGGAATCATCACGCCGGGCAGGAACTGGAATGCCTGGCCCTCGTTCTGGCAGACGGCGCTCACCAGAAGCCCCAGGCTCATACCGAAGACACCGCTGAGCATGGCCAGAATTCCGAGGATCCACGGCGGACTGGCCGTTGACAGGTCACTCAGCCAGTACGCCACCGTCACGGTGATCACCGCCTGCGTCAGTGAGGCGATCACGGCGGCGCAGATATAGCCCGCGACGAGGTCAAGCCTGCTCGCGGGGGTCGAGAGGATCGCCTCCAGCGTTCCCCTGGTCCGTTCCCGGACGATGGCCGTGCTGCCGACCAGGAACATGGAGAACACCGGGAACACACCCACCATGATGACGCCGGTGGTGCTGAAGTCCGCCGCCGTCTCGAAGAGATGGCGCACGATGAGCAGGAGCAGTCCGGGAGTGATGATCAGCACCACCCTGGACCGGGGGTCCCGGAACAGCTCTTTGAGTACTCGACGGGTAATCGCCCGCGTCTTCTGGGGGGACATCAGGTCAGGAACCTCCGTGGTATTCCGCATGCTCGGCCCGTCACGGCGGACGAGCTACGCGCTCCGGCGTTGCAGGACGGTGAAGGCGCACACCGAGGACAGCAGGAGAATGATCAGGACGGTTGCGCCCAGGTTGAGCACGGCAGTCGAGGTGAGCGACGCGTGCGTCTGGAACTCGGTGACAGCCGCCACTGCGTACCGCCACGGGGCGACACTGGCGAGGACCTGCATCCACCGGTCCATGTCGTCGTACGGCCGGAACAGCCCGGACAGCATCAGATGGGGCGCGGCCGTCGCGGCCAGGACCTTGGTGAGCTGGATCTCATTGCGGGCGAGGTTCGCCGAGAATAGGCCGATCGCCACACCGAGGACGGAGCTGAGCAGGGCCATCAGGCCGATCACCCACCACGCCGCGGCCGTCTCCAGGCCGAGCGGGCCGTAGGTGACGGACAGCGTCATCCCGACCTGGACGACGGCCGGCAGGGTGAACGCGATTGCATAGCCCACGAGCACGTCGAGTCTGCTGACAGGGGCTGTGAGCAGGTATTCCAGCGTGCCCCGGTACCGCTCCCGCTGCACCGCGAAGGCGGCGAAGAGGAAGGTGGGAGCCGTCGGGAACAGGCCGACGACGATAGTTCCCACCCGATTGAACGACTCGGGGTGGTTGTTCAGGATCCCCGCGGTCAGCACCATGACGAAGGTGGGCGAGATCGTGAAGAGCACCATCGTCCTGATGTCTCTCCTGAGCTCCCGGAAGACCCGGTCCGCGATGCGTAGCGAGTTTCGTGTCAGCACGGATGATCACCTTTCTGGCGGCACGACCGTCGGGCCTGAGCGGTGCCGGGGGTTTCGGTGACGAAGGATGGCGGCCGGTTCACAGGACGCGGCGCCCCCTGACGAGCTCCCTGCTGCTCTCCCGCAGGAACCCGAGCATCAGCCTGCGCACGTCATCGGGTGCCTTGGTGGCGGCCCACCACATGGTCTTGGAGACCCTGCCGAGCGTGGGGTTGATGAACCGCAGGTCGCGCTCGGTCCAGCCCCAGTGCCGGGGTACGAATGGGGCGCGTTCGAGGTGGTCGTAGAGCGCGTCGGCCGCCTCCTGCCCGGTCACCTTGCCGGCCTCGTACGCGTCGCACTGCTCCACCATGTGGTTGAACAGCTCGGAGTAGCCCTCGTGGTCGGACCAGTGAAGGCCCGGGTTCTCGACGTTCTCCAGGTCCATCAGGTGGGCGTCGTCGCCGTCCTTGCGCCAGCGCCGAAAGGCTTCCAGGGAACGGAACGTTCCGGCATTGGAACCCCAGGCCCAGATGCGGAACACCGCCGACCACAGCTCATGGCTGGAGAACGACTGGTAGGCCGCGTTCACGAGCTTGTCGTTTCCGTCGAACAGCGCCTGCTGCCGGCTGTCGACATCGGCGAAGCGCTCCGCCGAGAAGTCGCCGTCCCTGACTGCGCGCAGGATGCGCCAGGCGAGGACGTTCACCGCCTCGCATGTGTTGTGCAGCCCTCGGGAGAACAGCGGGTCGATGAACGCCGCCGCGTGCGCGAGCAGCACCCAGCGGTCGCCCACGGTGCGCGAGGAGGAGTACTGCAGACGGTCGGTGGCCACCCACTCCCGCACGGGCCTGGACCCTGCGAACTGCCTGGCCACGTCGGGGAAGCGGTGAACATGCCGCCAGAAGTCCTCCTCGGGCATGACACCGGGCGTCTTCGGGTACCGCCGGTGATCGAGGGTGAGGCCGACGCTGCACAGCGGGTTCCGCGAGGAGGGGTGGTTGTCGAACGCGATGACCCAGAACCAGCCGTGATCGAACAGGTGGTGGACCGTGCCGTCGTACCAGGGCACCGGGGGAGTGTCCGCCTTGGCGTGCCGGATCGCGTCATCGGTCCTGGGGACGCCCAGCATATGGTTCCAGATCGCGCGTGAGTGGTGCTTGAAGCGGCACGGGTCCTCCCGCAGTCCGAACTTCGCGGCGAGCGGGGAGCGGTAGCCGCTGGCGTCGACCACGTAGCGGGCCCGGAACTGCTCGCCCCGCTCGGAGCTGATGGTCACCCCCGAGTCGTCGAAGTCGATGTCGTCCGCATGGAACCCGGTCCGCGTGGTGCAGCCGTACTTGACGGCGACGTTGTAGAGGTACGCGTCCGTGTCCTGGCGCAGCATGTGCGCGGCCGGGTGGAGCAGCAGCTTGGGAAAGTTGAACATCGTGAGCTGCCGGGGATCCTGGGGCTGGCCGTCCTGGTGGTTCATAAAGCCGAAGTGGATCTTCTGACCGTGTGCCGCGGAGATGATCTTCTGACATCCGGTGAACGTCGACAGCGTCATCAGCTCCGGCACGTCGTATCTCAGTGCCATGGTGCGCAGCGTCACCAGCATGTTGGGTATGGTGGACTCGCCGATGGCGAACTTGGGATGGGACTTGGCGTCCAGCAGGAGCACCTTGGCCCCGCCCCGCGCCAGAATGGCTCCGAGCATGGAGCCGGCGAATCCCGATCCCAGGACCGCGACGTCATAGACTGTCTTCTCTGCTTTGCCTGTTTCCAACCTGTCTGTGCCCACGCTCTGGCTCCCCGAGTGCGGTAGTCGGCCTAGTACTTGGTCGGTGCGGGAACCCGCAGTGAACGGCCGACCATCGGCCATCCGGCTACGAGGTGCTTGAACTCTTCCGAGATCTCGAACTCGCCCTTTCCGACGCGCTTTTTCATGAAGAGCGTGAGACCTTCGTGGGTGAGCTTTCCGATCTCCGGCGGTGCCTTCCTCTTCGCCCACCGGAGGGTGTTGAGAATTCCGAGGACGCTCGCGTCGATGCACTGCCGGTCCGGGTCCGCAAGGCCGAACGCGGGGGGAATGAAGTCGGCCTTCCGGAGGCGTTCGTGGATGGCGTTCGCCGCCGCTCCCGCGTCCAGCTCTTTACGCTGGACGGCCTGGCAGGCCTCGCTCACCTCGCGGAGCAGTTCGAGTACCGGCGCGTACGGCGACTCCTCGGGGATGGCCTTGCCCCGCCACCAGGCGTGCTCCAGCGGTTCGAGCGCAGCGGTGTCACGGGTGGCGAGGAACCGCGCGTAGGTCCGGTTGACCTCGAAGGTCGCCATGATCTGGCCCAGCGCCCAGATCCTGAACCAGGCGTTCCACAGGCGCCAGTCGCCGAAGGAGGTGTAGGCGTTGGCGCACAGGTCGTCGTTGAAGTCCAGCAGGCCCTGCTCCAGCTCCTGCATGTGCGCGAAGCGCTCGACGGAGAAATCGTTGTCGCGGATGGCGTCCAGGAGGCGGTGGGTCAGCGCGTGGACCGTCTCCATGGTGTTGGACATACCGCGGGAGAACAGCGGGTCGATGAAGCCCGCGGCGTGCGAGGTCAGGCACCAGCGGTGGCCGACGGTCTGGCGGGGCGAGTACTGGAGCCGTCCGGTGCGCACCCAGCTGCGGACCGGCCTTGCGCCCGTGAACTGGGCAGCGACGTCGGGGAACCGGGCGAGAAAGCGGCGGAACTCCTCCTCGGCGGAGCAGTCGGGCTCCGGGTGGAGGCGGGGATCCAGCTGGATGCCGACGCTGCACAGCGGGTTGGTCGCCCGTGGGTGGTTGTCGAAGGGGATGATCCACATCCAGCCGCCGCGGAACAGGTGGTGGAGGGTCCCCTCGTGCCACTTGGTCGGGAAGCCGCTGTCCGGGAGCCCGACATCGTCGAACGGGCGTACCCCGGTGAAGTGGTTGAACAGGGTACGCGAGTGGTGCTTGAACCGGGTCGGCTCCTCCCGCAGGCTGAGCTTCCTGGCCAGCACCGACCGGTAGCCGCTGGCGTCCACGATGAACTTCGCGCGCACCGACGCCCCGGTCGCCAGCTTCAGCGTCACCTCGTCGCTGCCGAGGTCCACGTCCACCACCGGCTGCTGCTGCCTGACGTGCGTGCCGTACTTGACCGCGACGGTCAGCATCCAGGAATCGATGTCCTGGCGGAAGTAGTGGTTCTCGGTATTGAGGACCTTGGGGATCTGGAAGTGGGTGCGTTCGCCGGGGAGCTGCCTTTTGCCTTCGCGGTGGTAAAGGAACCCGAAGTTGCGCTTGACCCCGCACTGCGTCGTGATGTTGGCGTAGACGCCTTCGAAGGTGGAGAGATGCTTGATCTCGGGCACCCCGTAGCGCTCGGCGACAAGGCGCATCATCATCGAGGTGAACGGAATCGTGGACTCGCCGATCGTGAACTTCGGGTGAGTGTCCGCGTCGATCAGCACCACATCCGCGCCGTTGCGCGCCAGACATGCGGCGAGGATGGACCCGGCCACCCCGGAACCGACGATCGCGACATCGTAGAGGTGGTCTCCGTCGCCCTTGTCAGCCATTGCTGCTCCTCCGTCTTCGCAGGGTTTCCGACGTGCCGTTGCGTACCGCGACGAGTACGTGTTCGGGCGGGCGGTTTCCTGGTGCTCGAGATGCCGGAATGCCGGAATGCCGGAACTCCTCGTCGTGCCGCCACGGCTGTCGGGACCGGGTTCGCGGTCCGGTCGGCGTGCGTGTCCAGCAGGCGCTCGTCGGACTGCGCTCCGGTGCCGGGCAACAGGTGCGGTCCCCTTCATCGGGTACCCGATGCGATGGCGGCGTCCGGAGCCGTCAGACTAATTCTTTCGCTGATGAACTCTACAGGCGGTGAATAATCGAGTTCAAGGCCTGACCGGGGACCCGTCTCCGTCAGGATGCCGTTTGCCGCTGTGACCTGCCGCTCGTCGCCCAGACCGAGCCGGTGCAGACGGGCGCGCACCGCCTCGGTGAAGGATGGCCCGTCATGGAAGAAATGGCCGCCCTCCACGACCGTGAGGTCGAAGGTGCCCGTTGTCTCCCGGCTCCAGGCGACCAGTCCGGCGGTGTCCGTGAGCCGGTCGCGCCGCCCCCCGAACGCCGCGACCGGGGTGGACAGCGGTGGCCCCGGCGTCCTGGTGTACGTCTCGGCCAGACGCAGGTCGGCTCGTAGCAGCGGGAGGTACAACCGCATCAGGTCCCGCTCTCCCAGCACCGGTCCCGGTGTGCCGCCCAGGCGTTCCAGCGCCTCCAGGAAGCGGGAGTCGGACAGTTGGTGGATGGGCCGGTGGGAGAGCCCGGCCGCCGGCCCGTTGCGGCCGGAGACGGCCAGGAGGCGGGGCGGGGTGCCGCGGGCCTCCTGTATCCGGGCGACCTCGTACGCCAGCAGCGCTCCGAGACTGTGCCCGGCGAGGACGTATGGGCCGGTCGTCCGGGCCCCCACCTGGTCCGCGAGGTCGTCGGCCAGGTGCGGCCACTCGGTGAGCAGCGGCTCGCGCATCCTGGTGAAGTGTCCCGGCAGGTCCAGTGGGACCAGTTCGACGGTGCCCGGGAGCCATCGCGACCAGCCGCGGTAGTAGCCCGCGCTGCCACCCGCGTGGGGCAGGACGAAGAGCCGGGCCGTGGGCTGCCGCGGTGATGCGGCGGACGGTTCCTGTGCGGCGTGCGCCGCGCCGACGTGAGGGCTGGTCACCGGACTCGTTCCTTTCGGGCGAGAGGGGGCGGGTGTGCCACGGACGGGCCGGCCGGATGCGCGGGCGGGCGCCGGGCGGGCAGCAGGTCGGCGAGCCGCCTGCGGTGGACCACGACCTCCACCTCCGGGGCGGCGACCGCCACCGCGGCGGGAAGGCGCCAGGCGTCGAACAGGTCGTGCAGCGTCCACTGCGCGGGCGGGCATCCGCCCTCGGGCACCGTCTCAAGTACCGTTTCGCCGTTCCCTCCCGGCCGGGTGGAGACAGCACGCAGATCGCCGCACAGACCCACGCCAAGCGCCTTGAGTACCGCCTCCTTGTGGGTCCAGCTCCGGAACAGCGCCTCCTGCGCCGCCGGTCCCGTGAGCCGGCGCCACCGGCCGTATTCGCGGTCGGACATCGCCGTGCGGGCCAGATCTGCGAGGCCCGACGAGACCCCGCGCGGCTGCTCCACGTCCACGCCGACCGGTCCCGCGGCGGTCAGGGCCACGGCCGCGAACCTCCCGGAGTGCGCGAGGTTGACATGCGGGCCCGAGCCGCCCGCGACACGCGGTTTGCCGCCCGGCCCCCGCTCCAGGCGGACCAGCAGCGGCGTCGAGCCGATCGCGTCGGCTACCAGAGCGCGCAGCGCGGCCTGCGCTCCCATGCGCTGCCCCCGGTGCCGGGGCAGCACGGTTGACAGTCGGTCGACCTCGGCCGCGGGCAGCAGCGCCCGGGCCCGTGTGGTGGCCTCCTCGTCGTCCACATCCACCAGCCACACCTGTGCTGTGGGTCGTGGCATGGGCCCTCCCTCCCTTGACAGAAAACTCATCATACATAGAATTCATTCACTGATGAATGAATTCCGTAGCCGACTGAAGGCGCTGTTGAGCTGGTCTTTTCGGGAGGGTGGTCACCGGTGCAGGGGGATACCGAGGCCGATATCGCAATCGTCGGAGTGGGGTGCCGCTTTCCAGGAGCAGTGGCGGACCTCGACGCCTACTGGGACCTGCTGGCCTCGGGCCGATCCACGGTGACGGGTGTCCCGGCGGATCGCTGGGGCGACCGCTTCCACGATCCGAGCCCGGAGCGCCCGGGCACCAGCTACTGCCCCCGCGGCTCCTTCCTGGAGGACATCGACCGCTTCGACGCCGACTTCTTCGGGATCTCCCCGCGCGAGGCCCACGAGGTCGACCCCCAGCAGCGGCTGCTGCTCGAGGCATCGTGGGCCGCGATGGAGGACTCCGGTGTCCCACGCGGCCAGTGGGCGGGCAGCCGCACCGGCGTCTACATGGGCATCCTCGCCGCGGACTACACGGTCCTGCACGCCAAGACCGCCGGTGCCGAGCGGATCAACCCGTACTACGCGAGCGGCAAGGAGTTCAGCTTCGGCGCCGGGCGGATCGCCTACACCTTCGGCCTGCACGGTCCCTGCCTGATGCTGAACACCGCCTGCTCCTCCTCGCTGATCGCGGTGCACCTCGCCGTGAAGGCGCTGCGTGCGCGGGAGTGCGACGCCGCGCTCGCCGGCGGGGTCAACCTGATGCTCACACCGGAGCTGAGCATCTTCATGAGCAAGGTGTGGGCGCTCTCCCCGAGCGGGGTCTGCCGGCCGTTCGACGCCGAGGCCGACGGTGTAATCCGCAGCGAGGGCTGCGGTGTCGTCGTCCTCAAGCGCTACCGGGACGCGGTCGCCGACGGTGATCGCATCTGGGCGGTCGTGCACGGCAGCGCCGCCAACCACGACGGACGCAGCGCGGGGCTCACGGCGCCCAACGCGGTGGCGCAACAGGACCTGCTCCGTACGGCTCTGCGCGACGCCGGCCGCTCTCCTTCGGACGTGGATTTCGTCGAGGCCCACGGCACCGGTACTCCGCTCGGCGACCCGCTCGAACTGTCCGCGCTGTCCGCGGTCCTCGGCGCCGGACGCCCCGCCGACCGCCCGCTGTACGTGGGCTCGCACAAGGCGAACTTCGGGCACATGGACTCCGCCGCCGGAATCGCCGGACTCCTGAAGGCTGTTCTCGTGGCCCGCAAGGGCACCACCCCACCGCAGATCAACCTGGAGCGGCCCACCCCGCAGATCGACTGGCAGCCCTCCGGCCTCGCTGTGCCCACGCGGCCCACCGCGCTTCGCCCCAGCGGCCGGCGGCCGCTCGTCGGGGTGAACGCGTTCGGGCTCTCGGGTACCAACGCCCATGTCCTGCTCGGGCCGCCGCCCGAGCCGCTCGACGTGCCCGCCGGGGTGCCCGGCGATGAGCGCACGAGCGGGAAGGGGCAGCCGGCCGGAACCGACGGGCACAGGCCGGTGCTGACCGTGTCCGGCCACACCCTCACCGCCCTGCGCGCCCAGGCCGCCGCCTACCGGGACCGCATCCGGCGGGACGACGGTGCGCCGCTGTCCGACCTGTTGCACACGGCCACGGCCCGCCGCACCCACCACGAGTACCGGCTCGCGGTGGTGGGCCGGACCGGACCGGAGCTGGCCGACCGGCTGGACGAGTACCTCGCGGACCGTACCTCCCCCTCCGTCATCGCCGGCGACGTCATGGACTGGTCCGCACGGCCGACCGTCCATGTGTTCTCCGGCCAGGGCTCGCAGTGGCCCGGTATGGCGATGGACCTCTACGGCGCGCAGCCGGTGCTCACCGAGACACTGGACGAATGCGACGCGCACTTCGCGCGGTACGGGGGCTGGTCGCTGCTGGACGAGCTGCGCCGCACCGAGGACAGCCGGCTTGAGGACACGGATATCGCCCAACCCGCCGTTTTCGCGGTCCAGTTGGGCCTGTCCCGACTGTGGGCGTCATGGGGGCTCGCGCCCGACGTGGTCGTGGGCCACAGTATGGGTGAGGTCGCGGCCGCCGTCGTCGCCGGAACGCTGACCCTTGCCGACGCGGCCGGCCTGATCGTGCACCGTGGCCGTCTCATGCGGGAGGCCGGCGGCTCCGGCCGGATGGTCGCCGTCGAGCTGCCTGCCGACGAGGTCGCGCCGATGCTCGAACCGTACGGCGACGAGGTCTGCGTCGCGGTCGTGAACGGCCCAGCCTCCGTCGTCATCGCCGGAGCCGCCGAGGCCGTGGAGCGGGCCACCGCCCAGCTGAAGGCCAGCAGGGCCCGCTGCCTGCCACTTCCCGTGGACTACGCGTTCCACTCACGGGCCGTGCGTCGGCACGGCGACGAGCTGGAACGGCTGCTCGGCGGCCTGGCCGTGCGCCCGCCGGAGATCACCATGCTCTCCAGCGTCGACCCGCTGCTGGACGTACCCGTTACCGACGCCGCCTACTGGGGGCGCAACGTCCGGGACACCGTCCGCTTCTGGCCCGCGATCGACCGCCTGCTGGAGCAGCACGACGCCGCCTTCATCGAGATCGGCGCGCACCCGGTCCTCCACCGGCCACTGCGCTCGGCACTGGCCCACCGGGGGCGCACCGGGCCCGTGGTGGCCTCACTCTCCCGGGACGAGCCCGCCGACGTCACGCTGGGACGGGCGCTGGGCGGTCTTCACGTCCGCGGCGTGGAGCCGGACTGGACACGGGTCAACGGAGGCCGGCACCGCCACGTCCCGCTGCCGCCGCTGCCGCTCGGCGGGGACTCGTACTGGCTGCCCGGCGTCGAGCGCGGCCGGCAGGGTGGAGTGCGCACGGGAACCGAAGGGCTCTCCGCCGAGGTGCGCATCCTCGACGCGGACGGACGGGTCGTCACCACGATCAACGGGACCGCGGGCACCGCCGCGGCCGTCACCCCTTCGGCTCCCGCCGCGGTCCCCGAACCCAACCGCCCCGGGGACGGTGCTGCCGCGCCGGCCCCCGCCGCGTCGGCGCAGGCGCCCGGCGCCACCGGAGACGGCACCGGGACGGCCGGCCGCCGGGAGCAGATCGCCGCCGTGGTGGGCCGGACCTGCGCCCAGGTGCTCGGGCACGACCCGGGCCGGCGCGTCTCCAGAATCAGGGGCTTCTTCGAGCTGGGCATGGACTCGTTCTCGCTCAGCGACTTCGTGAAGGCCCTGGAGCGGCACTTCGGCATCGAGCTGGGGGACAGCGCCGGTATCCACCACCCCACGATCGACCAGATCACCGACCACATTGCGGTCCTCGTCGCGGACCGGGCCGGTCAGGGGGAGACAGACGCCGGTAAACCGCCCGAACCGTCCGAGCTGCCCCCCTCGGCCCCGCCGGCCGTACCGGTGGCGCCGGGCCCGCCCGCGCGGGCGGGCCGCCCCGCACCGCCCGCCGCCGAGCCGCGGCCGGTGCCGGCCGCCGAGCCGATCGCGGTCGTGGGCATGGCGTGCCGGATGCCGGGCGCCGACGGTCTTGAGGAGTTCTGGCGGCTGCTGAGCCAAGGGACTGACGCCTCGTCGGACATCCCTGCCGACCGGTTCGACGCCGGAGCGCTGATCGCCCGCGGCACGGTCACCCCGGGCACGATCGTCACCGGCCGGGGCTCGTTCCTCGACCAGGTCGACGGCTTCGACAACGCCTTCTTCCGGATCTCCGCCCGCGAGGCGCGCAGCATGGACCCGCAGCAGCGGCTGTTCCTCGAAGTGGCGTGGGAGGCACTGGAGGACGCCGGTGTCCGCACCGCCGAGCTGCCCGGTTCCCGGGTCGGCCTCTACGTCGGGCTGAACACCACCGACTACATGCAGACGGTCACCAGCAACCCCGCCGACATCGACCTGTACTACGGCACCGGGAACTCGTTCTCCGGAACGGCGGGGCGGCTGTCGTACTTCCTGGGCGTACACGGCCCCAGCATGGCGCTCGACACGGCATGTTCCTCCTCGCTCACCGCCGTCCACCAGGCCTGCCAGGCGCTGCGGCTCGGTGAGGCCCAACTGGCCATCGCGGGCGGCTCCAACGTGATCACCACCCCCACCGTCTACCTGTCGATGTCCGCGGCCGGGGCGCTGTCGCCCGACGGGCGGTGCAAGACGTTCTCCTCGGACGCCGACGGCTACGGGCGTGGCGAGGGCGCAGGCGCCGTGGTGCTCAAAACACTCTCGCGCGCCCGGGCCGACGGGGACCGGGTCTACGCGCTCCTCCGCGGAAGCGCCGTCAACCACAACGGGGCCAGCGGCGGGCTCACCGTGCCCAGCGCCCAGGCGCAGCAGGAGGTGATCGCCGACGCCCTGGAGAGGGCCGGTCTCACCCCCGCGGACGTGGGTTACGTCGAGGCCCACGGCACCGGCACCCGGCTCGGCGACGGAGTCGAGCTCGCCGCGCTCGGCCGGGCCCTGGGCGCCGGGCGGCCGGCCGACGCCCCCCTGCTGGTCGGCTCGGTGAAGACGAACATCGGCCATCTGGAGGCCGCCGCCGGGATCGCGGGCCTCATCAAGACCGTACTCATCCTCGACCGGGGCGAGATCCCCCGGCATCTGCACCTGCGCGAGGCGAGCCGGGAGGTGGACTGGGACCGGCTCCCGGTCCGGGTCACCACGCGCCCGCGCCCCTGGCCGAAGGAGCCGGGCCGGGCCCGGGTCGCGGGCGTCAGCGCGTTCGGCTTCACCGGCACCAACGCACACGTCGTCCTCGGCGAGGCCGGCCCGGGGCCCGCCGAGGCGGGTACGGGGCCAGGACCCCGCCCCTACCTGCTCGCGGTCTCCGGCGGTAGCGAGACGGCGCTGAGGGCGGCCGCCGACCGGATGCGCGCCCGGCTCACGGTTGCGTGTCCCGCCGAGCTGGCGGACATCTGCCACACCGCGGGAGCCCGCCGCTCTCACCTGGAGCACCGGCTTGTGGTGACCGGCCGCAACGCCGCCGACCTGCGCGCGGCGCTCGCCGCGTACGCCTCGGGCGGCGCCGCGGCGGGCCTGCACCTGGGGAGCGCGCCACCGCGGGAAGTGCGCCGCCTCGTGGCCGTGTACGGCGAGGAGACGGCGGACTTGCCGTGGCGGCGGTGGGACGCTGCCGAGCCGGCGGTCGCCGCGGCGCTGGACGCACTGGACACCGAGACGGACCGACTGCTCGGCCGCTCCGCCCGGCAGGCGCTGCACGACGGTGCCGCCCGGCACGGCGACCCCGTCGCCGTGTTCGCGGCGCATCTCGCCCTCACGGCGATGTGGCGGGCGTACGGGGTGCGCCCGGCCGCCGTGGCCGGGCGCGGGACCGGCGAGATCGGTGCCGCCTGCGCGGCGGGGCTGCTCGACCTGCGGGACTCCGTGCGGGCGGTCGGCGGTCTGAACGGCGTACGACTGCACGGTGTGCCGTCCGCGGCAGTCCACTTGGACTCCGTGGCCGGCGGCAACCTCGCCGACTGGGCCCCTCCGTCCGCCGTGGCGCGCACCGGGTGGAGTGCCGCACTTGTCGACGCGGTTGCCGCGGAGGGGGCCGGGCTCGTGCTCGGCATCGGGCTCGACGCCCCGGCCGCCGAACTCGCCGCACCCGCCCGGCCCACCGATGCCGCACCCGGCCCCCTGCGGCTGGTCCCCGCCTCCTCCGACGGCCCGTACGACGAACAGGACGCCCTGGCGCACGCGGCCGCCGAACTCCATGTGCACGGAGGCGCCGTGGACTGGACCGCACTCCTGGGCGGCCCCCGGCCGGTGGTATCCCTGCCGGCATACCCATGGCAGCGGCGCCGGCACTGGATCGGCGCGGGAGCGAACGCCGACCGGGCGCCACGCCCCGATCGTTCTGACGGTTCCGACCACTCAGGGCTTCCCGGCCGGCCCGAACCCTCCGTACTTCCCGGGCCTTCCGGATCTCCCGTGCCGGTCACGCCGGTCGGCACCGGCCCCACAGCACCCGCGGCCGCCGCACCGGCCGCCGCACCGGCCGCCGCACCGCACGACGTGCCGTTCGTCGCCGAGCTTCGAGCGCTGGAGCCCGGGCTGCGTGCCGACCGGATGCTCACCTCGGTGCTCGCGGCCGTCGCCGACGCGCTCGGCGAGTCCTCGGGGGCCGATGTGGAGCCCGACCTCGGGTTCTTCGAACTCGGCCTCGACTCGGTCATGGCCGTGGCCCTCACCGACCAGCTGGGGCCGCAGCTCGGTGTCGAGCTTGAGCCCACGCTCACCTTCGAGCATCCCACCTCGCGTGCGCTCGCCCAGCACCTGCTGGACACGGCGGTCGGAGAGGCACCCGCCGCACCGGATGCCTCCACACCCCCGGCGGAGCCCGGCACGCCGGCCGGACACGAGCCCGGCGACGGCCTCGCCGACCTGTCCGACGACGACCTCATGAACCGTCTGTTGGCTCGGATCTCCAGCTCTCAGGCCCTGCTGAAGTAGGTGGCGAAGACGATGACCATTGAGTCGACACAGCCTGACCTCCGCCGGCACCTCGTTACCGCGCTGCGCACGATCGAGCAGCTGGAGGAGAAGCTGTCCACCAGCCGCGACGCGTGGCTCGACGAGCCGGTTGCCATCGTCGGCGTCGGATGCCGGTTCCCCGGCAACGTCGGCTCCCCGGAGGCGTTCTGGGAACTGCTGCGCAACGGCGTGGACGCCACGGGGGAGTTCCCCCTCGAACGTGCCGACGCCAGGCCTTTCCACGACGAGGACCGCGCCGCGCGGGGGAAGGCGTACACCACCCGGGGGGCCTTCCTGGACCGCGTGGACCGGTTCGAGCCCGAGGTGTTCGGCATCTCGCCGCGCGAGGCGCTCGGGATGGACCCGCAGCACCGGATCGCCCTGGAGGTGGCCTGGGAAGCGCTGGAACGCGCGGGGTACGCCCCCGACAGCCTGGACGGCAGCCGGACCGGTGTCTTCTTCGGCATCAGCACCACCGACTACGTACGGATGCGTCAGCAGGTCGGCGCCATCGAGGACGTCGACGCCTACCAGCTCGTCGGCGAACCGAGCTTCCTCGCCGGGCGGATTTCCTACACGCTCGGTCTGCGCGGGCCGAGTCAGGTTCTGGACACCGCCTGCTCGTCCTCGCTCGTCGCACTGCACCAGGCATGCCAGGCACTGCGCCTGCGCCAGTGCGACATGGCGCTGGCGGGCGGGGTGAACCTGCTGCTCTCGCCGTACGGGTTCGTGCTGATGAGCAAGTTCCAGGCGCTTTCACCCGACGGCCGGTGCAAGACGTTCTCCGCCGACGCGGACGGGTACGCGCGCGGCGAGGGCGCCGCGGTCGTCGTCCTGCGGCGGCTCGCCGACGCGCTGGAATCCGGGGACAACATCCTCGCCGTCGTACGCGGCACCGCGGTCAACCACGACGGCCGCTCCAGCGGACTGACCGTGCCGAACCCCGCCGCGCAGCAGGACATGCTCACCGCCGCGCTCGCGCAGGCCGGGGTCGAGCCGCACGAGGTGGACTACGTCGAGGCGCACGGCACCGGTACCTCGCTCGGCGACCCCATCGAGCTGCGCGCGCTCGACGCCGTCCTCGGCAGGGGAAGGCCGGAGCAGGACGCGCTGCTGGTCGGTTCGGTCAAGACCAACATCGGCCATCTGGAGCCCGTCGCCGGTCTCGCGGGCCTCATCAAGACCGTGCTCGCCATCCAGCACGGGGAGATCCCCCCGAGTCTCCACTTCGGCGAGCCCAACCCGAACGTGGACTGGGACCGGCTGAGGGTCCAGGTCACCGGCACCGGCCGGCCCTGGCCCGACCGGGGGCGGGCCCGGATCGGCGGGGTAAGCAGCTTCGGGGTCACCGGTACGAACGCGCACGCCGTCATCGCGTCGGCGCCGCCCCTGCCCTCCGCCGCCGCCGACGAGCCGTCGGACGGCCGCCGCCCGCACGGCCTCTTCCTCGCCTCGGCCCGCACCGAGCCCGCACTGCGCGAACTCGCCGAGGACTACGTACGCCACCTGCGCCGCGAACCGGACCTGTCCCTCGCCGACCTGTGCTACACGACGCATGTCGGCCGCGCCCAGCAGACCACCGGAATCGCCGCCGCCGTCTGCTCCCTGGACGAGCTGGCGGACATCCTGGAGGCGTATGCCGCGGGCCGTACCACGGCCGCGCTCGCCACCGGCACGCTCCCGCCGCACAAGTACCGCAAGACGGCCTGGCTGTTCAGCGGACAGGGCACGCAGTACGCCGGTATGGGCCGGGGACTGCTCGCCGAGCCCGCGTTCGCCGCGGCGTTCGCGGAGGCGGCCGCGGCGCTCGAACCGGGCCTCGACCGGCCGCTCCGTGAGGTGATCTGGCCCCCCGAAGGACAGGACAGCGCGATCGACGACACCGGCTGCGCCCAGCCCGCGCTGTTCGCCCTGGAGTACGCGCTGGGAAAGCTGCTCCTCTCCTGGGGTCTGCGCCCCGCCGCGCTCGCCGGGCACAGTGTCGGGGAGATCACCGCGGCGTGCCTCGCGGGTGTGTTCGGCCTCGCCGACGCCGCGAAGCTCGTCGCCGCACGGGCCCGGCTGATGGCGGAGCTGCCCACGGGCGGAGTGATGGTCGCGCTGCGCTGCGACGAGGCCACGGCGGCTGCGGCGATCGAGCCCTACGCCGGGAAGGTGGCGATCGGCGCGGTCAACGGCCCTGAGGAGGTGGTGATCTCCGGCGCGCAGTTCGAGGTGGCGGTGGTGCGGGCGGCGCTGGAGAGCCGGGGGATCGCGGCCCGTGCGCTCACCGTCTCGCACGCGTTCCACTCCCCGCTGATGGAGCCCATCGTCGACCGCTTCCGCGAGGCCCTGGCGGAGCTCTCCTACGCCCCTCCCAGCATCCCGGTCATCTCCGACGTCACCGGCCGGCGCTGGACGGACGCCGAGATCGGCCCGGAGTACTGGGTGCGCCACGCGCTCGGCGCCGTCCGCTTCGCGGACGCGCTCGCCACCCTGCACGACGACGGTTTCCGTACCTTCTGCGAGATCGGCCCTTCACCGGTCCTCTCGGCGCTGGGCGCGCGCTGCCTGGGTGAGGACGGCACCTTCGTACCGACCCTGCGCCGGGGAGCGGACGACCTGCGACAGGTGCTGCATGCGGCGGGCAGGCTGCGGCTGCACGGTGCGCGCGTCGACTGGGACGCGTTCCACCGGGGTGAGCCCGTACGCCGGGTGCCGTTGCCGACCACGCCCTGGCGGGGCGACTCCTACTGGTTCACGGAGGCCGGGCCCGCCGTGGCCGCATCGGGAGCGGCTGGGCACGCTGACCTGGCCGCCGTCCCCGGGATACCGGGGATGCGCGGCCGGGTGCGCGGCGCCGTGCCGGCCTACGAACTCGACCTGGACGCCGAACACTGGACAGCGCTCGTCCGCAAGGACAAGGACGGCAGGCCGTTCCTGACATCGGGAGCGCTGGCGGATGCCGCGCTCGCCGCGGCCGAGGACTACCTGGGCGGCCGGTTCCACCGAGTGGAGGAACTGGCCGGCACCGAGCCCGTGCCGCTCGACGGGGACCGTACGGTGCAGATCGTGATCGTCCCGGCGGACGACGGGCGGGCGCGCTGCGAGTACCGCAGCCTCTCCGCGACGGAGGAGGCCGCCGGTGCGCCCTGGCGGCTGCACGCCCACTGCGTCCTTGGCCGCAGGGCCTCCGTCCGCCCTGCGGACGGATCGTCCGAGCCCCCCGGAATTCCCGGCAGCCTTGACGCCACCCGCTACGGCCGCACGCTCCGGATCGCGCGAGACGCGCTGTCCGGGAGCCTGGCCGCCGCGCTCGGCCAGGCCCTCGACGGTGATGACGGGGTGCTGCTCGCCCTGGACGGGAGGGGCAGCCGGGCCGAGGTCGTGGACGCCGCCGTGGCGGCGGCCTCGCTGGCCTCGGACCCGGGCGGCCGGGAGGGCGCGGCGCAGCCCGGAGTCGCGCTGAGGGTGGTCGGCCTGGCCTGTGCCGCGCCCGGGGCGGTCCGGTACGTGCGCGCCCGGCGGGTCGGCGGCGGTGCCGACCCGGCCGCCGGAACCGGCGAGGCGGTCGCCACCCTCGACTTCTACGCCGAGGACGGCTCCCGCATCGGCGGCGCCGACGAGGTGCACGTCCTCGGCGCCCGGCACGTCCCGGCCGCCCCCGCGCCATGGCGCGATCCCGGTGAGCTGCTGTACGACGCCACATGGCAGCGCCTGGCCGTCCCCAGCGCGCAGGAACCGGTGGCGGACGAGGACTTTCTGCTGCTCGCGGACCGCTCCGGCTTCGCCGGCCGGCTCGCCGCCGAGCTGCGCGAGCGCGGCGCCCGCGCCGTGGTGGAGCCTCCGCCGCTGCGGGAGACCGCCGACGGCCCCGCGCCCGACCCGGGGGCGCTGCAGGAGTTGGTCTCCGCCTGGCGTGCACAGGCGGCGCGACCGGGCCGGATCCTGGTGCTGACGGGGCTGGACGCGCCTCGGCTCGACCACACCGACGCCTGGGATCTGGAGGAGTACGCCGCACGGGCCGATCTGCTGACCGTCTCGGTCGTGCAGGAGCTTGTCTCGCGGACCGACTGCGACCGGACCCGGGTCACCTTGGTCACCCGGGGCGCGATGCCGGCCCGCGCGGACGACGAGGTGCGGGCGGCCGCCGCGCACACCCTGTGGGGCCTCGGCCGGGTCATCGCGCTCGAACACCCGGAGCGGTGGGGCGGTTCGATCGACCTGGACCCGAGGGAGAGCGACCAGGACACCGACCGGCTCATCGCGGCGCTGGCCCGCACGGACGAGGAGGACGAGCAGGGGCTGCGCGACGGCGACGTGTACGTCGGCCGCATCGTCGCCCGGCAGCCGGACGCGGGCGAGCTGCGGCGCACCCCGCAGGTCCGGCCGGACGGCAGCTATCTGATCACTGGTGCCTTCGGCGCCATCGGCCTGGCGCTCGCAGGCCGGCTGGCCAGGGCGGGGGCCGGCCGCCTGGTGCTGCTCGGCCGCACACCCCTCCCGGACCGGTCCGCTTGGTCGCGGGAGCTGCCCCCGTCCGTGCGCACGCGCGTGGAGGCGGTACGGGAGCTGGAGCGGCTGGGCGCGGAGGTCTCGGTCGTCACGGCGGACGTCGCCGACGAAGGCGCGATGATCAAGGTCTTTCAGGGGCTGGAGAATGATCCGTTGCCGCTGCGTGGTGTCGTGCACGCCGCTGGTGTCTCGCTGCCCCAGTACCTCAGGGACGCCGACGCCGAGACCTACCGCAAGGTGTGGCGGCCGAAGGTGCTGGGCGGATGGCTGGTCCATCAGCTGTCCCGCACCGCCGAGCTGGACTTCTTCCTCGGGTTCTCCTCCATCGCGGCCACCTGGGGCTCGCAGCATCTGGCCGCTTACTCGGCCGGCAACGCGTTCCTCGACGGTCTCGCCCACCACCGCAGGGCTCTGGGCCTGCCCGCGCTCACCGTGGCCTGGGGACCGTGGGAGCTTGCCTCCAACCTCTTCGACGACGAGGTGATGGCCTTCCTCACCGCCACCGGGCTCTCCCCGCTCTCCGGTCCGCAGTGTCTGAGCCTCCTCGGCGGGCTGCTCGGTTCCGACCGTGCCCACCAGGTGGTCTGCGCGGTCTCCTGGCCGACGTACAAGCCGGTGATGGAAGCCAGGATCGAGCGGCCGATGCTGCGCACCATCGCACTGCCGGACGACCAGGACGCCCTGGACGGCCGGAGCAGGCTAGTCGAGCTGCTGCTCGCGGATGCCGCGCAGCCGTCGCGGCGGGAACGGCTCACCGGTTTCCTGCGGGACACCGTGGCCGAGGTGGCCGGTGTCCAGGCGGAGAGCATCGACACCGAGGCCGATGTCCTGGCCCTGGGCCTGGACTCGCTGATGGTGATGGACGTGGTGCGCCGCTGCAAGCAGCACCTGCGGCTGACCATCAGGGCGAGTCAGCTGTTCGAGCGCACCACCCTCGCCGAGTGGACCGATCTCGTGGACACCGAGTTCACCCGTGCGCACGGGGTCTCCGCGGAGCAGACCGGCACCTCGGGCGTGTCCGGCACCCCCGTACCGGAGGCCGACCCCACCGACCCCGCATGGATCCGGACCGATGTCACGCTCGACCCGTCGATCCGCCCGGCCGACGGTCACGCCGAGGTGCCGGACGAGCCCCGCCATGTGCTGCTCACCGGCGCCACCGGCTTCGTCGGCGCGCACCTGCTGCACGCCCTGCTCCGCCGGACCGGGGCGACCGTGCACTGCCTGGTGCGCTGCACGGACGCCAAGGACGGTCTGCGCCGGATCCGGGCGAACCACAAGCGCTATCTGACCTGGCCGAGGGGCGCGGCGTCACGGATCACCGTCGTACCGGGCGACCTGGAGAAGCCGCTGCTCGGCCTGGACGAGAAGACCTTCGACGAGCTGGGTGACCTTCTCGACGGCATCATCCACAACGGCGCGTGGGTCAACTTCAGCCACACCTACGACCGGCTCCGTGCGGCGAACCTGACCGGCACCGAGGAGATCCTGCGCCTGTCCTGCCGCGGCCGGCCCACCCCCGTGCACCACGTCTCCACCTACGGCATCTGGGGTGTCCCGGCCGAAGGCCGGAGCGTGATCCACGAGGACGGCGACATCGCCGGAGCCGGGAAGCTGGTCACCGGCTATGTGCAGACCAAGTGGGCAGCCGAGCAGCTGGTCGAGCTGGGCCGGGAGCGCGGTATCCCCATCGACGTCTACCGCCCCGGCCGGGTGCTCGGCGACTCACGCACCGGCGCCGCGCTCACCACACACTTCACCACCCGGGTCATCAAGGGCTGTGTCCAGCTCGGCCTGGTCCCGGAGCTGGACTTCGACATCGAGATGACGCCCATCGACTACGTCGCCTCCGCCCTCGTCGCGATCGCCACCCGCGCCAAGCCGCTCGGCATCAACTACCACCTGGTCAACCGCCGCACCCTGCCCTTCGCCACGCTCGCCGAGGTGCTGTCCCACAGGTACCCGGTCCGCACCGTACCGGTCGACCAGTGGTGGGAGGCGCTGCGGGCCTCCTACGGCGAACGGGAGAACGAACTGCACCCCGTGATGGACGTCGTGGAGGCGTTCGTAGTCGGTGGCGAGGAGGCGGTCGACTACGACGACGAGAACGCGAGGGCGGCCCTGACGGGGACGGGAATCACCTGCCCGCCCCTGGACGAGCGGCTGCTCGACACCTATCTCGGCTGGATGACGCGCACCGGCTACCTGCCGGAACCGGTGGCGCACAGCTGACCGCGCCACTCCACCACTTACACCACTCCGACGACTTCAGCGATGACGGAGGACAGCGATGACGGACAAGCCCCCGCACCCGCGGGACCGCGCGCAGGCGCGCGGGCCGAAGGCGGCATCCCCCCAGTACGACGTTGCCGTGCTGGGCAGCCACCTCACCGCCGGCCTCCTTGCCGCGATCCTCGCCCGGCACGGCGCCCGTGTGGTGCTGGTCGACACGCCCGGCGACCGCGCCGGACCCACGGGTGAGACGACGGTGCCGTACACCTCCGAGGTGTTCACGCTGCTGGCGGAGCGGTTCAACGTGCCCGAGATCGCAACGTTCGCGCACTTCACCGACCTGCCCGAGGAGGTGCGCAGGACCAGCGGCATCAAGCGGAGCCTGGGCTTCGTCTACCACGACGAGGGCCTCGAGCACGACCCGCGCAAGGCCGTCCAGTTCAACGTCCCCGGAGAGCACACCGAGTGGCATCTGTACCGCCCCCAGGTGGACGAGTACGCCCGGAGGATCGCCGAGCGGTACGGCGTGCACACCGACGGGTCCCGGCGGGTGCTCACCGGGGCCCGGATGGACGCCGAGGGCGGCGCCCTCACACTCGCCGGGGGCAGGGCCGTGGCCGCCCGGTACGTGGTCGACGCGTCCGGTCCCGACTCCCTCTTCCTCGCCCACACGGCTGCCGCACACGAGGGCTCCGGCCGCATGCCGGTCCGCTCCCGCCTGCTCTCGGCGCACTTCAGCGGGGTGCGGCCGTTCGAGACGGTGGTCCCTCCCGGGCGCCACCCCGGAACAACCCCGTGGTCGCACGGCACCTTTCACCATGTCTTCGACGGTGGCTGGATCCAGATCGTCGACTTCCGCAACCACGACACCTCGGCGAACGTGCTGTGCAGCGTCACCGCCGGCGTGTGCCCCGAGCGGTTCAGGGACCTGCCGGACGACCCGGACGCGGCCTTCCGGGCGCTGATCTCCCGCTACCCGAGCATCGCCGCACAGTTCGCCACCGCCGTCACCGCCACCACATGGGTGAGTGAACCGCTCTGGCAGCGGCGGACCGTGCGGACCTCGGGACCACGGTGGCTCGCGATCGACCGGGCGGCCGTCCGCGCCGAGGAGGTGCTGGCCAGGGATGTGACCGTCGGCATGGAGATCGTGCACGCCGCCGCGGCCGGACTGCTGCGTGTCCTTGCCAACCCGGCGCGCGAGACCGAGGAGTTCTCCCGTATCGCCGCGTTCCAGGCACGTCTGATCGACTACAACGACGACCTTCAGCTGGCCCTGCGCACGGCAAGCCGTCACTTCCAGCTGTTCAACGCCTATCTGCGGGTCTGGCTGCTGTGGCAGATCCTCGCCGACATGTCGCTGAAGCGGGCTCGGATGGAGTGCGGCGACGGCCCCGGCAGGTCCTGGGCGGCCGTGGAGGAGGCCGACTCCGCGTTGTGGTTCCGCACTCCGGAGGGCCTGAGGCGTGGGCTGCGCTACCTCTTCACGAAACTCGCCGCCGTCCGCGCCGGCGAGGCCGGGGCGACCGACGCGGCACGCGGCATCTTCGGCTGGCTCAGGAAGGAGCGGTTCGTCCCCCCGCTCTACCGCTTCGGCGATCCGAAGGCCCGGGTGTACACGTTCACCTTCTGGCGCCGGATCCAAATGCTGCTGTGGGTCAAAACGCTCGCGCCCGCGGACTTCAAGCGGCTGTTGACGCGCGACAACGTCACCGGCCGCAGGCAGACGGGGCCCTCCTCACCCGCCGCCGCGCCGGCTCGCCCGGTGACCACCCGCCCTCCCCAGCACCCCGTGCGTTCCGCGACCAGGGAGAGGAGCGGCCGGGCATGAGTCCCGCCGGTCAAACCGTGATACGTGTGACAGCAGGAGTGGCCGGATGAACCTGGCCGACACCCCGGTGCAACCCATACCAGGGCACACCCTTCTGCTCTTACTCCTCCAGGTGGGGCTGCTGCTCGCGCTGGGGCTGTCGCTGGGACGGCTCGCCCAGCGCGTGGGCATGCCGGCCATCGTGGGGGAGCTCGCCGCAGGCGTGCTTCTCGGCCCCTCACTGCTCGCGAATATCGCCCCCGGCGTGTCCGGCTGGCTCTTCCCCCGCGACGCCGCCCAGATGCACCTGCTCGACGCCATCGGCCAGATCGGCGTCCTGCTCCTGGTCGGGTTCACCGGGATGCACCTGGACCTGAAAATGGTCCGGAGGTACGGCAGGAGAGCGGCGACCGTCAGCGGCGCCGGCCTCCTCGTCCCACTCGCGCTCGGCATCTGGCTGGGCTTCCTGCTGCCCGTCGAGCTGCGTTCACCAGGCGCCGACACCACCGTCTTCGCCCTCTTCGTCGGCGTGGCGATGTGCGTGAGCGCGATCCCGGTGATCGCCCGGACGCTGATCGACATGAAGCTCATCCACCGGAACGTCGGCCAGATGATCCTGGTGGCCGGGAGCATCGACGACGCCTTCGGCTGGCTCATGGTCTCGGTGGTGGCCGCGATGGCCACCACGGGGGTGGAGGCCGGCCGGGTGGCGCTCTCCGTCGGGTATCTGGCGCTGCTCATCCTCTTCGCGGCCACGATCGGCCGGGTTGTGGTACGCGCGGTGATGCGCGCGGCGCACCGCTCCGGGGAGCGCGGCCGCCCTGTCGCCGCCGCCGTCGTCCTGATCGTCCTGTCGTCGGCGGGCACCCATGCGATGGGCCTGGAGTCGGTCCTCGGCGCGTTCGTCTGCGGCATCGTCATCAGCACGTGCAAGGACGTCGAGGCGGCGCGGCTGGAGCCGTTGAACACCACGGTGCTGTGGTTCCTGGCGCCGCTGTTCTTCGCCACGGCGGGGCTGCGGATGGACCTCACCGCGCTCGCCGATCCGCAGATCGCCGCCTGGGCGCTGGCGGTCGTGGTGGTCGCGGTCGTCGGCAAGTTCATGGGTGCCTTCGCCGGCGCACTCACCGGACGGATGAACCGGTGGGAGGCCCTGGCGCTCGGCGCGGGGTTGAACGCCCGGGGCGTGATCGAGGTGATCATCGCGATGGTCGGGGTCAGACTCGGCCTGCTCAGCACGGAGATGTACAGCATCGTCGTCCTGGTGGCGGTGCTCACCTCCGTCATGGCCCCGCCCCTGCTGCGCATGGCCATGAACCGTGTCGAGCGCACGGCCGAGGAGGAGCTTCGCGAGCACAAGGTGCTGGCGCTGCAAGGTCTGCAAGCCGGCCGCAAGGACTCCCCGTAGCCCGCGGCACCCACGCCACATCAATCCGACACCAGCGCGACACCAACGGAGGAACTGTGCACTTCGACTGGAGCGCCGAGCAGCAGGCGGCGTACGAGGCCACGCTGGCAGCGGTACGGAAGGAGTTTCCCGGACCGGTGCGCGATGGCTCGTTCAGCCGTAAGGACTGGCTGGTGCTCGGCGGACTCGGCCTGCTCGGGCTGAGCGTCCCGGCCGAGTACGGCGGCGGGGGCCTGGGCGCCCTCGAGACCGCGCACCGGGTCGAGGCGTTCGGCCGCGGTTGCCCCGACACCGGTCTCGTCTTCGCCGCGAGCGCCCACCTGTTCGCCTGCGCCATGCCGCTTGTGGGGTTCGCCGGCGCGGCCGCCAAGAAGCGCTTCCTGCCCGGCATCGCCTCGGGCGAGCTGGTGGCGGGCAACGCCATGACGGAGGAGGGGGCGGGCTCCGACGTCTCCCGGCTGGCCACGATTGCCACCGAGGCGCCCGGCGGCTTCGTCCTCAACGGCACCAAGAGCTTCGTCAGCAACGGCCCGGAGGCCGACGTCTTCGTCACCTACGCGACCACAGACCCGAGCCTCGGCCACCTGGGGATCACCGGGTTCGTCGTGGCGCGCGAGACCGGGGGCCTGCACGTCGGTGGACCCCAAGAGAAGATGGGCCTGCAGTCCGTCCCGGCGGGACCGGTGACGTTCGAGGACTGCTTCGTCCCCAAGGAGCAGGTGCTCGGGGTGCCGGGCCAGGGCGGGGCGATCTTCCAGCACTCGATGAGCTGGGAGCGCGCCTGCCTGTTCGCCGGGTACGTCGGCATGCTCGACCGGGTCATGGAACAGTCCGTGGAATACGCCCGCTCCCGGCGGCAGTTCGGGGCGCCGATCGGCAACCACCAGTCGGTGTCCAACCGCGTCGCGGACATGAAGCTGCGGCTGGAGGGCGCCCGGCTGCTGTTGTACAGCGCCTGCTGGCAGATGGACCAGGGCAGACCGTCCCTGATCGGCACCGCCCTGTCCAAGCTGGCCGTATCGCAGGCCGCGGTCGCCAACGCGCTGGACGCGGTCGCCGTCTTCGGCGGGCGGGGCTATCTGCGCGAATGGGGTGTCGAGGCCGTGCTGCGCGACTCGATACCCGCCACGATCTTCTCCGGAACCTCGGACATTCAGCGGCTCGTCATCGCAAAGGAGCTCGGCCTGTGAGACTTCACCAGCTCGTGACCGACTCGGCCCGCATCGCGCCGCGGGCGCTCGCCGTGGCCGGACCCGACGGAAGGCTCACCTACGGACAGCTGGACCGGCTCGCCGACCGGTACGCCTCCGCACTGCGAGCGCACGGCGTGGGCGCGGGGGACCGGGTCGTCATCTGGACCGGCAAGAGCGTGCACGCCGTCGCCGCGATGCAGGGCGCACTGCGCACCGGTGCCGTCTACGTACCGGTCGCCGCCTCCAACCCGCCCGCCAGGGTGGCCCGTATCGCGGCTGACTGCTCTGCCTCGATCACCACCGTCGACCCGGGGCTCGCGGCCGGGGTGGACACGCTGCAGCGGATCCCGGGCGTGCCCGCCCTCGGTCTCCTCGACCTGCTCGACGAGGTCGGGGAGGTCGGGGAGCCGCCCCGCGCCGGCCCGTACGACAACCGCCCGGACGACTGCGCGTACATCCTCTACACTTCCGGTTCCACGGGCGACCCCAAGGGTGTCTGCCTCAGCCACCGCAACGCGCTCGCCTTCGTGGACTGGGCCGTGCGGGCGCTGCACGTGACCTCCGCCGACCGGTTGTCCAACCATGCGCCGTTCAACTTCGACCTCTCCGTGTTCGACCTGTACGCGGCCTTCCGGGCAGGAGCCTCGGTGCACCTCATCCCGCCCGAGCTGTCCTACGCCCCCGTGGAACTGGTGCGGTTCCTGCGGGAGCGGGAGATCACGGTGTGGTACTCGGTGCCCTCGGCGCTGACACTGATGATGCGCGAGGGCGGCCTGCTGGAAGGCGATCCGCCCACGGCGCTGCGTGCCTGCGTCTTCGCAGGGGAGCCCTTCCCCATCGGCCAGGTCACGCAGGTGCGCAAGGCCTGGCCGGGCGTGCGTCTGCTCAACTGGTACGGACCCACCGAGACCAACGTCTGCACCTGGTACGAGGTCGACGAGTCCGATCTCGGCCGCACGGGCTCGCTGCCCATCGGGACGGCGTCCTGCGGCGACACGGTGGAGTTGGACCCTCCGGGAGGGGAGGGGGAGATCGTGGTGCGGGGTCCCACCGTGATGCTCGGCTACTGGGGCAGGCCACCGCAGCGGGGCCCTTACCGCACCGGGGACATCGGGCGGCTCGACACCGACGGCAACCTGCTCTACGTCGGGCGTCGCGACCACATGGTGAAGGTACGCGGCAACCGGATCGAGCTGGGCGAGATCGAGGCCGCCGTCAGCGCCCTGCCCGGTGTGGCCGATGTGGCGGTGGTCGTGGTCGGCTCGGGCCTGTCGGCGCGGCTGCACGCCGTGGTCGTACCGGCTCCGGGCGCAGCGGTGACGCTGCTCGACCTCAAGCGCCAGTGCGCCGGGCGACTGCCCGCCTACATGGTCGTGGACGCCATGCATCGCGTGGCATCCCTGATGTTCACCGACAACGGAAAGAAGGACCGCCCCGCCATGGTGGCAGCCATAGAACGGAGCGAACTGTGACCCCGCAAGCCTCACTGCCGCGCATCGGCCAGGATGCTGCCACGCTCCCCTCGGTCGACGGCGCCCTGTTCCGCACGCTGATGGGCTCGCTGATGAGCGGCGTGAGCATCCTCACCACGGCACGCGCGGACAACACCCCGATGGGCATGACCTGCTCGGCCGTGTGCAGTGTCTCCCAGGAACCGCCTCTGCTGCTGGCCTGCGTGCAGACTCCGAGCAGCACGCTGGACGCCATCACCGACCGCGGCAGCTTCGCCGTCAACTTCCTGGACGCCGAGTCCAACGGCATCTCCGACCTGTTCGCCAGCCGGGTTCCGGACAAGTTCGCCCAGGTCGAATGGTGCCTGAGCGAGCTGACGGGGACGCCCCTGCTCGGCAGCAGCGTCGCGCACGCCGAATGCGCGGTCCACGGGCTTGTCGAGGCCGGTGACCACATCGTCGTGCTGGGCCGGATCGTGGCAGGGGAAGCGAGGCCCGACCGCTTTCCGCTCGGCTATTGGCGCGGCTGCTACACCCGGACGCTGCGGATACCGCGGCGAGGCGGCAAGCGGCGCTGAGCCCGACGGTGTCGGCCATCGGCCGGAGGTGAATGGCGCGGTTCATTCACCTCCGGCCGATGGTGTAACGCCCGTTTCCGGGCCTGCTAGTGGGACTGGAGGCGGAAGCACCTGCCGCCTCGGCGGGGGAGATAGGTCTCCCTCAGCCGTACGGGGACGCCGGTCCAGGACACGCGGTAGGTGGAGAGGTAGCCGCCCCGCCCGCCGATGATGAGACGCACCATGTTGTCCGCGGAGCGCTCCACGGTCATGGCGCGGGGCACGTCGGGCAGGTCAACGGCCTTGCCTACCTGATCGCCGGTCGCGTAGTCGTAGGTGTGCAGATCCCCCTCGTCGCAGGCGAGGTGGACGAGTCCGCCTGCGGAGACGGCGGCAACGGTGGCGCAGGGCTGCCCGCCCCAGCGCCGCGGGACGGTGTCCTGGGCCGGGGGGACCTCCAGCAACCCATCGGGGCAGCAGACGTAGACGGCGCCGTCCTGGCACCAGATCCGTTCCGGAGGCGTCTTGGTGTCGATCCACCACAGTTCGTCGGCTGCGTTCGCCGCGAAGGCGCACACCACCCCGTCCCGATTGCCCAGGATCCGCTCTCCTGCCGGGCCGTAGGCGGCGGCGGAGAGCGGCACGCCGTCGAGCGAGAGACAGGCGAGTGATTCCCCCGTCCCCGCGTCCAGCTCCACGGCACCGACACCGGTGGCGACGAGTACTCGTTTGTGGTCGGCGGAGACCGCGATTCCGGCACCTGTGTCGTCGAGTGGCCTGTGCCAGATCAGATTGCCGCCGTCGTCGGCGCAGAAGACGACATCCTTCTGTCCGATTCCGAGATAGCCGCCGGGTGTCGCGGCCAGATGACGGGTGACTCCAAACCGGCTCACGCGGTGTGCCGACAGGAGCAGCGCGGGGCCGCCCACGAGGTCATGGTGTACTTCCAGGACCGCGACGCCGTCGTCGGTACCGCAGTAGAGCCGTCCAGGTTCGTCCAGGGCCGGGGTGAGGGCCCAGGCACTCTGGCGCGGCATCGGCGCGCGTGCCTGGACGCAGTCGAGATCGGGATCGATCTTGACGAGTTCGTTGGAGAGGGTGAGTGCGAAGAGGCTGCCGTCCCGCCCCACGGTGAGATCGGTCAGCTGGTTCGGGAACCCGCCGATAGTCCTGACCAGTTGCGGGGTGGGATCGGTGTTGTCGATGACATGGATGACGCCTTCGGGGCTTCCCGCGTACGCCGTGGCGTGGTCGGGTGAGAACTTCAGGAAGGTCAGCTCGTAGCGGGAGAACGGGAACTCGCACTCCACGGCTCCGTCGAGCGTCACGATGACCACCCCGCCGCGGAGCCCGGACCGCTTCTCGCCGACGCATTCCACGGCCCAGAACCGGTCGTGGTGGGCGTCGTAGCGGATCTGCTGAATGCGTCCGCACTCGACGGTGGCGACGACGGGGAACGCAGGGGTGGCCAAAGACCCCAGGAAGACCCGTCCGAGCCGGTCCACTATCGTATGGACACTCGGGTGCTCCGTGCACAGGTGCCGGCTCGGACTGTCGCCGGCAGGCGAGGGAAGCACCGCCTCGACCGAGAACGTCTTGGTGTCCACCACGACCAGGCGTCCGCGACGGTCGGTGGTGTGGATCCGCCCGTTCCACGCGGTCAGGGCCGCGCCGTCCACCGCGTCGGGAACCGTTGGGGAGGTGCCGTGGCACACCGTTTGCAGGTCGAGACGTCCGACCAGGTCCAGGGTGTCCAGGGACCACTTCGTGAGGCGGCCCCGGCGGTCCTTGCCCACCACCCACTCGCCGGTCGCCAGCATGCTGCGGATGGGGGCTCCGCCGTGTACGGCCGGTGAGGACAACTGCGGCTGGAGGTTGTCATCCAGGAGATGAACCTGTCCGGCGCTGTCTGCGGCAAGTAGCCCCACTTTGTCTACGTAATTGATACTAGTTAAGCAAACCGCGATGTCCATGCAACGCCCCCCGTGATTCGCATTGCGGTGCTACGCCGATGAATGCGCATGGTGCGTGTCCCGTTCTGTGAGAATGCCCGGGGAACACCGCGGTAGTCGTGAGGGGCCGTACGAGTACGCACGGACACCGCCTGGAGTCCCCCGTCCAAGTCGCGGGCGACGATGCGCCGCCCGCGAGTACAAGCCTGCCCCCCTCCAGGGTAGGGTGAAGCAAGCTCTGATGAAATTTCCACCGTCCATTGGAAAGTTTCTTACTGGCTCTGTGAACGGCCATGAAGTGCGGGCTATACTCCGCTTCTCGCCGCCCTGTCGCGGAGCGTCACGGTGGTTGGTCCGCGACGAGGACCTGCCGGCGAAGGAGTTCGAATCCGGACTGGCCGGACCCCTTTCTCTTGATCCGCTTGGACCACGCTTAGACCCAATGCCGTTGTGTTAGAGGCGCTAACACAATGAGGTGGATCGGTCCTGGTGCCCGTGCCTGGACGGCCAGTTGGGCGTTGTCCGGCCGTGGGGACTTCGCCTTGGATCGTGTCGGACGACTTGTGGGAGCGGATCGAGCCGCTGCTGCCGAAGAAGGAACGGCGGTTCCGGCACCCGGGCCGCAAACCCGTCCCGGACCGGCAGGTGCTGTGCGGGATCCTGTTCGTGCTCCACACCGGCATCCAGTGGGAACACCTTCCCCAGGAGCTCGGTTTCGGGTCGGGCATGACGTGCTGGCGACGGCTGCGGGACTGGAACCAGGCCGGGGTGTGGCAGCAGCTGCACGAGGTGCTGCTGGCCGAGCTGAACGCCGCCGCCCGTCTGGACTGGTCGACAGCGGTGGTGGACTCCAGCCAGGTCAGGGCGTTAAAAGAGGGCTCCAGACGGGCCCGTCGCCGGTCGACCGGGGACGAGCCGGCTCCAAACACCACCTGATCACCGACGGGCACGGCACCCCGCTCGCGGCCATCCTCACCGGCGGCAACCGCAACGACGTCACCCAGCTCATGCCCCTGCTCGATGCCATCCCGCCCGTCCGGGGCAGGCCCGGCCGGCCCCGCCGCAAGCCTCAGTCGGTCTTCGCCGACCGAGGCTACGACCACGACGTCTACCGCGACCAGGTCCGCACGCGCTGGATCATCCCAGTCATCGCCCGACGGGGCACACCGCACGGCAGTGGCCTGGGCATCTACCGGTGGGTGGTTGAGCGCACGTTCGCCTGGCTGCACGGCTTCAAACGACTGCGCGTCCGCTGGGAACGCCGAGCCGACATCCACGAAGCGTTCCTCAAGCTCGCCTGCTGCCTGATCACCCACCGCCAAGTCCACTCATTGTGTTAGCTGCTCTTAGGCCTTGGGCGTGGGTTCCTGGGTAGTGGTCCCAGGGGGTGATTCGGGTGTCTGCGCGTGTGTCTGAGTTGTCGGGCCTGGGGCTGTTGACCTGGGTGTATCCACCGGGGTTGGTGGATCGGGTGGTGGCGGCTTGTGGGTGCGCGGAGCAACGCAAGCGGCTGCTTCCCGCGCGGCTGGTGGTGTACTTCGCGCTGGGGCCGGCGCTGTTCTCTCCGGCTCCGTATCTGGAAGTGATGCGGCACCTGGCGGAGGGATTGCGGCGCCAGGGGCTGCTGGGCGGCTGGCATGTGCCGGCGAAGTCCTCGCTGTTCCGGGCCCGACAGCGGCTGGGCTGTGAGCCACTGCGGGTGCTGTTCGCCACGACCGCCAAGCCGATGGCCACCGAGGCGGCACCCGGCGCGTTCTGGCGGGGCTTGCGGCTGCTGGAGGTGGACGGGACCTGCTGGGACGTCGCGGACAGCGAAGCCAACGAGGCCGCGTTCGGACGTCCGGGCAATGGCCGCGGGCCGGGGAAGAGCGCGTTCCCGCAGATGCGGATGGCTGCGTTGGTGGAGGTGGGCAGCCATGCGGTGCTGGACGCGGAACTCGCCGGCTGCCGCACCGGGGAAGTGTCACCCTGGTCGGCTGTCTGCCACGGTCACTCGGCCCGGGCCAGCTCGTCCTGGCCGACCGTGAGTTCCTCGGTGTCCCGTTGTGGCAGGCCTTCACCGCCACCGGCGCCGATCTGCTGTGGCGCGTGCCCGCCAACCGCGTCCTGCCGGTCCTCAAGCAGTTCCGGGACGGGTCATGGCTCTCACAGATCCGGGCAAGCAGCGGCCCTGCCCGGCATGAGCCGGTCACCGTCCGGGTTCTGGCCTACCAGCTCAAGGTACCGCAGCAGGGCAGGGGCAGCAGCCGCACTTCGGCGTGGGGTGTGCCGATCCGCGGCGGCTGCATCCGGGCTGGCAGCACCGGGCGGGCCGGTGCGGCGACCTCGTCCAGTTCCGCACGATGTTCCGGCAAGGCCCGGCGCAATCCCTGGTGCAGCCGCGGGAACGCGGTCGCCGACGCCCCATTTCCTGCCCTGCGAGGCTGCCCTCAGGCAGGGGCAACTGGAGCCAGAATCCAGAGACCTCGCGCCCCGATACAACCCGGCATTGCCGACGCTGAGCGACGGACGGTCCCGGTCGCCGTCGAGCAGGTCTTTCGCCCCGCCACACGGAATGCAAACGCCTCGCCAGTGGAGGCACGTCACGCGGGCCAATTCGGGATCCGCTTACGAGCTCTACGCTGCCCTGCAATCGGTCGGATGAGTCGACAACTCGAGCTCGCGGGTGCGGATGTGTGTGGCATCGTCGACCCGTTCTACCTCAGAGGCAGTCATCACGGATGTACGCTACCTGCTTTCGCATGGTGAGCAGGCATTGGCGTTCGACACGATGTGCTCGTCGGATGTCCCGTTCACCGGGCTGAGCCCGCGGCAATTCGGCAAGCGCCCTCACTGCATTACGGCGCGTGGGTGGGGATCTGCTCCGTCACGCGCGATCGTCAGTCGGGTACGGCGCCGACCAGGCCGCCGTCGATGACGAGGTCTTGGCCGTTGACGTAGGACGCGTCGGAGGAGGCGAGGAATGCCACGGTGGCTGCGATCTCCTCCGGGCGTCCGAAGCGGCCTGCGGCGATCCCGCCGGTCAGTGCCTTCGCCTCCGCCGCACTCAGTGCGGCAAAGGGGTACATCGGGGTGTCGATGTAGCCGGGGCTGATGGAGTTGACGCGGATGCCGCGCGGGGCGAGTGCGGCGGCGAGGGTCCGGGCGAGGTTGTGCACGGCGGCTTTGGTCGCCGAGTACAGGGTGAGGACACTGTTGCCCCGGTGGAGGGTCCACGATGCGTTGATGACGATCGAGCCTCCGTCTGCGAGCAGCGGCAGTGCCTTTTGGACGGTGAAGAACACCCCCTTGAAGTTGACGTCGACGCCGTGGTCGAAGTCCGGCTCGGTGATGTTCTCGAACGGCAGGAACGTGCCGGTGCCCGCGTTGGCGAAGAGGGTGTCGAGGCGGCCGTGACGGTCGCGGACCGTCTCCATCAGCACGTCGACCGCGGCGAGGTCGGCCGCGTCGGCGACGACCCCCGAGGCGTTGGGGCCGAGGTGCCGGACCGCGTCGTCCACTCGTTGGCGGGTGCGGCCGGTGACGACGACGCGAGCGCCTTCGGTGATGAGGCGGCGTGCGGTCGCCATCCCCATGCCACTGGTGCCGCCGGTGATGAGGACGGTCTTCCCCGTGAAGCGGTTCATGCTGGTTCTCCCGTCAGGGTGTGCGCGATGTGGTCGGTGAGGTGGGGCAGCCAGTCGGCCCGGGCGTTGCCGAGGAGGTGATCGCCGTGCGGAACGGAGAGGTAGGTGCCGTGCGGTGCCAGACGGGCCAGGGGCTCGCCGTTTGTCACGCCGGGTATGACGTCCTGGCCTCCGTCCACGACCAGTAGTGGGGCTGAGATGCGCGGTGCCAGGGCGGTGAGGTCAACATGGCGGGCGAAGTCGCGGGCGGCGTCAGCCCCTCCAGCGCGTCGGGCCATGATGTCCTTCACCGGCGGGGGCAGTTCCGCCCAGTCGAGACGGAAGGGGCCGCTGACGGTGGCGATCGCTGCCACGCGTGGCTCCAGCGCCGCGGACCGGGCCGCGAAATAGCCGCCCAGGCTGAGGCCGACGAGCCCGACGCGGCCGACGCCGAGGGCGTCGACGACCCGGCCCACGACCTGCTCGTAGTCCGGCCTGAGGGCTGTCGTGGCCGCGAGCACGCCCTGTCCGGGCCCGTCCATCGCGAACACCGCCAGGCCCCTGGCCAGCAGCGCGGACGCCAGATCGAGGAACTCCTCCTTGGCCGAGTCCAGGCCGGGGACGATGACGACTGTGCCGGGGGCGTCGGAGGGGCCGCGCAGCCAGCCGGTGAATCCCTCGCCGCTCACGCGCCGCGCACGGGCCTCCAGCACGGTGAGTGCTCGGCTCAGGGCATGGTCCGCCTCGGCGGCGGCGCGATGGGCCTCCGCGTGCGGCGCGAGCGTGGCGAGGTGGAACCACCGGGCCGCCGTCATCAGGTGCTCCCCGGCCGAGACGGAAGATCCCGCCTTCTCCGCACGCTCCAGGTAGGCCTGGCCGATGCGCTGGAAGGACGAGCCCCAGTCGGCGACGGAGGTGAGGCTGTCGGTGACGCGCCGGTATTCGTGCGGGTCGACACCCGCGCCGGTGGCGCGTGTGCACTGGGCGGCGGCGTACTCGGGGACGTTCAGTGCGTTCATCGTGTTCCTCGCGTCAGCAGGACGGCCTTGCCGCGGATCCGGCGCTCGCGCAGGTCGACCAGTGTGTCGGCGGTCTTCGTCCAATCGGCGACCCGGCCGATCTCCGGGTGCAGCCGCCCCTGTGCCACGAGGCGCACCAGTGTCGCGAGGTCGGAGCCGTACGGGGCGCCGGCGTAGTGGAAGTGCTGGATCGTCACGCGCTCGGGCCCGCTCAGCAGGTGGAAGAAGTCGAGGGTCACCGGGGTGCGGCTCGCCTGGCCGAACCAGACGAGCATGCCGCCGGGACGCACCTTCGACAGGGCGACCGAGAGGTCCGGCCCGCCCGTGGACTCCAGGACGACGTCGAAAGGCCCTTGAGCCGCTGTCACTTCATGCACCACCTCCGCTCCAAGCTCAGCGAGCCGCTCGCCGCGCGCCGGCATGGCCGTCATCGCGGTCACCTCGGCTCCGGCCCCGACGGCCAGCTCGGTGACGTAGTGGCCGACCCCGCCCGAGGCGCCCGTCAGCAGCACCCGCCTGCCGGCCAGAGAGCCGACCGTGCGCAACAGTCGCAGGGCGGTGATCCCGGCCAGCGGCAGAGCTGCCGCCCGTACGCTGTCGATGGTGTCCGGGAGCACCGCGAGAGAGTGAGTGGGCACGGCCGTGTACTCGGCCCATCCGCCCTGCGCTGGATGTCCGACCACGCGGGTGCCGATGCCAGGGCCCGAGCCGTCGGCTGCCGGCTGCACGACGAGCCCGGCGATGTCCTTGCCGGGCACCAGCTCCGGCCGGGGGTGTTCGAGGAGGAACGTCTCGCCCCGGTTCAGCGCGAACGCCTCGACCTTGACCAGTGCCTCACCGGGCTCCAGGACGGGCTGCGGTGCCTCCGTGAAGGCGACGGGAAGCGCCGCGTCCCCTGTGGGAATGAGTCTTTGCACGCTGAGGATGCAACCTCCACAGCCACCCCGGGATCCAACAACGAACGGACGAGGCTGACAACCGTTGGTTGTCACCTATGGTGGCGAACATGGATCTCGACCTGGGGCAGGTGCGTGCTTTCGTGCGCGCCGCCGAGGAACTGCATTTCGGGCGGGCGGCAGGGACACTCGCCATCTCCCAGCAGGCGCTGTCCAAGAGAATCGCGCGGCTGGAATCTCTGCTCGGCACCGAGCTTTTCCAGCGCGGCGGCAACGGCGTACGCCTCACCGAGACTGGAGAGCGCTTCCTTCCGCCGGCCCGGCAGACGCTCGCCACCGCCGACGCCGCGGTCGCGGCGGCGATCGGCAAGGACCGTCCGCTGCGCGTCGACGTCTGGGGACACCTCTACGCGCCGATGCGGACACTGACCCAGGTCGCCGGCCGGGCCGGAGAGCTGGTGCTGGGGCACGGGCGCGATCTGCCATCGGTGACGGCGGCCCTCCTGCACGGCGATGTCGACGCGGCCTTCGGCCGGGTCCACCCCCCGCTGCACCCCGGGCTGGCACACCGCCTCGTCCGCCTCGAACCAGTGGACGCCGTACTGAGCGCGGACCATCGACTTGCAGCCGCAGCAACCCTGAGACCCGAGCAGTTGAGCGGCAGCGTGCTCTGGGCACCAGCTGCGCTGGACCGACTCGACTTCCTCCACCAGTTCGCCGACGGATTCGACATCCGGCACACTGCCACGAGCGTCAACCTGGGGCTCACCCACTTCCTCGAAGAGGTGGCCGGCGACCCGCGTCGATTCTCGCTGCTGCCCGCCGACGTCCCCCTGCCGGAGGTCCCAGGGGTGCGCTCCGTCCCCCTGGTCAACCCCACGCCGCTGTACGCCTGGTCACTGCTGTGGCGCACCGGCAACGGGCACCCGGGACTGAACCGCCTCACCGCCGCATGCGGCGCGCAAGCAGCGCAGAACCGATGGCTGGAGTACGACCCGGCGCACGACTGGCTGCCCGAGCCACCCGCGGTGAACGGCGGCGCCGAGCCGGCCGGGCATGTCAGCCGGGAGACATCCCGATCACGCTGAGCCCTTTTCGTCGGGCACTGCCGGACACTTCGCCGCGTCCACCCCACCCTCGCACAGCTGGTCGGCATTCCCGAAGGCACGGTCAAGAGCCGCCTGCACACGGCCGTGGCCGACGGCCGCCGACGAGGCCCCGGCCCGTTCGAGAGGTCCGTGGACGCGGCGATCGTCGCGCCTTGCCTGGGTATAAACGAAGCGAAGACGCTACGCGGCTGCACGTCGTCCTGTCGCCTGTACACCGCCCGTTGGTCGCTGGCCGACCTCGAACCCGCGCGGCCTCCCGACCGCCGTCCCGGATTCGGACCGACAGCCCCCAGCAGCCCGGGCACGCCGGCCGTGCCCCGGCCCCGGTCGGCGATTGACCCGACGACGCGGCGGGCCCTACGTGTGCCACTGACGATCACCGATTACGCCTGGGCCGCGGTCTTCTGCTTGAGGCGTTCGTATGGGGTTTGGCCGCTGAGGCCGCCGTGGGGGCGATGGTAGTTGTAGTAGTCCTCCCACTCGCGCAGCTTGTCGTTGAAGACCTCGGCGTCGTCGATGATGACGCCGTCGAGCAGCCGGTAGAACTCCTCGGCGTCGATGCGGTGGGAGCGTTCGACCTTGCCGTTCAGACGTGGTGTGCGGGGCTTGATGTAGGTGTGGGCGATGCCCTTGTCGAGCACGTGCCAGTGGAAGGCAGTCTGGAACTCGGCACCGTTGTCGGTCTGGACCACCTCGACCTGGAACGGCAGGCGCTGGATGACGTAGTCGAGGAACTGAATGGCCGTCTTCTGGTTCAGCGCGGGATAGATCCGCAGGATGCGCAGGCGAGTGCAGTCGTCGATGGCCGTGAACTGGTAGTACTTGTTGCGGCCGCCGCGCCATCCCTGGGCTGCGGAGGCGAGGGGCTCGATGAACTTCACGTCGATCTGCACGCGGTGGCCGGGCAGCTGCTTCTCGTACCGCTTCCACCGCTTGTCGTGGCGCTTGTAGCGTTGCGAGGCCGGCAGGCGGCCCATGTCCAGACGGTGCAGGATCCGCCACACGCCCGACTTGCTGATGGTGACGTCGTGGTACCGCTTGAGGTACATCGCGATCTTCTCCGGGCCGAAGTGGTAGTTCTGCCGCAGGTAGATGATCTTCCCGACCACCTCGACGTGCGTCGCGTTCGGCGACGTCTTCGGCGCCTTGGAGCGGGTGCGCAGCCCCTCCGCTCCCTCGGCCTGGTAGCGGCGGTACCACGTGTAGTACGCCTGCCGGCTGATCCCGAAGTACCGGCAGGACATCGCGACGTTCCCGGTGACCTCTTCGACATGGCGTATCACCGCCAGCCGCCGCTTGCCCTCACGGTCAAGCGGCGGGGCGGTGGGAGTGGACTTCGGCATGTGGATCTCCGTAGTGATCAGAGACCCAGGTGTCAACGATGATCGTCAGTTTTAGAGTTTCAGCCACCTGATCATTCTTGCCGTCATCTCCGGGCAAAGGAGCTGAACCTGGGGGCCGCTTGTGAGACCAGGTCGCCATCTTCTCCCGTATCGCAGTGCCTCAACGGATAAGGTCCTGCGGATGGACATCACAGACCTGACGCCTCTGGAACGTCGCATCTGGCAGGCGGTCCCTCGTGGCGCAGCGATCGACGTCCGCCGAGACGAAAATGAGGACCCCGCGACGATTCAGAGCGCGGAACGGACTGTTCGGGCTGAGGTCATCCGGGCCGTCCTCCTGGGAAGTTCATCCGAACCCGGCGAAGCGCCCGCTCTGCGCGTCGCCGGAGCGAGAATTACCGGCGTCCTCGACCTCCAGCACGCAGAGATACACCACCCAATCTGTCTGACCTCCTGCCACTTCCAGCACTCCTTGGAACTCGACGGGACGCAGACCCGCCAACTCGACCTCAGCGGGTCCTGTCTTCCCTCTCTGGCGGCCACGTCCCTACGCATCGATGGCGCACTCCGGCTCACGAACTGCCGGATAGCGGGAAGTGCCCAGCTGAGCAACGCGGAGATATCCAGCGGGATCTTCCTGGACCACGCGCACCTCGGGACTGGTGGCGGATGGGCCCTCCAACTCGATCACGCCTCTGTCGGTGCCGATGTATGGGCACCCGGCCTCGTGACACTGGGTGGGATCCGCCTCAGCACGGCGCATATCGCAGGGGCTATCGATCTAGAAGATGCCCAGGTCAAGAACGCGAATGGCGATGCCCTCGACGCCGCACGGCTCACCATCGGAACCGTCCTCAACGCTGGTGGCCTCACTGCCGAAGGCCGGGTCAGGCTTACCGGCGCCAAGGTCACAGGCTGGATCTCCTTCATCGAAGCCAAGCTCAGCAACCCAGGCGGCGTCGCAATGGGCATCAGCAGCTGCGAAGCCACCCAGCTGACGCTGCGAGATGCACAACCAGTTTCCGGCGACGTCAACATGCACTACGCCAGCTTCAAGGTCATCGAGGCTGCACCACAGGTCTGGCCAGCCACGGTACGCCTGGAGGGACTGACATACGAGGCGCTTACCCCGCGCCTTCCCGCCGCAGACCGACTCGCCTTGCTGCAGCGCGATGCGGACGGCTTCGTCCCTCACAGCTACGAGCAGCTCGCGGCCTCCTACCGCCGCTTCGGTGATGACGCCGACGCCCGCACAGTCCAACTCGCCAAGCAGCGTCGACGCCGGGTCACTCTGCCCTGGTACGCCAAGCTATGGGGTTATCTCCAGGACGCGACCGTGGGCTACGGCTTCCGCCCCACCCGTGCCGGTGGCTGGCTCCTGGCCCTGCTCCTTCTGGGCTCAGTCGCGTATGGAATGCACCATCCACCCCCTGCCGAGCACGGCAAAGGCCCAGGATTCAATGCCCCCATATACACCCTGGACCTCCTGCTGCCGATCATCGACTTCGGTCAGCAGAATGCCTTCACACCCACCGGCGTTTATCAGTGGTTGTCCTACCTACTGATCGCCGTCGGTTGGGTTCTCGCCACGACCGTCGCCGCCGGGATCACACGCACCCTCAGCCGCCAATAGCGCTCGCTTGCATCCACGCTCTCCATCAGGAGGTGCTCGGCGAGTCCTGAGGAAGTCCCGTCAACAACTCGGTGCCGCCTGGCGCAGCAACCGAGCGACACGTCACAACGGGGCGAACCTTGCCTGGTGCGGCACTAGTAGGACTCCGTTAGGTCTGTCTTGATCTTGGTGTGGCCCTGCTGGGCAGAGGTTGGTGGCAGGTGGCGCAGATGCCGGTCCAGCAGTTCAGGAGGTCTTGGAGGGCGTCGAGGGTCTGGTAGAGGGTGAGTCCGGTGTGTCGGCTTTTGGGGACAGGCGCTGTTCGGTGAGGAAGGCGTGGGCGGCGGTGACCAGGGTGGCGTGGTGGTGCCGGCCGTTCCAGGAGCGGCCTTCGAAGTGGTCCAGGCCGAGGCCGTGCTTGAGTTCGCGGTAGTCGTGTTCGATCCGCCGGCGGATCTTTGCCGGGCGGACCAGGTCGGCGACGGCGGTGTCCTCGGGCAGGTCCGACAGCCAGAAGCGGGTCGGTTCGTCCTCGCCGTCGGGCCATTGGGCGAGCAGCCGCACCTGGGGCAGGACGCCGTCCCACTGGCCGTGCTCGGCCTCCGCGGCTGCCTGGGCCGGCCGGCGTGAGCGTACCCCGGCCGGCCGGACAGGCATGGTGAGGAAGCAGGAGGTCATCGGTCCGCGGGAGCCTTCCCGCCAGGTCACCTCGCTGAAGGCTTCCCGTCCGGCGGCCGCGGCCAGTTCCGCTACCGTCACCGGTGGCTGTCGGTAGCGGGGCACCGGCCGGCCGGCGGCCGGTGCCGGACCAGGCGGGGACGGCGGGGACCACCCTCGTGGCGCTGGACGGTGATATCGCCGCGGATGCCGACTGCGTAACGGATGGCCCGCTGGTCCTTCCGCGGTACCGAGGCGAACACCTCCGCCACGAATAACGCCAACGTGGCCCGAGAACGGTTCACTTCATGTGCATCCACACACCCACCATGCAGCTGAACACAACCGACGCAAAGACCTGACGGAGTCCTACTAGGTCGTTCCCTTCCTCGCCCGGGCAACCGGCACCGCTCGCGGGCAATCCACGGCGAACTCGCAACCATAGGCGTCACAGTCGCGGCCTCCGTCGGCTGGGAGATCCGAGCAACGGCATCCGCGGTCAGTCGTCGTCCAGGGGCCGCTGCATGCGGCGCAGCTTGGGGCGCTCCGAGTTCACCGCGTCGGAGAGGTGTTCACCGAGTTCGGCCACGGTCGGCGCCTCGAACAGAGTTCCGATCGACACATCGATGCCGAGAGTGGAGCGAATGCGGCTGACCACTCGCGTGGCCAGCAGGGAATGCCCGCCCAGTTCGAAGAAGTTGTCGTCGATGCCGACGTGCTCGACCCCGAGCACTTCTCCGAACAGCTTGCACAGGGTCTCCTCGCGCGGAGTACGCGGTCGGCGTCCTGCCACCGAGGTGAGATCCGGCACCGGCAGCGCTCTGCGATCCAGTTTCCCGTTGGGTGACAGGGGCAGTGCGTCCAGGACCATTACCGCGGTGGGCACCATGTAGTCCGGCAATGTCCGGGCTGCGTACCGGCGCACATCGGTCACATCGACGGTACGGCCCGCCACCGGCACGACATAGCCCACCAGCCTTGCGTCACCGGGACGGTCCTCGCGGGCCACCACCACCGCCTGGGCGATGTCGGGGCGGGCGGTGAAGGTGGCTGCGATCTCCCCGGGTTCGATACGCAGTCCGCGTAGTTTGATCTGGTCGTCGGTGCGGCCCAGGTACTCCAGGCTGCCGTCGGGCCGCCAGCGGGCCAGGTCGCCGGTGCGGTACATCCGCTCTCCCGGAGCGCCCAGGGGGCAGGCGACAAACCGCTCGGCGGTCAGTCCGGGACGGTTGACATAGCCCCGCGCCAGCTGCACACCCGCCAGATACAGCTCACCCCGCACCCCCGGCGGGACCGGGCACAACGCCTCGTCCAGGACATACGCCCGGGTGTTGGGCATCGGTGCGCCGATGGGCACCGCACTGCCGTCGTCCCTGGTGCAGCGCCAGGCGGTGACATCGACCGATGCTTCGGTGGGACCGTAGAGATTGAGCAACGGCACATCCAGCACGCTCTGGAAGTCATCCCGCAGCCCGGCCGGCAACGCCTCGCCGCCGCAGAGCATGATCTTCAGATGGGTGGAGGCCCGGGCGGCCGGCTCCCGGAGGAACGCCTGCAGCACCGACGGCACGAAGTTGGCCACCGTGATGTGTTCCCGCTGCATCAGCTGGGCCAGATAGCCCGGATCCCGGTGTCCGCCGGGGGCCGCCATGACCAGCGTCGCGCCCTGAGCCAGCGGCCAGAAGATCTCCGAAACCGATACATCGAAGGCGATCGGGGTTTTGTGGAGCACCCGGTCCGAAGAACCGAGTGCGTACTGTCCCTGGATGGCTGCCAGCCGGTTGACGATGCCCTCATGCGGGATGATCACGCCCTTGGGCTGTCCGGTCGATCCGGAGGTGTACATCACATACGCCGGGTGAGCGGGCGTGAGGGATTCCGGGATCCCGCGGGCCGGTTCACACCCCGCCAGGTCCGCGACCGTGCGCGGGTCATCGAGGATGACCACCGGCAGGGAATGCGTGTCCGGCAGCACCGGCCGCAGCCCCTCCACGGTGATCACCAGGGCCGGGCGGGCGTCGCGCAGCATGTACTCCAGCCGGCCCGGCGGGTAGTCCGGGTCCAGCGGAAGGTAGGCGCCTCCGGCCCGGTGCACCGCCAGCAGCGCGACCACCAGATCCACCGACCGCTCCAGCGCCACTGCCACCACCGACTCCGGCCCCACCCCCTGACCGGCCAGATAACCCGCCAGCCGCCCCACCCGCCCATCAAGCTCCGCGTAACTCACAGCGGTATCCCCGCACACCACCGCCACAGCCTGCGGAGCGGCAGCCACCTGCGCCTGGAACAACCCCGGCAGCACCCCCGGCACCACCTGACGGGCGGTGTCGTTGAAACCATGCACCACCCGGTCACGCTCTCCCGCATCAAGCAGCAAGATCTGCTGCGGCCCGGCATCGGCAGCCGTCTCCAGCAGGGACGCCAACGACTCCAGCGCGTTGTGCACCCACCCGGCCACGACACCGGGATCCACCGGGGCGGCCGCGGCGACGGTCAGCTCGAAACCCTCACCGGTGTCATCCACCGAGCAAGCCAGGGGATAGTTCGAGCGCTCGCGGCTGAACACCACCTCGATACCCTCCAGTCCGGTGATGAGTTCCTGGCTGGAGGAGGGGTTATGGCGGTAGTTGAGGAGTGAGGTGAACAAGGGGGCCCCGGTGGGGCGACCGGTGGCCTGCTGGGCCAGGCTCAGCGGCGCGTGCTCGTGATCGAGCAGGTCGGCAAGCTGCCGCTGCAGCCCCTGGACCGCATCGGCGACACCCCCTGCGCCCAGACGGACACGCGCCGGCAGCGTGTTGATGAACGGGCCCGGTACCCGGTCGGCACCCGCCCCCGCCTGCATCCGCCCGAACAGCACCGTGCCGAAGACGACATCCTGGCGGCCCGAGGCCACCGCGACCACCCGTGCCCACACCAGATGGAACAACGCCGCCGGACTCACCCCCAGCCGCCGCGCCTGCTGCCGTACCCGCCCGGCCACACCGGCATCGACCACCCGTACCGCCTCATGCACCTGACGCCCATCGCCATGCACATCCACCAGCCCGAACGGCGCGGTCGGCTCATCCACCCCCGCCAGCAGCCCCGCGAAGAACTCCTCGTGCTCCCGACGCGAGATACGCAGCCGCGCCTGAGCCACAAAGTCCCGGAACGGCAACGGAACCCCAAGCCCCGCCTCACACCCCTCCAAAAACGCCCGCACCTCCCCCAACAACACCTCCGATGCGGTGTGATCATGGATAAGGTGGTGCACCTGGACCAGGGCCAGGTGCCGCTGAGTACCGGGCACCGCGGCGGTCAGGACACGCAGCAGCGGCGCACGGCCCACCATCAGTGGCGTATCGCCCGCCCGGAGCAGGGCGTGGGTCAGCCCAGCGACATCCCCACCGGCGTGCGGGGAGGCGGTACCGGGATCAGGGTCATCCTCACCGGCGTGCGGGGAGGCGGTACCGGGATCAGGGTCATCCTCACCGGCGTGCGGGGAGGCGGTACCGGGATCAGGGTCATCCCCACCGGCGTGCGGGGAGGCGGTACCGGGATCGATGTCCAGGTGTTCGGTGTGGATGCGGGCCTCGCGCTGTACGACCTGCACCGGCTCGGGCAGGCCCTCCCACAGCACCGCCGTGCGCAGGATGTCATGCCGGTCCACCACACACTGCAGCGCACGCAAGAACGCCCTCAGACGCTCCCGGTCCTCCAGCATGAGGAGGTCCGACAACACATGGACATCGCTGGTCTCCGGTTCGAGGAGGTGGTGGAAGAGCAGGCCCTCCTGCAAAGGCGCCAGGGGGTAGACATCCGCGATGTTCGGCGCGCCGCCCGGAATCCTGGCCACGATGCCGTCGATCTCCGCCTGATCCAGGTCCACCAGCGTCAGCATCTGCGGCGTGATCCGCTCCGCCCCGGCCGGAATACCGTTGGCAGGCACCACCACCTCACCGCGGCCCACCGCCGACCGCGCCAGACTCTCCACCGTCGGCGTCGCGAACAACGCCCGCACATCGACAGCAACCCCCCGCGCCCGCAGACGCTCCACCACCGTCACCGCCATCAGCGACTGCAGTCCGAGCTCGAAGAAGTTGTCATCGATCCCGATGTCCGGCACACCGACGACCTCCGCGATCACCGCGCACAACACCTCTTCCAGCATCGTGCGAGGCGCCCTGCCCACCACAGCCACGCCATACTCCGGCACCGGCAGCGCCCTGCGATCCAGTTTCCCGTTGGGTGACAGGGGCAGTGCGTCCAGGATGACGACTGTCGCCGGGATCATGTAGTCGGGCAGGTGCCGGCCGGTGAAGTGGCGCAGTTGCTGTGGGTCCACGGGCCGTTGGGGGGTGGTGGGTACCGCGTAGCCGACGAGTCGGCGGTCGCCGGGACGGTCCTCGCGGACGACCACCACCGCCTCGGCGATGTCGGGGTGGGCGGCCAGAGCGGATTCGATCTCGCCGGGTTCGATGCGGAAGCCGCGTAGTTTGATCTGGTCGTCGGTGCGGCCCAGGTACTCCAGGCTGCCGTCGGGCCGCCAGCGGGCCAGGTCGCCGGTGCGGTACATCCGCTCTCCCGGAGCGCCCAGGGGGCAGGCGACAAACCGCTCGGCGGTCAGTCCGGGACGGTTGACATAGCCCCGCGCCAGCTGCACACCCGCCAGATACAGCTCACCCCGCACCCCCGGCGGGACCGGGCACAACGCCTCGTCCAGAACATACGCCCGGGTGTTCCACACCGGTGCACCGATCGGCACCGCACTGCCGTCGTCCCTGGTGCAGCGCCAGGCGGTGACATCGACCGACGCCTCGGTGGGACCGTACACATTGTGCAACGGCACATCCAGCACGGCCTGGAGCTCATCCCGCAGCCCGGCCGACAACGCCTCACCGCCACAGAACACCGCCCGCAGCGCCGTACACGCCGCGGCATCCGGCTCCCGGAGAAACGCCTGCAGCATCGACGGCACGAAATCGGCCACCGTGATCCGCTCCCGCCGTATCAGCTCGGCCAGATAGCCCGGATCCCGGTGTCCGCCCGGGGCCGCCACCACCAGCGTCGCGCCCTGAGCCAGCGGCCAGAAGATCTCCGAAACCGATGCGTCGAACCCGATCGGGGTCTTATGGAGCACCCGGTCCGAAGAACCGAGTGCGTACTGTCCCTGGAGCGAGGCCAGTCGGTTGACGATGCCCTCATGCGGGATGATCACGCCCTTGGGCTGTCCGGTCGATCCGGAGGTGTACATCACATACGCCGGGTGAGCGGGCGTGAGGGATTCCGGGATCCCGCGGGCCGGTTCACACCCCGCCAGGTCCGCGACCGTGTGCGGGTCATCGAGGATGACCACCGGCAGGGAATGCGTGTCCGGCAGCACCGGCCGCAGCCCCTCCACGGTGATCACCAGGGCCGGGCGGGCGTCGCGCAGCATGTACTCCAGCCGGCCCGGCGGGTAGTCCGGGTCCAGCGGAAGGTAGGCGCCTCCGGCCCGGTGCACCGCCAGCAGCGCGACCACCAGATCCACCGACCGCTCCAGCGCCACTGCCACCACCGACTCCGGCCCCACCCCCTGACCGGCCAGATAACCCGCCAGCCGCCCCACCCGCCCATCAAGCTCCGCGTAACTCACAGCGGTATCCCCGCACACCACCGCCACAGCCTGCGGAGCGGCAGCCACCCGCGCCTGGAACAACCCCGGCACCACCCCCGGCACCACCTGACGGGCGGTGTCGTTGAAACCATGCACCACCCGGTCACGCTCCTCCGCCGTCAGCAGATCCATCTCGGCGAGGCGGCGCTCGGCATCGTCGGGGACGCGTTCCAGCAGACGTACCATACGGTCGAGGTGAGTGGTGGCCTGCTCAAGGTCGTAGCTGTCGGCGTTGACGTCGAGCATGATCTGCATGCCACGTCCGTCGTGTCGGTCGTAGACGGTGACCGACATGTCCTCAACCGGGCCGATGGCCAGGTTGTGCGCTGTCACGCCGGCCCCACCGAGGTCGAACATGCCATCGTCGAAAGTCATCACGTTGACGCTGGGGCCGACGACCCTCGCCCCTCCCGGGGGCAGACCGAGATCGCGGTGGATGGCCTCCAGTGGGTAGCGCTGGTGGGGCAGCGCCTCCCGCATGTGCTGCGACGTCCGGCGTACGAGCTGGGGAAACGTGAGGTCGGCGTCCACGGACAACCGGATGGGGAGCATGTTCGACATCATGCATGGCGTCCGGCGGGCTTCCTGGTACACGCGTGCCGTCACCGGGAGTCCGAGGACGACGTCACGTCCGGAGCCGGACTTGTGCATGTACAGCGCCACGAGCGCCCCGATGACCGCAGGGAAAGCACGGCTGACGGTGGTCCTGATCCGTTCGCGCAGCTCGGGGGTGATGTCTGCCGTGACACGGAGGGTCCGACGGGAGTCAGGCTGATGACGGGAGCCGGGCAGCCTGGAGTGGTCGGAGAGGGGCTGTGCGGGAGCGCAGCGGGCGAGCCGCTCCGCCCAGTACAGGCGGTCGAGTGCGAACTGCTCGGAGTCGCGGTAGCGGAGGTCCGCCTCCACCAGTGAGGCCAGCCGTCCGAAACCGGAGGGGCCGGGTTCCGTGCCGTGGAACCGGGCGTTGTAGAGGTGTCCCACTCGCTGGGCGAACAGCGAGCCCCCGTAGCCGTCCAACGCGATGTGGTGCACCTTCTGGTACCAGAAGAAACGCTTGTCGGACACCTTGATGAGTGCGACGGACACCAGTGGTGCCGTTGTGAGGTCCACGTCACGGTCCAGGTCCGCCGACATGAACTGGTGCGCCGCCGCCTCCGCGGAGGGCTCGTCGGAGAGGTCCAGCCACTGGATGACGGGCCTGGGGGCTGCACCCGTTGTCTGGTAGAGCCCCTCGTTTTCCTCCGTGACGCGGATGCTCCCGGACTCCACCTCGTCGAATGCCTGATACCAGGCCTTCTCGAACACCTCTCCCTCGACGGGACCATCGATATCGTAGTACTCAGCGATCCAATAGCCCCGGTTCCCACCGGTCTGACTGGCGAACCAGACACCGAGCTGGGAAGACATGAGGGGGAGACGGGTACCGGCTGCAGTCACGACAACTTCCCAGTGAGGGTGGGTTCTTGGACGAGGAGTAGGGGCCGCTCGTGCGATCGGTCAGTGGGGGACCGCGGGCGGTGGAGCGGTCAGACGGATGCGTCGCGCAGGCTCAAGGGACGTATGTCGGTCCAGTGCTCATTCACATAGGCGACACAGGCGTCCTGCCCCGCCGCGCCGAAGACGGTCGTCCAGCCCGCTGGGACCTCCAGCTGAGCCGGCCAGATCGAGTGCTGTTCCTCGGAGTTGACCAGCACCAGAAACTCACCTTCTGCATCCTCGAATGGGTTCGTCATGGGGTGTCTCACCTTTCGACTGTGTGGGTACGACGCCGTGTGCACGGGATGAGCCCCTGATGGGCAACGTGGCGTGGATGGTGGGAAGGGAGCGGCGGGCTCCCTGCGCGACTCAGCGTTGGAGGTCAGGCACCGGACCACCCTTGGTCCCGGTGTCGAACGCCCGGTGGGAAAGGTCTTCGCGTACCAGGTCCACGAGGTGCCGTGCCTGCTCGCGCGAGGGGAAGTGGCCCCCGGAGCGTACGCACAGCCGGAAGGACGACGAGGACCGGTCCCGCCAGGCGGCCAGATCCGCGGGCGACACGCCGTCGTCGGCGTCGCCGCCGACGGCCAGGATGGGGACCGGCAGCCGACGGTAGCTCCTGCGGTAGGTACGCAGCAGGCGCAGGTCGTTGCGTATGACCTCCAGGAAGTAAGCCCGCATGCTGCTCTCGAGGAGCACCCGTGGATCCGTGCCTCCCATGGGCAGCACGTTCTCGATCAACTCCTCGTCGGTGACATCGGCCCCGTGGCGGAGAGGGGAGTCCTCGCTTCCGGAGTATGAGGAGACGACGAGCAGTTCGGGGGCGCGCCGACCGTGCCGCAGCAGCCAGGCGGTGATCTCCGCGGCGATGGCGGCGCCCATGCTGTGCCCGAACAGAACGATGGGGCGGTCGGACGCCTCGGCGACGGCAGGGCCCAGGACCCCGTTGACCAGCGTCGTCATTGTGTCGACCAGGGGCGCGCCCGCCTGCCCCTCCCGCCCGGGCAGTTGGACAGGCTGGACATCGAGGTCACGGCCGCCCTCGGGAATCCAGTCCCGATAGGCGAGGGCGCCGCCACCGGCGTGTGGGACGCAGAACAGCCGGGCCACAGCATCTGTGTTCCGGCGGTGCCAGAAGGGGAGAGTCGCGCTGCTCATACGGCCTCACGTGCAGGCAGGCATCGTCGCCGCGAGCTGCGGCATGAGCCGGTCCGGCAGTCCGAGCAGGGCCGTCCGACGTGCGCGGCGGCGCCGTCCGCAGCCGGCGGGCCGGTGCGGTCTGCCACCTGGGCGACCTTCTCGCGCCGCAGGCCGGGCATGCGCCGCCGGGGCCCGGTGGGCAGGCCCATCCGACCGGCCCGGACGCGGACCCGCCGGGACTTCGGGAATGCGGCGAGTTCGGGAAGTTGCACGCCCTCATCCTCAACTCGCGCAGGTGGGCTTAACCAGGGGATGCCATCCCCCGGGTTGATGTCCCCTGGATGGAGGGCGGAACCCAGGCCGATCGTGGAGAGGACGCGGGGCGCGGCGACATCAGCGTGCCGCGGCCCACCCCCACAGGAGCCCCATGCACATCCCGAACATCACAGTCTCCACCAGCCGCCCGATGCCCCCACGTGTCGTCGTGATTCCCCGCAATGGGCGGCTTCTTACGCCGAGCCGCGCCGGGGACACCCGAAGTTCAGTGAGCGAACTCTGCGGCGGCTGCCCCGGGCCGGGGGCAGGTGGTGCGAGCAGCTCGGCCGGTCCAGTGCGGCACCAGCACGCGGTCCGGCAGCGGCGCGTGAACCGCACAGATCCGAACGACGGACGACCTGCGCGGTCACGACTTGGTGAGGAACCCGTCACATGACACAGCCCTACCCCGCCGTTGACGCGCCCCACCCGGACTCGGCCAACGAGGGCTGCCCCGGCCGGAACCCTGACGGCGGCGTCGACACCCCCCTGGAATACCGTCTCGACGCGGCAGAGGCCACCGCTCTCCGCAAGATCGCCTCGGACCTCGCGGACGTCTACGGGGCGCCCAGCCTGCCGGACTTCTTCGACCAGGCCCACGCGGCCGAGGAGCTGTTGCCCGCCGGGCTGCGCTCCTTTCTCCTCTCCTTCCGCCGGACCGAGCGCGCAGCCGCGTGTCTGGTACACGGCTTCCGGGTGGACGACGTATTGCTGGGACCCACACCGGAGCACTGGCGCCAGGCCATCCACGGCAAGTCGGCCAGGGATCAGGAGCTATGGCTGGCGCTGTGCGGGATGGTGCTGGGCGACCCGTTCGGCTGGGTGACCCTGCAGGAGGGGCGAATCATCCAGAACATCCTGCCGATCAGCGGCGACGAGGAACGGCAGAGCGGCTACGGCAGCGAAAGCCTGCTGGAGTTCCACACCGAGGACGGCTTCCACCCGAACCGCTGCGACTACCTGCTGCTGTTCGGGCTGCGCAATCCGGACCGGGTGCCGACCATCGTCGCGTCCGTCCGCCACACCCGGCTCAGCGACCGCGACCGCACGGTGCTCGCCGAGGGCCGTTTCCATATCCTGCCGGACACCGAGCACATCCGTCAGTTGGAAAAGGACGCACCCGGTCATCCCGCACTGGCGAAGTTGTACGAGATGGTGGAACGGCCGCCGCTCACCGCTGTTCTGTCCGGCGACCGGCTCAATCCCTACCTGCGAATCGACCGACCCTTCATGCGTGTCCGATCCGGTGACACCGAGGCCGAGGCCGCGCTCGACCGGCTCATGGCCGAGCTCCACCGTGTGCAGCAGGACATCGTGGTGGCCCCCGGCTCACTCCTGATCGTGGACAACTACCGTGCGGTACACGGCCGCCGGCCGTTCAGCGCGCGATACGACGGCACGGACCGCTGGCTGAAGAAGCTCACCGTCAGCCGCAACCTACGGCGCAATTTCAGTGGTTACGCCCTCGACAGCCACCGCGTCATCGTCTGAGCCCGTACCGCGGATAAGGAATCACCGACCCATGCGCACCATCATCGTGTCCGGCGCGTCCAGCGGAATCGGGCTCGCCACCGCTGAGCGTTTCGCCCGTTCCGGCGACCATGTGATCAATCTCGACCTGTTGCCACCGGCGCCCGACACGGTCAACGGCACCCGTGAGGGCGGAGGCCGGGTCAGATGGATCGAGGTGGACGTCGCCGACTGGTCCTCCGTCAGGGAAGTCGTCGACCGGGTACACGCCGAGCGCGGCCGGATCGACGTGGTCATCGCCAACGCCGGAATCAGCGTTCGGCGCGGCATCCTGGACCTCACCGAGGACGAGGTACGGCGCACTCTGGACGTCAATCTGATGGGTGTCCTCGCCCTGTGGCGCCATGCCACCCCACACATGCTGCGCCAGGGCGAAGGCGTGCTGCTCGCGACGGCGTCCGTCAACGGCTCCCGCGGCTACCCGCTCTACGCCGACTACAACGCCAGCAAAGCGGCTGTGGCCTCGCTGTGCCAGACCTTTGCCATCGAGCTCAGCCCGATGATCAGGACGGCCTGCGTCGCTCCAGGTGCCGTTCTGACGCCCATGCAGCGCGCCGAATACACCGACTCCATGCTCGACGAGGTCAACGAGCGTATTCCGGCCCGCAGGCATGCCCGTCCGGAGGAGATCGCGGACGTCTTCCACTTCCTGGCTTCGCCGCAAGCGTCATTCGTGTCGGGCCAGCAGTTCGTGGTGGACGGAGCGGAAACGGCCGGTGCGACCACCGCATTCTTCCCGGGGCCCACGGGGCCACTGCGCTGAGAGCGCCCATCTGTCTCCCCTCCCCGAGATCGAGGAAGCCAAAGCATGATCCCCCTGTCGTTTGCCCAGCGCCGGTTGTGGTTCCTCAACCAGTTGGAGGGGCCGAACGCGACCTACAACCTCCCCATCGGCCTGCGCCTTTCCGGTCTGCTGGACGTGCCGGCGCTGGAGATGGCGCTGGCGGACGTCGTCGAGCGGCATGAGAGCCTGCGGACGGTCTTCCCCGACCACGACGGTGTGCCGCGGCAGAAGGTGCTGAAGCCGGGGGTGGCCCAGCCGGTGCTGCGTGTGACCGAAGTGGGCGATGAAGGGCCGGCTGCGGCGCTTGCGGAGGCAGCCGGGCATGGCTTCGACTTGTCGGTGGACGCACCGTTGCGGGCGCACCTGTTCCGCCTGGACGCGCGGACGCATGTGCTCCTGCTGGTCTTGCACCACATCGCTGGGGACGGCTGGTCGCTGGCTCCGCTGGCGCGGGATGTGGCACAGGCGTACGCGGCCCGCATCGCCGGCCGAGCCCCTGATTGGGCCGAGTTGCCCGTGCAGTACGCCGACTACACCCTGTGGCAGCACGAGTTGCTCGGCAGCGAAGACGACCTTGACAGCCTGATCAGCCGCCAGGTGGCCTACTGGACCGAGACCCTGGCGGGCCTGCCGGACGAGCTGGAGCTGCCGGTGTCCCGGCCGCGTCCGGCCACCGCCTCCCACCGCGGAGACACCATCGAGGTGCGCATCGACGCCGACGTCCACCGTCGGCTCACCGACCTGGCCCGCGCCTGCCAGGCCAGCCCCTTCATGATCGTCCAGGCCGCCCTGGCCGCCCTGCTGACCCGCCTCGGCGCCGGCCACGACATCCCCATCGGCACCCCTCTCGCCGGACGCACCGATGAGGCACTCGACGACCTGGTCGGCTTCTTCATCAACACCCTGGTGCTTCGCACCGACACCAGCGGGGACCCGCCCTTCCGAGTCCTGATCGATCGGGTCAAGCAGGCCGACCTGGCCGCCTACGCCCACCAGGAGCTGCCCTTCGAACGCCTGGTGGAGATCGTCAACCCGGTGCGCTCCACCGCACGCCACCCACTGTTCCAGGTCATGCTCGCCTTCCAGAACAACGAGGTGCCCAAGCTGGAACTGCCGGGCCTGAACGTCGAGCCCCATCCGGTCATCGCAGCGATCGCCAAATTCGACCTCTCCGTCAACCTGACCGAACACTTCACCCAGGACGGCGCGCCCGACGGACTGACCGGAGTCCTGGAATACGCCCTCGATCTGTTCGACGCCGACCGCGCCGAACAGATCGCCAACTGGCTCACCCGCCTCCTCCACCATGTCACTACCTACCCCGACCAGCCCCTCAGTGCCATCCCCCTGCTTGATGCGGGAGAGCGTGACCGGGTGGTGCATGGTTTCAACGACACCGCCCGTCAGGTGGTGCCGGGGGTGGTGCCGGGGTTGTTCCAGGCGCGGGTGGCTGCCGCTCCGCAGGCTGTGGCGGTGGTGTGCGGGGATACCGCTGTGAGTTACGCGGAGCTTGATGGGCGGGTGGGGCGGCTGGCGGGTTATCTGGCCGGTCAGGGGGTGGGGCCGGAGTCGGTGGTGGCAGTGGCGCTGGAGCGGTCGGTGGATCTGGTGGTCGCGCTGCTGGCGGTGCACCGGGCCGGAGGCGCCTACCTTCCGCTGGACCCGGACTACCCGCCGGGCCGGCTGGAGTACATGCTGCGCGACGCCCGCCCGGCCCTGGTGATCACCGTGGAGGGGCTGCGGCCGGTGCTGCCGGACACGCATTCCCTGCCGGTGGTCATCCTCGATGACCCGCACACGGTCGCGGACCTGGCGGGGTGTGAACCGGCCCGCGGGATCCCGGAATCCCTCACGCCCGCTCACCCGGCGTATGTGATGTATACCTCCGGGTCGACCGGACAGCCCAAGGGCGTGGTCATCCCGCATGAGGGTGTGGTGAACCGGTTGGCGTGGATGCAGGAGTGGCATCCGATCGGGCCGGGTGACCGGGTGGTGCAGAAGACGCCATACAGCTTTGACGTGTCGGTGTGGGAATTCTTCTGGCCGCTGGCTCAGGGCGGGACGTTGGTGGTGGCGGCCCCGGGCGGACACCGGGATCCGGGTTATCTGGCCGAGCTGATACGGCGGGAGGGGGTCACGGTGGCCCATTTCGTGCCGTCGGTGCTGCAGGTGTTTCTCCGGGAGCCGGATGCCGCGGCGTGTACGGCGCTGCGGGCGGTGTTCTGCAGCGGTGAGGCGTTGCCGGCCGGGCTGCGGGATGACTTCCAGAGCGTGCTGGATGTCCCCTTGCTCAATCTCTACGGTCCCACCGAGGCGTCGGTCGATGTCACCGCCTGGCGCTGCACCAGGGACGACGGCAGTGCGGTGCCGATCGGTGCACCGGTGTGGAACACCCGGGCGTATGTTCTGGACGAGGCGTTGTGCCCGGTCCCGCCGGGGGTGCGGGGTGAGCTGTATCTGGCGGGTGTGCAGCTGGCGCGGGGCTATGTCAACCGTCCCGGACTGACCGCCGAGCGGTTTGTCGCCTGCCCCCTGGGCGCTCCGGGAGAGCGGATGTACCGCACCGGCGACCTGGCCCGCTGGCGGCCCGACGGCAGCCTGGAGTACCTGGGCCGCACCGACGACCAGATCAAACTACGCGGACTGCGTATCGAACCCGGGGAGATCGCAGCCACCTTCACCGCCCGCCCCGACATCGCCCAGGCGGTGGTGGTGGCCCGCGAGGACCGTCCCGGTGACGCAAGGCTGGTGGGCTATGTCGTGCCGGTGGCGGGCCGTGCCGTCGATGTGACCGATGTGCGCCGGTACGCAGCCCGGACATTGCCGGACTACATGGTGCCCACCGCGGTAATGGTCCTGGACGCACTGCCCCTGTCACCCAACGGGAAACTGGATCGCAGGGCGCTGCCGGTGCCGGAGTATGGCGTGGCTGTGGTGGGCAGGGCGCCTCGCACGATGCTGGAAGAGGTGTTGTGCGCGGTGATCGCGGAGGTCGTCGGTGTGCCGGACATCGGGATCGATGACAACTTCTTCGAGCTCGGACTGCAGTCGCTGATGGCGGTGACGGTGGTGGAGCGTCTGCGGGCGCGGGGGGTTGCTGTCGATGTGCGGGCGTTGTTCGCGACGCCGACGGTGGAGAGTCTGGCGCGGTCGGCGGTGGGCCGCGGTGAGGTGGTGGTGCCTGCCAACGGTATTCCGGCCGGGGCGGAGCGGATCACGCCGCAGATGCTGACGCTGGTGGACCTGGATCAGGCGGAGATCGACGGCATCGTGGCCAGGATTCCGGGCGGCGCGCCGAACATCGCGGATGTCTACCCCCTGGCGCCTTTGCAGGAGGGCCTGCTCTTCCACCACCTCCTCGAACCGGAGACCAGCGATGTCCATGTGTTGTCGGTCGTCTTCATGCTGGAGGACCGGGAGCGTCTGAGGGCGTTCTTGCGTGCGCTGCAGTGTGTGGTGGACCGGCATGACATCCTGCGCACGGCGGTGCTGTGGGAGGGCCTGCCCGAGCCGGTGCAGGTCGTCCAGCGCGAGGCCCGCATCCACACCGAACACCTGGACATCGATCCCGGTACCGCCTCCCCGCACGCCGGTGGGGATGTCGCTGGGCTGACCTACGCCCTGCTCCGGGCGGGCGATACGCCACTGATGGTGGGCCGTGCGCCGCTGCTGCGTGTCCTGACCGCCGCGGTGCCCGGTACTCAGCGGCACCTGGCCCTGGTCCAGGTGCACCACCTCGTTCATGACCGGCTTGCGTTGGAGGTGTTGTTGGGGGAGGTGCGGGCGTTTTTGGAGGGGTGTGAGGCGGGGCTTGGGGTTCCGTTGCCGTTCCGGGACTTTGTGGCTCAGGCGCGGCTGCGTATCTCGCGTCGGGAGCATGAGGAGTTCTTCGCGGGGCTGCTGGCGGGGGTGGATGAGCCGACCGCGCCGTTCGGGCTGGTGGATGTGCATGGCGATGGGCGTCAGGTGCATGAGGCGGTGCGGGTGGTCGATGCCGGTGTGGCCGGGCGGGTACGGCAGCAGGCGCGGCGGCTGGGGGTGAGTCCGGCGGCGTTGTTCCATCTGGTGTGGGCACGGGTGGTCGCGGTGGCCTCGGGCCGCCAGGATGTCGTCTTCGGCACGGTGCTGTTCGGGCGGATGCAGGCGGGGGCGGGTGCCGACCGGGTACCGGGCCCGTTCATCAACACGCTGCCGGCGCGTGTCCGTCTGGGCGCAGGGGGTGTCGCCGATGCGGTCCAGGGGCTGCAGCGGCAGCTTGCCGACCTGCTCGATCACGAGCACGCGCCGCTGAGCCTGGCCCAGCAGGCCACCGGTCGCCCCACCGGGGCCCCCTTGTTCACCTCACTCCTCAACTACCGCCATAACCCCTCCTCCAGCCAGGAACTCATCACCGGACTGGAGGGTATCGAGGTGGTGTTCAGCCGCGAGCGCTCGAACTATCCCCTGGCTTGCTCGGTGGATGACACCGGTGAGGGTTTCGAGCTGACCGTCGCCGCGGCCGCCCCGGTGGATCCCGGTGTCGTGGCCGGGTGGGTGCACAACGCGCTGGAGTCGTTGGCGTCCCTGCTGGAGACGGCTGCCGATGCCGGGCCGCAGCAGATCTTGCTGCTTGATGCGGGAGAGCGTGACCGGGTGGTGCATGGTTTCAACGACACCGCCCGTCAGGTGGTGCCGGGGGTGCTGCCGGGGTTGTTCCAGGCGCAGGTGGCTGCCGCTCCGCAGGCTGTGGCGGTGGTGTGCGGGGATACCGCTGTGAGTTACGCGGAGCTTGATGGGCGGGTGGGGCGGCTGGCGGGTTATCTGGCCGGTCAGGGGGTGGGGCCGGAGTCGGTGGTGGCAGTGGCGCTGGAGCGGTCGGTGGATCTGGTGGTCGCGCTGCTGGCGGTGCACCGGGCCGGAGGCGCCTACCTTCCGCTGGACCCGGACTACCCGCCGGGCCGGCTGGAGTACATGCTGCGCGACGCCCGCCCGGCCCTGGTGATCACCGTGGAGGGGCTGCGGCCGGTGCTGCCGGACACGCATTCCCTGCCGGTGGTCATCCTCGATGACCCGCGCACGGTCGCGGACCTGGCGGGGTGTGAACCGGCCCGCGGGATCCCGGAATCCCTCACGCCCGCTCACCCGGCGTATGTGATGTACACCTCCGGATCGACCGGACAGCCCAAGGGCGTGATCATCCCGCATGAGGGCATCGTCAACCGGCTGGCAGCCATCCAGGGACAGTACGCACTCGGTTCTTCGGACCGGGTGCTCCACAAAACCCCGATCGCCTTCGATGTATCGGTTTCGGAGATCTTCTGGCCGCTGGCTCAGGGCGCGACGCTGGTCATGGCGGCCCCCGGCGGACACCGGGATCCGGGCTATCTGGCCCAGCTGATGCAGCGGGAACACATCACGGTGGCCAACTTCGTGCCGTCGGTGCTGCAGGCGTTCCTCCGGGAGCCGGCCGCCCGGGCCTCCACCCATCTGAAGATCATGCTCTGCGGCGGCGAGGCGTTGCCGGCCGGGCTGCGGGATGACTTCCAGAGCGTGCTGGATGTGCCGTTGCTCAATCTCTACGGTCCCACCGAAGCATCGGTCGATGTCACCGCCTGGCGCTGCACCAGGGACGACGGCAGTGCGGTGCCCATCGGCGCACCGATGCCCAACACCCGGGCGTATGTCCTGGACGAGGCGTTGTGCCCGGTCCCGCCGGGGGTGCGGGGTGAGCTGTATCTGGCGGGTGTGCAGCTGGCGCGGGGCTATGTCAACCGTCCCGGACTGACCGCCGAGCGGTTTGTCGCCTGCCCCCTGGGCGCTCCGGGAGAGCGGATGTACCGCACCGGCGACCTGGCCCGCTGGCGGCCCGACGGCAGCCTGGAGTACCTGGGCCGCACCGACGACCAGATCAAACTACGCGGACTGCGTATCGAACCCGGGGAGATCGCAGCCACCTTCACCGCCCGCCCCGACATCGCCCAGGCGGTGGTGGTGGCCCGCGAGGACCGTCCCGGTGACGCAAGGCTGGTGGGCTATGTCGTGCCGGTGGCGGGCCGTGCCGTCGATGTGACCGATGTGCGCCGGTACGCAGCCCGGACATTGCCGGACTACATGGTGCCCACCGCGGTAATGGTCCTGGACGCACTGCCCCTGTCACCCAACGGGAAACTGGATCGCAGGGCGCTGCCGGTGCCGGAGTATGGCGTGGCTGTGGTGGGCAGGGCGCCTCGCACGATGCTGGAAGAGGTGTTGTGCGCGGTGATCGCGGAGGTCGTCGGTGTGCCGGACATCGGGATCGATGACAACTTCTTCGAGCTCGGACTGCAGTCGCTGATGGTGACGCGGGTGGTGGAGCGTCTGCGGGCGCGGGGGGTTGCTGTCGATGTGCGGGCGTTGTTCGCGACGCCGACGGTGGAGAGTCTGGCGCGGTCGGCGGTGGGCCGCGGTGAGGTGGTGGTGCCTGCCAACGGTATTCCGGCCGGGGCGGAGCGGATCACGCCGCAGATGCTGACGCTGGTGGACCTGGATCAGGCGGAGATCGACGGCATCGTGGCCAGGATTCCGGGCGGCGCGCCGAACATCGCGGATGTCTACCCCCTCGCCCCCTTTCAGGAGGGGCTTCTCCTCCACCACCTCCTCGAACCCCAGACCAGCGATGTGTTCGTCCTACCGGTCGTCCTCATGCTGGAGGACCGGGAGCGTCTGAGGGCGTTCTTGCGTGCGCTGCAGTGTGTGGTGGACCGGCATGACATCCTGCGCACGGCGGTGCTGTGGGAGGGCCTGCCCGAGCCGGTGCAGGTCGTACAGCGCGAGGCCCGCATCCACACCGAACACCTGGACATCGATCCCGGTACCGCCTCCCCGCACGCCGGTGGGGATGTCGCTGGGCTGACCTACGCCCTGCTCCGGGCGGGCGATACGCCACTGATGGTGGGCCGTGCGCCGCTGCTGCGTGTCCTGACCGCCGCGGTGCCCGGTACTCAGCGGCACCTGGCCCTGGTCCAGGTGCACCACCTTATCCATGATCACACCGCATCGGAGGTGTTGTTGGGGGAGGTGCGGGCGTTTTTGGAGGGGTGTGAGGCGGGGCTTGGGGTTCCGTTGCCGTTCCGGGACTTTGTGGCTCAGGCGCGGCTGCGTATCTCGCGTCGGGAGCATGAGGAGTTCTTCGCGGGGCTGCTGGCGGGGGTGGATGAGCCGACCGCGCCGTTCGGGCTGGTGGATGTGCATGGCGATGGGCGTCAGGTGCATGAGGCGGTGCGGGTGGTCGATGCCGGTGTGGCCGGGCGGGTACGGCAGCAGGCGCGGCGGCTGGGGGTGAGTCCGGCGGCGTTGTTCCATCTGGTGTGGGCACGGGTGGTCGCGGTGGCCTCGGGCCGCCAGGATGTCGTCTTCGGCACGGTGCTGTTCGGGCGGATGCAGGCGGGGGCGGGTGCCGACCGGGTACCGGGCCCGTTCATCAACACGCTGCCGGTGCGTGTCCGTCTGGGCGCAGGGGGTGTCGCCGATGCGGTCCAGGGGCTGCAGCGGCAGCTTGCCGACCTGCTCGATCACGAGCACGCGCCGCTGAGCCTGGCCCAGCAGGCCACCGGTCGCCCCACCGGGGCCCCCTTGTTCACCTCACTCCTCAACTACCGCCATAGCCCCTTCCTGGAGGAGGGGACCAGCACCGGGCTGGACGAGCCCACCCGCTGGCTTGACGGAATCGACGTGCTCCTCTCCCGCGAACGGAACAATTACCCTCTGACTCTGTCCGTGGATGACACCGGTGAGGGTTTCGAGCTGACCGTCGCCGCGGCCACCCCGGTGGATCCCGGTGTCGTGGCCGGGTGGGTGCACAACGCGCTGGAGTCGTTGGCGTCCCTGCTGGAGACGGCTGCCGATGCCGGGCCGCAGCAGATCTTGCTGCTTGATGCGGGAGAGCGTGACCGGGTGGTGCATGGTTTCAACGACACCGCCCGGGACGTGGTGCCGGGGGTGGTGCCGGGGGTGCTGCCGGGGTTGTTGCAGGCGCGGGTGGCTGCCGCTCCGCAGGCTGTGGCGGTGGTGTGCGGGGATACCGCTGTGAGTTACGCGGAGCTTGATGGGCGGGTGGGGCGGCTGGCGGGTTATCTGGCCGGTCAGGGGGTGGGGCCGGAGTCGGTGGTGGCAGTGGCGCTGGAGCGGTCGGTGGATCTGGTGGTCGCGCTGCTGGCGGTGCACCGGGCCGGAGGCGCCTACCTTCCGCTGGACCCGGACTACCCGCCGGGCCGGCTGGAGTACATGCTGCGCGACGCCCGCCCGGCCCTGGTGATCACCGTGGAGGGGCTGCGGCCGGTGCTGCCGGACACGCATTCCCTGCCGGTGGTCATCCTCGATGACCCGCACACGGTCGCGGACCTGGCGGGGTGTGAACCGGCCCGCGGGATCCCGGAATCCCTCACGCCCGCTCACCCGGCGTATGTGATGTATACCTCCGGGTCGACCGGACAGCCCAAGGGCGTGGTCATCCCGCATGAGGGTGTGGTGAACCGGTTGGCGTGGATGCAGGAGTGGCATCCGATCGGGCCGGGTGACCGGGTGGTGCAGAAGACGCCATACAGCTTTGACGTGTCGGTGTGGGAATTCTTCTGGCCGCTGGCTCAGGGCGGGACGTTGGTGGTGGCGGCCCCGGGCGGACACCGGGATCCGGGTTATCTGGCCGAGCTGATACGGCGGGAGGGGGTCACGGTGGCCCATTTCGTGCCGTCGGTGCTGCAGGTGTTTCTCCGGGAGCCGGATGCCGCGGCGTGTACGGCGCTGCGGGCGGTGTTCTGCAGCGGTGAGGCGTTGCCGGCCGGGCTGCGGGATGACTTCCAGAGCGTGCTGGATGTCCCCTTGCTCAATCTCTACGGTCCCACCGAGGCGTCGGTCGATGTCACCGCCTGGCGCTGCACCAGGGACGACGGCAGTGCGGTGCCGATCGGTGCACCGGTGTGGAACACCCGGGCGTATGTTCTGGACGAGGCGTTGTGCCCGGTCCCGCCGGGGGTGCGGGGTGAGCTGTATCTGGCGGGTGTGCAGCTGGCGCGGGGCTATGTCAACCGTCCCGGACTGACCGCCGAGCGGTTTGTCGCCTGCCCCCTGGGCGCTCCGGGAGAGCGGATGTACCGCACCGGCGACCTGGCCCGCTGGCGGCCCGACGGCAGCCTGGAGTACCTGGGCCGCACCGACGACCAGATCAAACTACGCGGACTGCGTATCGAACCCGGGGAGATCGCAGCCACCTTCACCGCCCGCCCCGACATCGCCCAGGCGGTGGTGGTGGCCCGCGAGGACCGTCCCGGTGACGCAAGGCTGGTGGGCTATGTCGTGCCGGTGGCGGGCCGTGCCGTCGATGTGACCGATGTGCGCCGGTACGCAGCCCGGACATTGCCGGACTACATGGTGCCCACCGCGGTAATGGTCCTGGACGCACTGCCCCTGTCACCCAACGGGAAACTGGATCGCAGGGCGCTGCCGGTGCCGGAGTATGGCGTGGCTGTGGTGGGCAGGGCGCCTCGCACGATGCTGGAAGAGGTGTTGTGCGCGGTGATCGCGGAGGTCGTCGGTGTGCCGGACATCGGGATCGATGACAACTTCTTCGAGCTCGGACTGCAGTCGCTGATGGTGACGCGGGTGGTGGGCCGGATCCGCGCTTTGCTGGAGATTCGTACGGAGGCGCGCACGGTGTTCGAGAATCCCACCGTGGCGGACCTCGCCACGGCCGTGAGGGCGCCGTCTACGGCGGCGGACGGCCTCCGGCGCAGGCTGCTGCGCATCCGAGCTGGAGGGAGCGGGGTCCCCCTCTTCTGCCTGCCTCCTCAATCGGGGCTGAGCTGGAGCTACTTTCCCCTGGCAAGGCACCTGTCGGCGGACTTCCCCGTGTACGGTCTCCAAGCCCGCGGCCTGGACGACGGCGAGAGTCTGCCCGGATCCCTGCGGGACATGGCCACCGACTACCTGGAACAGATCCGGGCTGTGCAGCCGTCCGGGCCGTACCACCTGCTCGGCTGGTCCTTCGGCGGAACCGTAGCCCACGAAATGGCTGTCCGGCTTCAGGCGCAGGGCGAGAAGGTGGCGGCCCTCATCCTTATGGATGCCTTCCCCTCGGCGCCGCCTGACCCGGTCGACGACGCAGCCGACGCGGGAGCCGCCGCGCTCCGCGCTGAGGAGGCGATACGTCCGCAGGTGCCCGACCTCCTGGCATCGACGGGACAGGACATGGACGCAGTCATCCGGGTGTTCCGGAACAAGAGCCGGATTCTCCGGGACCACACCCCTGAGGTGTACGAAGGCAATCTGCTCTTCCTGGCTGCGGCGAAAAGTGTGACGGACGGCGTCTCTCCGGCCGTGAGCTGGGCTCCGTATCACGTGGGTGAACTGAGGGAGATTCGGCTCCCGTGTCATCACCACGACATGACCAGGCCGGACATCCTGGCCGGAGTCGGAGGTGCGATCTCGGAATTCTTGACAGAGATGGGCAATGCACCCTGCCACGACTGACGGAAGGCTCCGTCCGGTACAGCGGTGCAGGTGCGATGCCATACCGGACGCGTCCGAGCCGACAGGCCACCGAAGCGTCAGGGGGTCTGTTTCGTCAAGCCTTGGTCGTCAGGGTCGACTCCACCCAACGGCCTTGCGGTAGCCGGGCGCCCATCGAACCGCTGACCGGCGCATTCCATGTCCGATCTCGCCGAGTCTGCGGTAGCGGTTCACCCACTTTGAGGCACAGGCCCGGGAGATCCCCATCTCAGCGGCGACGTGAGCAATGGGGCGCGTTCGGCAGCGCTCGACGAGGCGGCGGCGCCCTTCAACGGACAACGGTGCGTTGCGGTGAGTCACGCGGCTCACCGCGCTTGTGGGGAGGCGGGGCCCGTGGTGGCCTCCTTCGGCCGTGATACGTGGGCGACGAGGAAGAGCAGCACGCCACAGGTGGCGACCAGGATCCAGCCCGGGCGGGACGCGTGTGCGAGCCCCGTCGGGCTGGTGGCCGTGGCCAGGCCGCCGGCGAGAGCGATGCCGAGCGCGGAGCCGAGTTGCCGTGCGGTGGAGGTGATCGCCCCGGCCACGCCGGCACGGGCGGGTGGCAGTCCATTGACCGCGGTGTTGGTGATCGGGGCGTTGGCGAAGCCGAACCCGACGCCGATGAGCGAGTATGCGGCCAGAAGCAGGAGCACGCTCGTGTGTGGAGTGAGCCGGACCAGGCAGAGCCCGCCGGCCGTGATGAAACCGCCGGCAAGGAGCAGCGGCAGCGGCGGTCCCTTGCGGCCGACCATGCGGCCGGACCAGGGGGCGCAGACGGTCGCTCCGACGGCCAGGGGCAAGGTCGCCACTCCGGCGGCCAGCGGCGTCCATTCGCGGGTGTGCTGCAGGTAGAGGGTGTTCAGCAGCAGTGTCATGGTCAGAGCGACGAAGACCGCCACCGCGCCCACGACGGCACCGCTGAAGACCGGGCTCCTGAAGATCCGCGGATCCATCAGCGGCTCACGTCGGCGGGACTCGACCCACACGAATCCGGCTGTCGCCACAGCAGCCCCTGCGTATCCCGCCAGCGCCGCAGGCGACGTCCAGCCGATGCGAGGCCCTTCGATCAGGACGCCGACCACGACCGCGAGGACCACGGTCAGCAGGACCTGGCCGGGCAGGTCGAGGCGCCGGGCCCGCGGTGCCCGGGACTCCGGCACGAACACCGCACTGAGCAGCAGAGCGGCCGCGATGACCGGTGCGTTGATCCAGAACAGCGCCCGCCAGCCGAGCCCCGCGAGCAGCGCACCGCCCGTGACGGGACCAGCGGCCATGCTCAGCCCGAACACTGACGCCCAGATGCCGATCGCCTGCGCCCGTTCCTTCGGGTCCGGCATCGCGTTCACCACGATCGCGAGCGCCACGGGGCTGAGCATCGAGGCACCGATGCCCTGCAGGGCGCGGGCCGCGATGAGTACGCCCGCCGACGGGGCGAGCGCGCAGACCAGCGAGGCCGCGCCGAACGCGGCCAGCCCGCACTGGAACACCCGGCGGCGTCCGAAGCGATCCGCCAGTGCGCCGGAGGAGATCAGGAGACTGGCCAGGACGAGGGTGTAGGCGTCCACGATCCATTCGAGACCGCGCGTGTCGACATCCAGGCCGCGCCCGATGGCAGGCAGACCCACATTGACGATGGTGGTGTCCAGGCCCACCAGGAACATGCTCAGGCAGCAGACGGCCAGTACCGTCCAGCGTCTACGTGCACTCAGCATGGGTGGAACAGGGTGTGTCGTCGCGGTCACGGTCTACCTCTGATGTCCGGGAACAGTGCCCGGCAAGGCTCAGCCCACACGACAGCCGCAGCCCATCAATTTTGCGAACACTGCAAAAATGAATCCATGAACACAGGAGCCAGGGATGCGGAGCTGGAACAGATTCTCGATGGCATCGGGCCCCGGCTACGCATGCTGCGCCGGGAACGGGGACTCACGCTCGAGGCACTCGCGGCCACGACCGGGATCTCGGTCAGCACACTGTCCCGAGTGGAATCGGGCAAACGGCGCCCGACTCTGGACCTGCTCATCCCGCTGGCACGGGCCCACCACGTCGCACTCGACCAACTGGTGGCGGCGCCCGCCAGCGGTGACCCTCGGGTGCACCTCCGGCCCCTGCACAAGGAGCGCGGCAGCGTCCTCGTACCCCTGACGCAGTACCCGGGCCGAGTGCAGGTCTTCAAGCAGGTACTGGCCCCCCGCCAGCCGGAACTGGTCACCCACGAGGGCTACGAATGGCTCTATGTCCTCGCCGGTCGGCTACGCCTCATCCTCGGCGCGCAGGACTTCACGCTGCGGCCCGGCGAAGTAGCCGAGTTCGACACCACCGAGCCCCACTGGTTCGGCCCCGCGGACACGAGCACCGTGGAGATCCTGCACCTGTTCGGTCCACGGGGAGACCAAGCCATCGTCCGCGCCAGACCGTCCACAACGGATCCCGCCCCGCCGACCGCCCCAAACCCACCGTCAACAACGTCATGACCCGCAACAACTAGCAGGCGTAGAGGTGGTAGACGTCGTCCCAGTCAGCCGTCCAGTCGCTGTACGGAGCCACTGGGGTCGTATAGATCGGGTTCCAGTTGAAGTCATACATCTTTACCCGCTTGGTGCCCTGCTTGAGGTCGTTGACCCACCAACCTTCTCCCCGCAGGTTGACATCGTGCCATCCGCAACCGTAGTTGTTCGGCACAGGGTCGTTGTTCTGGCCTGCGCAGAAGTAGCCTGCCCAGCACCCTGCGGGGAGCGCGGCGCCAGCTGTCTCGCCGCCGGAGGCAGCGACTGCGTTGGGAAGTGAACTGGCGAGCAAGGGGTCTGATGCACGATCGGGTGACATCTGAACAGGCTTGCCTTGTCGGGCGGGTGGAAAGGATGTCGCTGTGCCCAAGCCTTATCCGGAAGAGTTCCGCCAGGACGTCGTGCGGGTCGCGAGGAACCGCGGCCCGGGTGTGACGGTGGAGCAGGTGGCCACCGACTTCGGGGTCCACCCGATGCCGTTGTGGAAGTGGTTGCGCCGGGCGGATGTCGACGACGGGACCAAGCCCGGGGTGACCAGCCAGGAGAGCGCGGAGCTGCGGGAAGCACGTCGGCGGATCAAGCTGCTGGAGCAGGAGAACGAGGTCCTGCGCCGGGCTGCGGCCTATCTGTCGCAGGAGCATCTGCCGGGAAAAGGATCTACCCGCTCGTGAAAGAGCTGGCCGTGGACGGGGTGCCCGTCACGGTGACGTGCCGGGTGCTCAAGCTCGCCAGACAGCCCTACTACCGCTGGCTGGGCAAGCCGGTTGCCGACGCCGTGCTGGAGGAGGCATATCGGGCGAACGCGCTGTTCGACGCCCACCGCGACGACCCGGAGTTCGGCTACCGGCTCCTGGCCGATGAAGCCCGTGGTGCCGGGGCCGGCATGGCCGAGCGCACCGCGTGGCGGATCTGCCGGGACAACCGCTGGTGGAGTGTCTTCGGGAAGAAGCGTGGCCGGGGCAAGCAGGCCGGTCCGCCGGTGCACGACGATCTCGTGAGCCGCAACTTCACCGCGACCGGCCCGAACCGGCTGTGGCTCGCCGACATCACCGAACACGCCACCGGCCAAGGCAAGCTGTACCTCTGCGCGATCAAGGACGTCTTCAGCAACAGGATCGTGGGCAACTCCATCGATGCGCGGATGAAGTCCCGCCTCGCCGTAGCCGCCCTGGACAACGCCGTGGCCCGGCGTGAACACGTCGCCGGGTGCATCCTGCACAGCGATCGCGGATCGCAGTTCCGGTCCCGGAAGTTCGTCCGAGCCCTCGACCACCACCGGATGGCCGGATCGATAGGGAGAGCCGGGGCGGCCGGCGACAACGCGGCCATGGAGTCCTTCTTCAGCTTGCTGCAGAAGAACGCCCTCGACCGCCGGACCTGGTCCACCCGTGAAGAACTGCGGATCGCGATCGTGTCCTGGATCGAGAGGACCTACCACCGGCGTCGCAGACAAGTCGCACTCGGCCGGTTGACACCCGTCGAATTCGAGACCGTCATGACCACACCGGCCCTCCAGGCCGCGTGACCGAACCTGTCACCCGAACCTGCATCAGACCCCACAGCGCTCGACCGGCTTGGGGTTCGGCCTGGTTTCGGCGGTCCCTTGCTGGTCGCGGCCGCCGGCCCGGTCGTCGACGTGAGCATGTCCAACGCGGTGTCGCTGCTGCTGTGCTCGGTGGTGCTGGCGCGGACCTGGCGCGACACGGACTGGCGAAGCGTGCTGACCCTGGCGCTTCCCGCTGTCGCCGTCATTCCGCTCGGCGCGCTCGTGGTCCGCGCAGCGCCCGAGGGACCACTGCCCATCCTCGTCGGCACCATGGTGGTCCTCGCGGTCAGCGCCGCCGCGCTCGCCGGACAGCGCAGGCTGTTGCGGGGGACAACGGGCGCGATCGCTGCCGGAGCGCTGTCGGGATTCATGAGCGTCACCGCGGGCGTCGGCGGGCCCATGGTGTCGGTGTACGCACTGTCGGAGCAGTGGACGCGCCGCGCGCTCATCCCGACCCGCAGCTTACCTGCTCATGGTGAACGTGGCGTCCCTCGTCTCCAAAGGCCTCCCGTCGGTGTCTGGTTCGGCTGGGCATGCAGCGGCATGGCACTCGTGATCGGCGCGGTGGCGGGGGAGTGGTTGGACAGACGGATCGCACCCGACACGGGACGCAGGCTGATCGTGGTGATCGCCCTGGCCGGTGGTGTCGCCGCCGCGTGGTCCGTGGCGTCCTGGCGCTGGTGTGACGCCAACCCGAACGATGAGTGGCGATATAGCCGACGCGACCGGTCAGGGTGCCATCGCATCCGAGTGTTGTCGTACGGGGGTCCCGCCAGCAGGGCCCCATTTCACACCCGCCCTTGCAGCTGCGGCGGCGCAGCACGACCATGCCCGCCGGCCGGGGATCGATTTGTTCCTCGCAGCTACGAACAACTACCGTCATCGAGGACGGTCACTATGCCCCAACCCACTGTGCAGTGCACTCCCTGCGGACACACCCCTGATGGGGAGCCGGTCGAACGCTGGATTCTGACCTCCGCCAGCGGCGTGCGCGCCAACGTTCTCACCTACGGTGCCATCCTCCACACGCTGGATGTCCTCGACTCCTCAAGCTGCCTGGGGCCCGTCGTCCTTGGTACTGCAACGGCCGTTTACGCGTCGTCCCCGCCAGGTGCAGGCGCCGTCGCGCCACGAGGTCGCCCAGGCGTGCCGGGGCCTCGCTCATGCGCCCGGCACCGGACCTCGGAGCACAGGAAACCCGATACAGTACGGTCTTGGGTATGAGCAGGACGAACAGTACACCCGGCCGCCAGCGCCCCGGTGCCTCCTACGGACCCGCCCGCGACACCGCGCGCGACGCGAGCATCATCGAAGCCGTCCTCGACCTGCTCGCCGAACACGGCTACGCCGACCTGACCATGGCCGCCGTCGCCGCACGCGCCGGCGTCGCCAAGGCCACCGTCTACCGCCGCTGGGCCTCGCGCGAAGACCTGGTCGCCGACGCCCTGGAAACGCTGCTGCTGCAAGGTCAGCCCGACGCCGGAGAGAGCGCGGCCACCTTGCGCGAGGATTTGGTCGCCACCCTGATCGGGACCACCGCCTGTGGAGAACCCCGGGGCCGCCGCTTCGCCACCGTACTCGCGGCCACCGCCCCCGCCCACCCGCAGATCGCCGCAACGCTCCGTGAGCGCTACGTCGCCGCCCAGCGCTCCGGCATCGCGGCCTGCCTGCACCGTGCCCAGGCCCGCGGGGAGCTGTCCCTCGAGCGCGTCGAGCACCTGCTCGCCGCCGACCGTCTGGAGATCGCCTCCGCCATCGCCCTGATGCTGGTTCACGATTCCCTCTTCGGCGCTCCTCTCGACGCCGACGGAGTCGCCCGTCTGGTCGACCAGGTGCTCCTGCCTCTCCTCGCGGGTCCCGGCGCCTGACTCACACCCTGCACCGCGGCGCCCCGGCCTGTGGCCGGGGCGCCGCGCATTTCCCCCTCCCGGTGTGCCGGTCCTCACCCTCACAACTCGATACCCGGAAGACTCGATACTATACAGTCTCTAGTTGTGGGGTCGGAAACCGCGCCTCACACGCACCAGCACCCGAGGAGAATCGCATGACCACCACCGTCACCGTTCTGGTCACCGGCGCGGCAGGCGACCAGGGAGTCGCCGCCACCCGCCACCTGCGCGCCGCCGGCCACGCCGTCCGCGCGGTCGACGCCGTCGCCCCCGACTCCCCCCGCGCCGCCTACCTCACAAGGCTCGGCGTCGAGTACCGGCAGGGCGACCTCGCCGACGACTCCTTCGTCGCCGACGCCGTCTCCGGCGCCGACGTCGTCTTCGCCGTCCCCGTCGGCCCCATCGGCGACGAGATCCTCAAGTTCACCCTCGGTGCCAAGCTCATCGAGGCCGCCGAACGCGCCGACGTGAGCCTGTTCCTCCAGACCAGCGTCGCCGCCCTGGAACGCCACCTGCTGGCCGGCGACTACGGCACCGGCCACACCTACGACGCCTACGCCGTCGCCCGCCTCCACCTGGAAGCCCGCCTGCGCAACTCCTCCCTGAACCGCTGGACCGTCCTGCGGCCGGTGCTGCTCATGGAGAACTTCCTCCCGCCCAAGAGCATCCGGATGTTCCCCTGGCTCACCGAAGGCCGCATCGACTCCACCTACGCACCCGACCAGCCCCAGCAGCTCGTTTCCGTGGTCGATGTCGCCCGCTACGCAGTCGCGGCCATCGCCCAGCCCGACCGCTTCCACCGCCACGTCATCGAACTCAACGGCGACGAGATCACCATGGACGCCATCGCCGACGCCATCGGCAGGGCGACCGGCACCACCGTCACCTACAGCCACCTCCCACTGGAGCAGGCCCTCAAGGACGGCGTCGTCACCGGCGTCGCCCACTCCCAGGAATGGGCCGCCCAGGTCGGCTACGCGGCACCCGCCCCCAGCAGCCTCTACCGACAGTGGGGCATCACCCCCACCTCCTTCGAGGACTGGAGCCGCGCCCACGCGGACACTTTCAACAACCCCCGCTGACCCGGCCAGGTGCCCGCCCGACCAAAGGCGGGCACCTGAACAGTTCCAACCCGGCCCGCCGGTGGGTACCGCTCGACCGCCGCAACGTACAAGGACGGCGGGGCGGACGAGAGGCACCACCCGGGCGTGCGGAAGCCGGGACACGCCCCCGCTCCCGCAAATACGCGGAGCCGGGTGTGGCGATGGATCTGGGTTTGGTGATGTCGAGTGGGCTGACGGTGAGGGCGGCGGGCCGCGGGCGAGGGCCTCCCAGCCGGCGAGCAGATCCGCCTGGACCACGTCCGGGTAGTCGAGCGCTGCCATCTCGGAGATATCCGCCCCGGCGGCGAAGGCGCGTTCCGAACCGGTGATCACGATCGCCCCGATCGCGTGGGTGAGTTCGCGCATGACCGTCAGGCTGAGAGCGTTGAGTGCCTTCGGGCGATTCAGTCGGATAAACCCAACTGTGCCGTCGGGGGTGATGGTTTCGATCGTCTCGTAATGGTTCATATCCTTATGTCCGCTCTCTCGTATTCGCCGTGACCATGGCGGGAGTTGGGGGTGCGGTGCGACGGTGACGCGCCGCGCGTGGCGTGTTCACCTGCTCACCGGGTAAGAGCGATCTTCCCGGCCGTCTTGCCGTGTTCCATTGCCCGGAAAGCCTCCTTCGCGTCTGCCATCGGTGCCTCAAGACCGATCTCCGGGACGATGCCGGCGTTTGTCACGAAGGTGAGGAGGTCGAGGAGTTCCTGGCGGGTGCCCATGGTCGATCCCTCGACTCGAACTTCCCTCGCTGACAGCTGTGGACCCGGCTCATGTCTGGAATGACACAAGTACCGCTGAAGTCGGGAAAGTTAGCGATTCAAGAGTCACGAAGACTCCGCTTGGCTGGTCCGCATGGCCAGCTGCTGCTTCAACCCGCATTGCGTCTTTCGGATTCGATGTCTTCACGGGGACGCCCCTACGTGAATTTGTACGTGCTTGCGGCATTTGGTTCACCCAAAGTGCCTGATCCACAAGACACTCGGCTCTTCGACACGCCGCGAATGGCCCGGCTCCTCCTCCTGGCCGGGGACCTGCATGGTGGTCTCCACCAGGCGCACAGGACGTCAGCTGTGACCGTGGAGGACCGTTCGGATGAGGCCGCGTGCGTAGTCCTCCATGGAGAGGTTCGCGGCTGTTGCCTGCTGCATCAGTAACGCGTGTTCCGGCTCTTCCAGTGGGACGCGCAGAAGGCGGGCCCGGATGAGGCGGAGGGTCTGAGGGGTGTGGAGCTGGCCCAGGTGCTCGGTCAGTAGTCCGGCGAGGAGTTCGGGCACGGGCGGGTGGTGATGGCCCCGGGTGCTCGCTTCATGGTCGTTGACAGCGGGGGCGGAACGGTCGACATCACCGCCTACCAGAACGACCAGGACGGCAAGATGATCGAGATCGGGCGGTCCCTGGGCGACCGCCTCGGCTCGGACTTCCTCAACCGCCGCGTCGAGAGCGAATACCTCCTCGACGCCTTCGGCAAGGACGTCATGGCAGACATCCGCGAGGCGTGCCCCGATGCCCTGCTGCACATGATCGACCAGTGGGAACGCGCCAAGGTCGCGGTGAGGCTCGACCAGGAGGATAACGTCAACCTCCTCATCCCCACCGGGATCGACCGGAGGATGGGGGCAGCGGGCCGACGCCGGCTGGCCCGCCGCCAGAACAAGGTCGATGACGCCATCGTCCTCGCCCCTGCCCAGCTGCACGCGCTCTTCGACACCGTCGTCCCGGGCACTCTCGACCTCGTCGAGGCGCAGCTGAACGAGATGGAATCCGCTCAGAGCGACCCCGACGTCCCCAACCCGACGTCCCCAATGTGATCGTCCTTGCTGGCGGCTTCAGCAACTCGCCGTACTCCCAGCAGGCCATCAAGGAACGCTTCGCGACCCGGGCCACCATCGTTGTGCCGCCGAACCCCGACATCGCTGTCCTGGCCGGTGCCGTCCACTTCTGCTACGACCCTCAGACCCGCGCCCGCCGCAGCCGGTTCACCTACGGCATCGACACCGCCATGCGCTTTGAAGAGGGCATCGACCCTGAATCGTCCCGGGTGAGCACAGCGGACGGGGATAGGTGCGTGGACCGGTTCAACGTCTTCGCCACAGCCGGACAGTCAGTGCCGACGGACGCCGAGGTCTGCCACGTGATCTTGCCCTTGTTCGACGACCAGAAGGAGATCGCGTTCGGCGTCTTCGCCACCCGGAACACCGAGCCCCGATACGTCACCGACGACGGCTGCGATCGATTGGCAGAGGTCACCATCGACCTCGGCCCGGTCATGCGCTTCGACCGGAAAGAGCGCGGAGTACGCACCTTCATGAAGTTCGGCGAGACCGAGATCAAGGTCCGCTCCGAACTGGTGCAAGGAGGCGGCGAAGCCGCCACACAGGTCCGCTTCCACTCCAACTACTTGAGCTGTACCGAGATTTGTGGAGTCCCTGATGCCAGGGTTACGGTCCTGGCGAAGGAGAACCACCAGCACCATGCCAGCACCGTGTAAATACCCCGACGAGCTCCGTGAGCGCGCGGTCCGCGAGGTCCGCTCCACCGGCCGGCCGATCGCCCATGTCGCGAAGGACCTGGGCATCCACAAGGAGGCCCTGCGTGGCGGGGTCCGCCAAGCTGAGGCGGATGCCGGAGAACGCGACGACCGGCTGACCACGGCGGAGCACGAGGAGTTGAGGCAACTTCGCAAAGAAATAGCGGAGTTGAGGCGCGCGAACGAGATCCTCAAAGCAGCGAGTGCGCTTTTTGCCCAGGAGCTCGACCGTCCCCGGACGAAGCCGACCAGGTGATCGACAGTCTGGAAGAGGACGGCTTCGGGGTCGGGCCCGTATGCCGGGTGCTCGGCTGGTCCGAGTCCGCCTACTACGCTCGCAAGAAGCGGCCGAAGTCCGCGCGCCGGCTCCGTGACGAGCAGTTCATGCCACTGATCCAGCAGGTTCACGCCGACTCGGGCGGCACCTATGGGGCCCGGCGCATCACCCGCGCGCTGCGACGCAGGGGCGTCGTCGTAGCCCGCTGCACTGTCGAGCGGCTGATGGGCGAGCTGGGTCTGGAGGGTGTGATCCGTGGGCAGCGGCGGCGGACCACCGTGCCGGAGCCGTCGGCACCCCGCCCCGCCGGACCTGGTCGACCGCAACTTCACCGCCTCGCGCCCGGATCAGCTGTGGGTGGCGGACATGAGGTATGTACGTACCTGGTCGGGCTGGGCGTACGTGGCGTTCGTCCTGGACGTGTACTCGCGGATGATCGTCGGCTGGCAGGTCGCGCACCACATACGGACAGAACTGCCCCTGGACGCCCTGGAAATGGCGTTGTGGAGACGGAGGATCAAGAAGGACTCCGGTCTCATTCATCACAGCGACCGCGGGTCGCAATACGTATCAATTCGGTATACCGATCGACTCGCCGATATCGGGGCTTCGGCCTCGGTCGGCTCGGTCGCGGACAGCTATGACAACGCGATGGCCGAGGCCCTGAACGGCACCTTCAAGGCCGAGCTGATCGAGATGCAGGGCCCTTGGAGGGACGTGGACCAGGTCGAGCGGGCGATCTTCCAGTGGGTCACGTGGTACAACGAGGAACGGCTCCACTCCGCCCTCGGCTATGTACCGCCCGCCGAGTACGAACGCGACTGGTGGCGACAACAGGAAGCCACCCCGCAGTCCGCCTGAAACAAGATCACCGGACTCTACGGAATTCGGGGCAGCTCAAGGTGACCAGCGTGGCGTCGAGGTCCAGAACCAGGCCGGAAAGTTCTCGTCCGCCGGCCCGGGCAGCAGGTATGCCCTCGCCGGTCTCGGCGGCCTGCATCCAGGCGACTTCCCGGGCTGAGGCGCGGGCGGCTCGCAGCGAAGCGAGTGCAGCCTCGTCGGTGTCGGCGAGCAACCGCCAAGCGGTGGGTGTGGAGGCGACCGGGCCGACCACCCCTGCCTGGTCCCGCAGCACGGCCAGATCCGCGATCGCCTCACCACCGTCGGCGAGCATCACCGCCAGGTCGGTGGCGACCCGGCCCGGATCATGCCCGGTCCCACGCGGCCGAAGCGACCTGAGAGCGGCGGAGTACGCGGCGGTCAGCCCGGTGGCCTCGGCGAGATCCGCCAGCAACCGTGCCCCGGCATGCCCCACCACCCCCGAACCATCGGCACTGACATGGACCCTGGGACGCAACCCGATACCCTGCACGTAGAAAGTGCCCTCCGCCTGGACCAACAGAACCCCTCAGCAAGGTTCATCGTCCCAGGTCAGGAAGGCACTTTCGCGTTTCCGCCCCAAAGCCAGCCGTACCCAAGCGAAACGGCGAGGCTAGTTGGGGGTTTAGAGACTTCCCAATGCCGTTGTCAAGCCGCTGCGACAGCCGCAGGTGCCTCTTGGTAGCACGTTCCGTCGCGGATCATGGCCCATAGGACGTTGACTCGTCGGCGGGCGAGGGACAGCAGGGCCTGCTGGTGGTTCTTGCCTTCCTTGCGCTTGCGTTCGTAGTACGTCCGCGAGGCCGGACAGACCCTGAGGCTGGCCAGTGAGGAGAGGTAGAAGGCTCTCAGGAGCCCACGGTGGAAACGGCTGGGTCGACGCATGTTGCCGTTGACGCGGCCGGAGTCGCGTGGAACAGGTGCCAGGCCGGCGAAGGTGGCCAGGCGGTCGGCGGTGCCGAAGGGCGCCAGGTCACCGCCGGTGGCGGCGATGAACTCAGCACCGAGCCGGGGCCCCATGCCGGGCAGGTTGTTGATCACCTCTGCGTGCTGGTGCTGGTGAAACCGGGCCTCGATGAGGGCGTCGACTTCGGCGATCTCCGTGTTGAGGGCAATCACCCCCTTCGCCAGGCGGGCCACGAGGCTCCCGGCCACCTTCTCACCGGGCAGGGCGGTGTGCTGGGCCTGGGCCGCTTCGACCGCTGTCCGGGCCAGTTCGGCGGCGCCTCTGACCTTGCGATTCTTCAACCAGGTCTCGATGCGCTTGGCGCCGGTGCGGCGGATCGCCGCCGGAGCCTGATAGCCGGTCAGCAGCATGACCGGCCCATGGTTGGTCAAGGTCAGGGCGCGTTCGAGTGCGGGGAAGATCTCCAGCAGCTGGGCCCGGAGCCGGTTGATCTGCCGGGTGCGGTCGCAGACCAGATCGGTGCGGCGGGCGATGAGGAGCCGCAAGTCAACGGCCACCTCGTCACCGGGCCGCAGGATGCCGAGGTCGCGGCGCATCCGGGCCTGGTCGGCGATGACGTGTGCGTCCTTCGCGTCGGTCTTGCCCTGGCCCCGGTAGGCGGCGGAGGCGTGGTGCACGGCCAGGCCCGGCAGATAGACCATCGGCTGGCCGTGGTCGAGCAGCAGACCGATGACCAAGGCGGCGCCGCCGCGGTTAATGTCGACTGCCCAGAGCACGTCCTCGGAGAGGGACAGGACAGCGATGATCAGCTCCAGGAGCTGGGATTCGTCGTTGAGGACCCGCCGGGAGAGGAGTCGCTCGCCCTTCTCGTCGATCACCACGCAGTGGTGATGTTCCTTGCCGATGTCTAACCCGGCCCAGATCTCGGGCACGGTCACCTCCGCCAGCTCGTCGTCACGTTCACCCTGCAGACGACCTCGCCGGCACTGTCCTACGAAGCGATGGAGTCGCGTATCCCAATCAGCGGTCGAGTCGTCGCGGGCTCCGGGCGGCCAAGTTTCTGAAGCCATCCGACGGCGACACGCACTGAGCCATACCCGGAGCCCCGGGCCCACCGATCCTACGAATGACCGGCCCGAGCCCGCCCCTGAAACGTAGGACACGCACTGATCGGCTTCACGGGACTGTCCGTGCCCGAGTTCCTGCCGGAGGTGATGCCCGCCGTGGCGATCAGCTGGCGGATCGGCTCACAGTTCTGGGGCCAGGGATACGCGTGACGCGACGGTACGGACACCCAGGCGACGGATGTTGTCTTCCTGTCGCTGACCTGTGCTTTCACGGAACTGCGGCCAGAGCCAAAAACGCGGATCCTCATCATTGGCCGGCGTGGAAGATGTGGATGGTGCTGCGCGGGGTGCAGACCATGCACAGGTGGCAGCCCGCTCAGACCGGGGCGCCCTTCACTCTACATCGGCATGCCTTCGACTCGTAGACCTGCCGGCGGACTGGAACGGGGCATCAGCCGCCGCTCCAGTCCCCGATCCTGCTCAGCCGGCGTTCATGGCATCTGTCAGGCTCTTGGGGCGCATGTCGGTCCAGGTCTTCTCGATGAAGTCGAGGCATGCCTGACGCGCCGCCTCTCCGAAGGCCAGCTCCCACCCGTCCGGCACGTCGACGAAGGTGGGCCAGAGCGAGAACTGACCCTCCTCGTTCTTCAGAACGAGGTAGTTGGCGTCCTGGTCCTCAAAAGGAAGTTCGTCATCATTCATTCCTATCTGTCACTCAACGGTGGACGTGTCAGGGTGGCCGACCCCGGCCGATGGTTACTTCGTCGTGGAGAGCCAACCCGCGATTGCATCCCACAGCAGCGAGAGCATAGGGGGATCGGCCATGTCGTCGTGAGAACAAGGCAGACGCGACTCGCTTATGTGACCTGAAGTGAAGGGCTGCCACATGGCACGACCCCAACCGTCCTCGAGCTCGTCCGACGAAATGAAGAGGACATCACCGTGGAACATGCGAGGATAATGCTTCACATAGATGCGGGTGTTGTTCGCGATGATTCTCGCCCTTACTTCAGCCTCTTCTTCCGAGATCTCGCTGCGGAAGTAGTACGGAAGTCCGGCGAGATCACGAAGAGAAGGTGCCTCGTCGAACACTTCCGTTGCCTCTGCGGATTCCCGGCCGGTCCCGTCCGCGTCGGGACCGTCGAGTGGGGCGGGTGCATAGCCTCCCATGATGACGAGTGCCACGTGCTGGCCGTCTTCCTGCAGCTGCACGGCCATCTCCTGCGCCACGCGGCCTCCCATCGACCATCCCAGCAGACGGTACGGACCGGACGGTTGCACGGTGCGCAATTCTTTGACGTACTCTTCCGCCATTTCCCGGATGGATCCCGGCAACTCACCCGCACCGTCGACGTCCCGTGCCTGAAGGCCGTACAAGGGGATGCCAGGAGGCACGAATCCGGCCAGAGGCGCGAAGCACCAACTCAGCCCGGATCGCGGATGAACACAGAAGAGAGGTGGCTGGCTCCCCTGCGTCCTGATGGGAAGAAGTACACGAAGCGAGTCCTTCGTCTCGGGAAAGCTGAGCCGGTGTGCAAGTCCTGCGACGCTGGGCGTTTCCATCAGCATCTGGAGGGAGACCTCGACACCCATGACCGAACGGATCCGACTCACCAGCTTGACCGCCAGGAGTGAGTGTCCACCGTGCTCGAAGAAGTTGTCCTCTACGCCGATGTGAGGCACGTTCAGTTCCTCGGCGAAAATCCTGCAGAGGATTTCCTCCTGGACCGAGGAGGGTTCCCGGCTCGGCGTGGACCACGTGTAGTCCGGCGCCGAAAGTTGCCGTCGATCCAGTTTTCCGGTCACCGTCAGCGGCAGACTCTCCAGGACCACCCACGCGGACGGCACCATGTACTCCGGCAGCATCGCGCCGAGATGGGCGCGCAGGGCCGCCAAATCGATCCCCGCGGTGTTGCCGCCGTTGGGCACGAGGTAGCCGACCAGGCGCTTGTCCCCGGGGCGGTCCTCACGCACCATCACCGCTGCCTGGGCCACGGACGGATGGGCGCTCAGCGCGGCCTCGACCTCACCCAGCTCGATCCGGAACCCACGGACCTTCACCTGGTCGTCCGAACGGCCCAGATACTCCAGTTGCCCCTCGGCGTTCCAGCGGGCCAGGTCGCCGGTGCGGTACATCCGCTCGCCATGGGCGAAGGGGTTTGCGACGAACCTCTGCGCGGTCAGTCCCGGCCGAGCGTGGTAGCCGCGGGCCAGCTGGGCGCCGGAGACGTACAGCTCGCCCGCGACACCCACCGGCGTCGGCCGCAGAGCCGGGTCCAGGACGTACACCCCGGTGTTCCACACCGGACGGCCGATCGGCGCGGTACCCCCGGGCCATGCCGTCCAGTCCGCCGGCGCGGTGTAGGCGGTGACCACATGTGTCTCGGTCGGTCCGTAGTGGTTGTGCAGCACCGTCCCGGCCGCCCCACACAAGTCACGGACCCGGTGACTGAGCACAAGGGCCTCGCCGGCCTGGGAAACATGACGTAGCCACGGCAGCTCCGTACCCTGCTCCGCCACAGCCTCACCGAGCGCGTCCACCATCATGTTGGGGGCGTACAGCTCGGTGGCCTTCTGCTCCCTCAGCCATACGACGAACTCCTCCGGGTTACGCCTGATCTCTTCGTCCGGGACCACAAGAGTCTTGCCGTCCAAGAGGGCCGAGAGGATTTCCTGGGCCGAGACGTCGAAGCTGATCGCGGTGAACTGAGCGACCCGCGAACCGGCCTCGGCGGGGATGGCCGAAGCGTGCCAGGACAGCAGGTTGACCAGCGCGCCGCAGGACATCACCACACCCTTGGGACGCCCGGTCGAGCCGGAGGTGTACATCAGGTACGCGGGGTGCTGCGGCAGCCGCGGACCGGTCCGCTCCTCGTCGCCGGGGACTTCGGCCGGCAGTGCGCCGAGTTCGGCGACGACCGCAGGGTCGTCCAGCAGCAGCGCGGGTCCGGTAGCTGTGCGCCCGGCGACCTCTGTTGTGGTCAGCGTCAGCGAGGGGACGGCATCGGCCAGCATGAAGGCGATGCGCTCGGCCGGGTACTCCGGATCGATGGGCAGGTAACCGGCGCCCGACTTCAGTACCGCCAGCAGACCGACGATCAGGTCCACCGAGCGGGGCATGGCCAGCCCGACGATGCGCTCGGGACCGATACCACGACGGATCAGCAGCCGGGCGAGCCGGTTCGCACGCTCGTCGAGCTCCGCATACGTCACCTCGGCGCCGTCGCAAACCACCGCGACCGCATCAGGATGCTTAGCGACCCGGGCCTGGAACAGTTCCGGCAGCGCCGCCCCAGGCACCTCCCGGGCGGTGTCATTCCACTCCGCCACAAGCCGGTGCCGCTCCTCCTCCGACAGCACCTCCACACCGCTGACCCGCTGGTGCGGTTCCCTGGTGACGGTGTCCAGGACGCGGACGAACCGTTCGGCCAGTGTCTCCACCGTTTCGGCGTCGAACAGGTCGAGGGCGTAGTCGATGGCGCCGTGCAGGCCGGCCGGGCGGTTGCCACTGCCGGCGCCGGAACCGATGGTGGTGTTGGTGTTGTTGGTGCCGAAGGTTTCACTCAAGGTGAAGAAGAGGTCGAATTTGGCGGCCGGTTGGCCGGCAGGCATGGGTTCGGTGTGGATGCCGGGCAGGTCGAGGACGGCCTGCGCGTTGTTCTGCAAAGCGAGCATGACCTGGAAGAGCGGGTGGCGGGCCATCGACCGGGCCGGCGCCAGGTCCTCCACCAGCCGCTCGAACGGCACGTCCTGATGTGCGAACGCGCCCAGCCCGGTTTCACGAACCTGCTCCAGCAGGCCGACGAACGTCGGATCACCAGACAGGTCGGTGCGCATCACCAAGGTGTTGACGAAGAACCCGACCAAGTCGTCCAGCGCCTCATCGGTGCGCCCGGCGACCGGGGTACCCACCGGAATGTCGCTGCCCGCACCCATCCGGGACAGCAGTACCGCCAGCGCCGCCTGAAGCACCATGAACACCGTCACACCCCGGGCACGGGCCAGCCCCGCCACCCGGGCATGCACCTCGGCCGGCACCCAGAGGTCCACCCGGCCACCACGATGCGAGGCCACCACCGGCCGCGACCGGTCGAACGGCAGCACCAGCTCCTGCGGCACCCCGTCCAAAACCTTGCGCCAGTACCCCAGCTGCTTATTCAGCACACTGCCCGGGTCGGACTCCCCACCGAGCAGCCCACGCTGCCACAGGCTGTAGTCGGCGTACTGCACCGACAACGGATCCCACCCCGGCGTCCGGCCGGTGGACCGCGCCGTATAGGCAGCCGACAGATCACGCGCCAGCGGCCCCATAGACCACCCGTCACCCGCAATGTGATGCACCACCAGCACCAGGACGCACTCATCCGGCGCCACCCGCAGCAGCCACGCCCGCAACGGGATCTCGGCACTCAGATCGAACGTATGACCGGCCAGCCCGGCAACCGCCTCGGCCAGACCCTCCCGACCCACCTCGACCACCGGCAGGTCAAAAGTCGCAGGCGGGGCAAGGATCCGCTGACGCGGCCTGCCCTCATCGGTGGCAAACACCGTCCGCAACACCTCGTGCCGGCCCACCACATCGCCCAGCGCCATCCGCAACGCCTCGACGTCCAGATCACCGGTCAGCCGCAGAGCGAGGGGAATGTTGTAGGTGGCCGACGGGCCCTCCAGCTCACCCAGGAACCACAACCGCTGCTGCGCGAACGACAACGGCACCGCCTCCGGCCGTGCCATCGCCACCAGCGCGGGACGTGCCGCGCCTGAGTCCGTCAGCCGCCGCGCGAGTCCGGCCACGGTCGGCGCCTCGAACAGCGCCCGTATCGCGACCTCCACCCCCAGAGCCGTCCGGATCCTGTTGGTCAGCTGCACCGCGAGCAGTGAGTGGCCGCCCAGCTCGAAGAAGTTGTCGTCCACGCCGACCGTGGGCACACCCAGAACCTCGCCGAACACCGAGCACAGCAGCTCCTCCTGCACCGTCGACGGCCCCCGGCCACCGCCGGCCGCCTGGTAGTCCGGAGCAGGCAGAGCCCTGCGGTCCAGCTTGCCGTTCACCGTCAACGGCAGCGCATCCAGCACCACCAGCGCGGACGGCACCATGTACTCCGGCAGCATCGCGCCGAGGTAGGCGCGCAGGGCAGCGGTATCGAGACCGCCTGCGTGACTGGTGGCAGGCACGACGTACCCGACCAGGAGCTTGTCACCGGGGCGGTCCTCACGCACCACCACCGCCGACCGAGCCACGGACGGATGCCCGCTCAGCGTGGCCTCCACCTCACCCAACTCGATACGGAAACCCCGGACCTTCACCTGGTCATCCGTACGCCCCAGGAAGTCCAGAACACCGTCCGGCCGCCATCTCGCCAGATCACCGGTGCGATACATCCGCTCACCCGGACCACCGAACGGGTTAGCCACGAACCGCTCCGCCGTCAACCCCGGCCGGTGGAGATAGCCGCGGGCCAGGCCCGCGCCGGCGAGGTACAGCTCACCCGCGACACCCACCGGAACCGGCCGCAACGCCGCGTCCAGCACATAAACCCGGGTGTTGGAGATGGGCGTGCCGATGTGCGGGGTGTTGTGCTCGTCGGGGGACAAGGGGTCGGTGATGGTGGCGCAGACGGTGGATTCCGTCGGTCCGTAGGCGTTGACGAGACGACGGCCGTCGGCCCACCGGGTGACCAGGTTCTGACTGAGGGCTTCACCGGCGGTGATGAGGGTGGTGATCGACGGCAGACTGTCCGGTTCCAGGAGAGCCAGTACGGCGGGGGGCAGGGTTGAGTGTGTGACCGACCGCTCCGCGACCAGGCGGACGAGCGCCTGGCCAGGCAGCAGGTCGTGCGGCGCGGCCGAGACGAGGCAGGCCCCGTTGCACAAGGCCATCACCGTCTCCCAGACGGCCGCGTCGAAGCTCGCCGAGGCGAACTGCAGCACCCGGCTGCCTGCTGTGACCCCGAATTCCTCCGCCTGCGCGGCGGTCAGGCTCGGCAGTCCCTGGTGGGTGACGGCCACGCCCTTGGGTTGCCCGGTGGAGCCCGAGGTGTAGATGACATACGCGGGGTGGGCGGGCAGCAGGGTGCTGCGGCGCTCGGTGTCGGTGAGGTCGGTGTGCTGGAGGTCTTCGAGTGCGGCGGTGGTCTGCGGGTCGTCGACGGCCAGGTGCGACAGCTGTCCGCCGGTGAGGCGGGAAGCCAGGTCCGTGCTGGTGAGCACCACGACGGGCTGGGCGTCGGTGAGGACGTAAGTGATCCGCTCGGCGGGATAGTTCGGGTCGACGGGTACATACGCGCCGCCGGCTTTGACGACCGCAAGGAGAGCGACGATCAGGTCGACCGAGCGGTGCATCATCACCGCGACCAGCGACTCGGGGCCCACACCGCGATCGATCAGGAGCCGGGCGAGGCGGTTGGCGCGGGCGTTGAGGTCCGCGTAACTCAGTTCCGCGTCCTCGAAGAGGACGGCGGTCGCGTCGGGGGTGCGGGCGGCCTGGGCCTGGAACAGTTGCGGCAGCGTCGCCGCGGGCACCTCCCGGGCGGTGTCGTTCCACTCGACCAGGGCCCGGTGCCGCTGTGCGGGATCGAGGACGTCCACCGTGTCGATCTGCTGGTGCGGTGCTGTTTCCAGGGCGGTGACGACGCCTTCGGCGGCGGTATGGATCATGGCGCACAGTGATTCACCCGAGACGGGTGCGGCGACCTGGACGGTGAGGGTGAATCCGTCACCGGTGTCGTCGACGTTCAGCCCGAGCGGGTAGTTCGTCCGCTCCTGGTCGTACAGCATCGTGATGCCGTCGAGGCCGTTGTCCGTCCCTGGCGCGGCTCTCCTGGAGTGCCGGTAATTGAACAGGGAGGTGAACAGCGGGGTGTCCGCCTTCATACCGCTGGCCTGCCGGGCCAGTGTCAAAGGGGCGTGTTCGTGGACGAGCAGGTCCGCCAGCTGGTTCTGCACCGACCGGACCGTTTCCATCACCTGCGCGCCGTGAGTCCGCACCCGTACCGGCAGGGTGTTGATGAACAGGCCCAGAACGCGGTCGGCGCCACTTCCCGCGGCCATGCGGCCGAACAGGACGGTACCGAAGACGACGTCGTCCCGGCCCGCGGTTGCCGCCAGAACCCGCGCCCACACCACGTGCAGGATCGTGGCCGGGCTCACGCCCAGCCGGCGTGACTGGTCCCGCAGTCGCTGCGCAAGTTCCGCATCCATCACGCGACGGGACTCCGCCACGCCGGTGCCGTCGCCGCGGACGTCGAGCAGACCGAACGGCGCGGTCGGCTCGGTCACGTCTCCCAGCAGGGTGGAGAAGTATCTCCGGTGTTCCTCCTGCGCCACCCGCAGGCGGGCCTGGGCGACGAAGTTCCGGAACGGCAAAGGCGCGGGCAGGGTGTCCTCGCGGTTCGTGATGAACCAGCGCACCTCCTCCAGCAGCACGTCCAGGGTGGTGTGGTCCGAGATCAGGTGATGGGCCTGGACGAGTGCGAGCCACTGACCGTTCACCGGGTCGGTCGCCGTGTACACGCGGATCATCGGCGCCTGGCCGATGTCCATCGATCCAGGACACGCGGCCAGCATCCGGCTGGTCACCTCGTCGTCGGGCCCCTCGGGCAAGTCGACGCTTTCCACCGGGATCGCAGCACGGCGCACCACCACCTGGACCGGTTCGGGGAGTCCTTCCCACAGGACGGCGGTCCGCAGGACGTCATGCCGGTCGACGACCTTCTGCAGTGCGTCCACGAACCCGTCGAGCCGCTGCCGGGAGTCGAACCCCAACAGCACCGGCAGCACGTACACATCGGACCCGTCACCGGAGTCACCCATCAGGTGGTGGAAGAAGATCCCTTCCTGCAGCGGAGCCAGCGGGTACACATCCGCGACGTTGGCCGCTCCGCCGGGAATCCGGGCCACGATCCGGTCGATCTCCTCGCGGGTCAGATCCACCAAGGAGAGCATGTCAGGAGAGATGGTCAGGGCGTTGTCCGGTATCCGGTTCTCCGGCACGGCCACCTCGGCCCGACCGTCCGACGCGGCCAGTCCGGCAGCCGTGGGCGCCGCGAACAACGACCGCGTGTCGACCGACATCCCCCGGGCACGCAGCAGCTCGATCACCCGCACCGCGAGCAGTGAGTGGCCGCCCAGCTCGAAGAAGTTGTCGTCCACGCCGACCTGGGGCACGCCCAGGACCTCGGCGAACACCGAGCACAGGATCTCCTCCTGCACCGTGGCCGGTCCTCGGCCACCGCCGGCCGCCTGGTAGTCCGGAGCGGGCAGAGCCCTGCGGTCCAGCTTGCCGTTCGCCGTCAGCGGCAGCGCGTCCAGCACCACCAGCGCGGACGGCACCATGTACTCCGGCAGCATCGCGCCGAGGTGGGCGCGCAGGGCAGCGGTATCGAGACCGCCTGCGTGACTGGTGGCGGGCACGAGGTAGCCGACCAGGCGCTTGTCTCCGGGGCGGTCCTCACGCACCACCACCGCCGACTGGGCCACGGACGGGTGCGCGCTCAGCGCGGCCTCCACCTCACCCAGCTCGATCCGGAAACCCCGGACCTTCACCTGGTCATCGGCCCGCCCGAGGTATTCGAGTTGGCCCTCGGCGTTCCACCGGGCCAGGTCGCCGGTTCGGTACATCCGCTCACCCGGACCACCGAACGGGTTTGCGACGAACCGCTGCGCGGTCAGCCCCGGCCGGTCGAGGTAGCCGCGGGCCAGGCCCGCGCCGGCGAGGTACAGCTCACCCGCGACACCCACCGGAACCGGCCGCAACGCCGCGTCCAGCACGTAGGCCCGGGTGTTGGGGACGGGCGTGCCGATGGGCGGGGTGTTGTGTGCGTCGGCGGACAGGGGGTCGGTGATGGTCGCGCAGACGGTGGATTCCGTCGGTCCGTAGGCGTTGATGAGACGTCGGCCGTCGGCCCATTGGACGACGAGGTTCCGGTTGAGGGCTTCGCCGCCGGTGATGAGGGTGGTGATCGACGGCAGAGAGTCCGGTTCCAGGAGAGCCAGTGCGGCGGGCGGCAGGAGTGCGTGAGTGACCGACTGCTCCGCGACCAGGCTAACGAGCGCCTGGCCAGGCAGCAGGTCGTGCGGCGCGGCCGAGACGAGGCAGGCCCCGTTGCACAAGGCCATCACCATCTCCCAGACGGCCGCGTCGAAGCTCGCCGAGGCGAACTGCAGCACCCGGCTGCCTGCTGTGATCGCCAATCCCTCCGCCTGCGCGGCGGCCAGGCTCGGCAGTCCCTGGTGAGTGACGGCCACGCCCTTGGGTTGCCCGGTGGAGCCCGAGGTGTAGATGACATACGCGGGGTGGGCGGGCAGCAGGGTGCTGCGGCGCTCGGCGTCGGTGAGGTCGGTGTCCCGGACGCCCTCGAGTGCGGCGGTGGTCTGCGGGTCGTCGACGACCAGGTGCGACAGCTGTCCGCCGGTGAGGCGGGAAGCCAGGCCCGTGCTGGTGAGCACCACGACGGGCCGGGCGTCGGTGAGGACGTAAGTGATCCGCTCGGCGGGGTAGTCGGGGTCGATGGGCAGGTAGGCGCCGCCGGCCTTGGTCACCGAGAGGCAAGCGACGATCAGGTCGATGGAGCGCTCCAACATGACGGCGACCAGCGACTCGGGTCCTACTCCGCGATCGATCAGCAGGCGGGCGAGGCGGTTCGCGCGGGCGTTGAGCTCGGCGTAGGTCACCTCGATGCCGGCGAAGACCACGGCGGTCGCGTCGGGGGTGCGGGCGGCCTGGGCCTGGAACATTACCGGCAGTGTCGCCGCGGGCACCTCCCGGGCGGTGTCGTTCCATTCGACCAGGACCCGCTCCTGCTCCGCCGGGTCCAGTACCTCGACGGCGTTGATGTGCTGGTGGGGGTCGGCGGTGACGGTGTCCAGGACGCGGACGAACCGTTCGGCCAGTGTCTCCACCGTTTCGGCGTCGAACAGGTCGAGGGCGTAGTCGATGGCGCCGCGCAGGCCGGCCGGGCGATTACCGGAGCCGGGGCCGTTGCCGGTGCTGGTGTCGGTGTCGGTGTCGGTGTGGAAGGTCTCGGCCAGGGCGAAGGACAGGTCGAATTTGGCGGCCGGTTGGCCGGCAGGCATGGGTTCGGTGTGGATGCCGGGCAGGTCGAGGACGGCCTGCGCGTTGTTCTGCAAAGCGAGCATGACCTGGAAGAGCGGGTGGCGGGCCATCGACCGGGCCGGCGCCAGGTCCTCCACCAGCCGCTCGAACGGCACGTCCTGATGTGCGAACGCGCCCAGCCCGGTTTCACGAACCTGCTCCAGCAGGCCGACGAACGTCGGATCACCAGACAGGTCGGTGCGCATCACCAAGGTGTTGACGAAGAACCCGACCAAGTCGTCCAGCGCCTCATCGGTGCGCCCGGCGACCGGGGTACCCACCGGAATGTCGCTGCCCGCACCCATCCGGGACAGCAGTACCGCCAGCGCCGCCTGAAGCACCATGAACACCGTCACACCCCGGGCACGGGCCAGCCCCGCCACCCGGGCATGCACCTCGGCCGGCACCCAGAGGTCCACCCGGCCACCACGATGCGAGGCCACCACCGGCCGCGACCGGTCGAACGGCAGCACCAGCTCCTGCGGCACCCCGTCCAAAACCTTGCGCCAGTACCCCAGCTGCTTATTCAGCACACTGCCCGGGTCGGACTCCCCACCGAGCAGCCCACGCTGCCACAGGCTGTAGTCGGCGTACTGCACCGACAACGGATCCCACCCCGGCGTCCGGCCGGTGGACCGCGCCGTATAGGCAGCCGACAGATCACGCGCCAGCGGCCCCATAGACCACCCGTCACCCGCAATGTGATGCACCACCAGCACCAGGACATGCTCGTGGGGACCGACCTCGAACAACCGGGCCCGCAACGGGACCTCGGCGGCGAGATCGAAACGATGACCCGCGACCTCGCTGATCGCGGACTCGAGGTCGCTCACCTGCTCGACCACAAGGGCCACCGAGGCCTCTTCGGCCGAGAGGATCTGCTGGTAGGGCTGTCCGTCCTCCATGGCGACAACCGTCCGCAACACCTCGTGCCGGCCCACCAGATCACACAGGGCGGTCTTCAGGGCGTCGACATCCAGCGACCCGGTCAGCCGCAGAGCGAGGGGAATGTTGTAGGTGGCCGACGGGCCCTCCAGCTCGCCCAGGAACCACAACCGCTGCTGCGCGAACGACAACGGCACCCGCTCCGGCCGCTCCACCCGCACCAGAGGCCGCCGCCTCACACCGGAGGACGTCAACCGGCCCGCCAGACCAGCCGGAGTGGGCGCCTCGAACAGCGTCCGGATCGGCACCTCGGCCCCGAAGACCGACCGGATACGGCTCACCAACCGGGTCGCCAGCAGTGAGTGGCCGCCCAGCTCGAAGAAGTTGTCGTCCACGCCGACCTGGGGCACACCCAGAACCTCGCCGAACACCGAGCACAGCAGCTCCTCCTGCACCGTCGACGGCCCCCGGCCACCGTCGGCCGCCTGGTAGTCCGGAGCAGGCAGAGCCCTGCGGTCCAGCTTGCCGTTCACCGTCAACGGCAGCGCATCCAGCACCACCAGCGCGGACGGCACCATGTACTCCGGCAGCACACCCTGCAGATGCCTCCGCATCACGGCGGTGTCCGCACCCTCCGGACCGCTCGCCGGAACGAGGTAGCCGACCAAGCGCTTGTCGCCTGGGTGGTCCTCACGCACCACCACCGCCGACTGGGCAACGGACGGATGCACAGTCAGCGCGGCCTCGATCTCACCCAGCTCGATCCGGAAACCCCGGATCTTCACCTGGTCATCCGTTCGGCCCAGATACTCCAGTTGCCCCTCGGCGTTCCAACGTGCGAGGTCACCGGTGCGATACATCCGCTCACCCGGGGTGAACGGGTTCGCCACGAACCGCAGCGCGGTCAGCCCCGGCCGCTCGAGGTAGCCGCGGGCCAGTTGGACGCCGGCGAGGTACAGCTCACCCGCGACCCCCGGCGGCACCGGCCGCAAGGCCGCGTCCAGCACATAGACCTGGGTGTTCCAGACCGGGCGTCCGATGGGGACACTGCTTCTGCTGGTGTCGCTGTCACACGTCCAGGCGGTGACCTCGACCGACGCCTCGGTGGGACCGTAGAGATTGTGCAGCGGGACGTCCAGGACGTTCCGGAACTGCCCGGCGACGTCGCTGGGGAGCGCTTCGCCGCTGCAGAAGACAGCTCGCAGCCCGGTGCAGGCGCCGGCGGCCGGTTCGCGGAGGAAGACCTGCAGCAGGGACGGAACGAAGTGCGCGATCGTGACACGTTCGCGCTGGATCAACTCGGCCAGATACCCGGGGTCCCGGTGGCCTGAGGGCTTGGCGACCACCACCGTCGCACCCTGGAGCAGCGGCCAGAAGAACTCCCGTACCGACACGTCGAAACCGAGGGGGGTCTTCTGCAACACCCGGTCCGCGGCGGTCAAGTTGTAGGCGCCCTGCAACCACGTCAGCCAGTTGACGATTCCCGCGTGGGGTACGACCACGCCCTTCGGCCGTCCGGTGGAGCCGGAGGTGTAGATGACGTAGGCGGGGTGGGCGGGCAGCAGGGTGGTGCGGCGCTCCGTGTCGGTGAGGTCGGTGTGCTGGAGGCCCTCGAGTGCGGTGGTGGTTCGGGGGGCATCGACGGCCACGTACGGCGGGTGGCTGTCGGTGAGGCGGGAGACCAGGTCCGTGCTGGTGAGCACCAGGAGGGGCCGGGCGTCGTCGAGGACGTACGTGATGCGGTCGGCGGGGTAGTCCGGGTCGACGGGTACGTACGCACCGCCGGCCTTGACCACCGCGAGGAGGGCGACCACCAGGTCGAAGGAGCGGTGCATCATCACCGCGACCCGCGACTCGGGTCCCACACCCCGGTCGATCAGGAACCTGGCGAGGCGGTTAGTCCGCGCGTCGAGGTCCGCATAGCTCACCTCGACACCCTCGAAGACCACCGCGACCGCGTCGGGGGTGCGGGCGGCCTGAGCCCGCAACAACTCCGGCAGCGTGGCCGCGGGCACCTCGTGGGCGCTGTCGTTCCACTCGTCGAGAACCAGACGCTGCTCGGAGCGGCTCATCAACGTGACCTGGTGTACGCGTTCCTCCGCGGTGGAACGTGCCATCCAGTTCATCACGTCGAGGAATTTCGCAGCATGCCGGTGGACTGCTTCCCGGCTGTAGAGATCCGGGTTGGCCTCCACGACGACGGACATGCTTCCGTCGGACGACCTGTCGTACACCGAGATCGACAGGTCGTTGAAATTGATGCCACCGAGCCCGTGCGCGCTGCTGGGGGCGTCACCGAATCTCAGGTCGTAGTCGAAGGAGACGATGTTGACCAGTAGTGGGTAAAGTCCGTCGCGCCCGACGAGTTTCAGATCCCTGAGGATGTCCTCGTAGCGGTATCGCTGGTGCCGCAAGGCATCCCGCACTCCGCGGGACACCTGCTTCACGAGTTCCCCCACCGTGGCCTTCGGCTCCACCGTGAGACGCAGAGGAACGATATTCGCCGTCATTCCCGGAATGTCCCGCAGTGCAGTTTTTCTGCCCATGACGGGGACCCCGAGAATGATGTCCTCCTGGCCCGTTGCGCGATGCAGGTAGGCAGCGCTCGCGGCTACGGCCAGACCCGAGAGGCTCGTTCCCAGCCGGCGTGCGGAGCTTCTGAGTTCCGCGGCGGCGTCGGGAGGGATGTGGAGCGTATGACGTGTCAGCTGATGGGGCGTGGTGGAGGGTTCCCGGCCGCTCAAGCTGACCGTTTCCGGGCGGTCGGAAAGACGCTCCGTCCAGTACGTGCGGTCCAGTTCGAATTCTGCGGACGCCCGGTAATCGGCATCGGCGTCCATCAGTACGGAAACCGAGGGAAACGCAGGGTCGGTGAGGGATTCGCCGGCCAGCAGCGCCGTGTAGACCGCGGCCACTCGGGCGGCTACCCGGGATCCCGCGAGTCCGTCCGCGGCGATGTGGTGCATCCGGTGATACCAGAAGAAGAGATCTTCTTGCACCTTGAATATGGCCTGGGTGAAAAGTTCACCGCCCTGGAGATCCACCGGACGTCGCATGTCCGCCCACATCCAGCTCTCCGCGCTGGAACGGGGATCTTCCTCGCCGCTCACGTCGATCACATGAAACGGCCAATCGCTGCGCAGGTCGAAGTATTGCCGCGGAGCTTCGCCGGCGGTTCCCTCGAAGCGCAGGCCAAAGAAGTCGACTTCCAGGACGACTCTTCGCACGGCCGCCTCGAACAGGCCTGTGTCCACCTTTCCGTGAATCTCCAGGTATTCACCCATGTTGTAGATCGGATTATCCGGATGCAATTGCTGCGCATGCCATACGCCGAGCTGCCCGGCCATCAGTTCACGACGACCACCATGCGATCCAGACATTTCCACACCTCGGTCAAGGCTCGCGCTCCGCACCAGGAGCATTTAAGCAATGCGATAGCAACGTTGATCCACTTCAGCCTCTCGCGCCGAACTGGACACTGTCAATCCGTTGGTTGAAGTGTGAATTAACAGGCGTTTGGTGTTGATTTGCGATGGCCACTTCGAGCCACTTTGCCGCATTTGCCGCCAGTCCTCGCAGACTGAGACGCCTGAAATCTCCACACTGGCGGGATTTTTTTCGCCTACTAATTAATGCCGCTGCGCACCGGCATGCCCTGGCGCACATACACCCAGTAATTTGGCATGCACCTGACCTACGGGGGCTTCTGAATCGATTACCGGTAGTTCGTTAAATCCGGCGGTAGAGGTCAATGCCGTGTCCGGTGGTGACCGCGTCGATCAGGGCCTGGAGCTCTGAGGGTGGGTCTGTGTCCGTCCAGGCTCGCCACCACCGGGTGAGGGTGATGGCGGGGGTGAGCCAGGACCGGATGGCCCGTAAGGCCCTGGGCCAGCAGGGCTGTTGGGGCTGGTGGGGTTCGGTTGATCCCCCTCTCTGGCCCGTCGTCGGGGCATGGGTCCGGCGCGGTGGCATCCAGGGGTCCCGGTGGGGCGAACCACTGGTCCCAGCAGAAGGAGAAGGCGCAGTTGACCAGGGTCTGGTGGCGGCGGATGGCGCGGTCGGAGCGGACTTGGAAGTCGGCCCAGCCGAGTTCGTCCTTGATCTGTTTGTAGCTCTGCTCGATCCAGGGCCGCAGTCCGTAGAGGTGGACGATCTCGGCGAGGCCCGCCGGCGGGTGCGGGCCGGTGGCAGCGTGGGGTGTGTCGGGGTGGGGCAGGCTGGTGGCCAGGTACCAGGTGGCCTTCTCCGGCAGGCTGCCCGGATCGGTGGTGGCCACGACCAGCCGGCAGGGAGAGTCGGGGCCGTAGCCGCCCAGGCGGGCATCAGCCGCCCACCAGGTCTCGGTGTGCCCGTCACGGAAGTGACGTTCCACGGGCATCCAGTCGCCTGGATGCCTGGCATCGCGCCAGGCCAGTGAGTGTGCGGCTTCGATGGGGGTGTGCGGCTGGTCGGCCGGAGCCCAGGTGCCGCGGTGCGGCTTGAGCGCGACCACGTAGGCCAGGCCGGCCTCGCGCAGTGCGAGGTACCAGTCGTCGCTGACCGAGTAGGCGCAGTCGGCGACCACCGCCCGGCAGCCGAAGCCGGCCTCCTTCCCTCGGGCCGCGAGGGCAGCGGCCAGCTGTGGTTTCGTGCGGAAGTCCGGGTCGGAGCGGCTGCGGGTGAAGTGGTGGGCGGGGGTGTAGGGAGCCGCGTGCAGCGGGTAGTACACACGGCCGTCGGTCCACACCGTGGTCACCGTGACGATGCCGTTGTCCGTCTTGCCGTACCGGCCCAGCCACTGTCGGCCCACGTGCGCGGTGGCCGTGCCGTCCTTACGGTCCCCGGAATCGTCGATCACGATGACCCCGCCGTCGTGCGGAGCCGTCGCCGACTGCTCACGCAGCAGCTCAAGCCGCCGGTCGTTGACCTGCTCGGCCTCCCAAGGGGACTCGGACAGGAAGAACTGCAGCCGCTGCACCCCCGCCGTCCCCGCACCCGCCACCGGCTCCGCCCCTGCCAGGCATGTGATCGTCTTGTTCCGCTCCCGTGGTGCCAGCAGTCCCGTCAGGTACTCGCGAAACCCCCGCCGCTGAGCCAGACTGAAGAAGAGGTCGTCGAACCGCGCCGCATAGTCCTCCAACGGCCCCGGCGCAGGCGGACACGGACGGCGAGCGGTCATCTTCAGCCCCCAGCCAGGTAGTTGACTCCTACCACCGGCCTACGACCAACCCGGCCTGCCGTCAACCCGCACCACCGCCGGATTTAACGAACTACCGTTACTGAGGTTGAACTCGTGATGTCGCTGGGGTGCTCAGGCGGGTCGGATGGTCAGGCCGGTCTCGGCGAGGCAGCCGTCTATGAGGTCGCTGCGGTACTGGATGTGCCGTAAGCCGCGTCGGATGCGGTGGACGAGGTGTTCGGGAGTGCTGAAGGCGACGTTGGAAAGCCAACCGCGCCGCAGCAGTGACCAGATCCCTTCGACGGGGTTGAGGTCGGGTGCGTAGGGCGGCAGGTAGTAAATGGTCAGCCAGTCCCGGACTGCCGCCCATTCCCGCAGGTCGGCGGCTTTGTGGACGTTCAGGTTGTCCCAGACGAGAACGATCGGGCCGCCGAGCTGCTGGTGGGCGGCGATCAGCAGGTCCCGGTAGTCGCGCCAGGAGAAGCTTTTGCGTCCGTCGCGCGGGCCGTCGTCCCGGCGCGGCCGGTAGATCAGCCGGGACCGGTGGCCGGGTTTGTAGCAGGTCAGCGCAGCGATCGATATCCGTCTGCGCGAACGGCCGCGGACCCGCACCACCGGGGTCCGGCCGCGCTGGGACCAGGTTTTCGCCTGCGGCGGCGTCATGGAGAATCCGGCTTCGTCCTCAAAGACCAGCCAGGCTCCACTCACCGCCGCGAGCCTTCCGCGCAGGGCCACACCTCCTTGACCCACCCGGCCACCGCATCGTCGTCCCGCTCCATCGCCCGTCGGGCCGGGACCTGGCAGGACCATCCGTTACGGACCAGCAGCTTGCGCACGCCCTGGACCGTGTAGGTCAGGTGGAAGCGGCGGCCGATCACCGTCTTCACGCGGCTCAGGGTCCACCGCTGGTCTTCCCAGCCGTGAGCGGCCGCCCCTTTGGCCAGCTCTGCCTCCAACTGGGCGAACTGCTTATCGCTCAGTCGCGGCAGCGACGCCGGCCCCTGCGACCGCAGAGCCCGCGGACCGCCCTCGTCCCACACCTGCCGCCACCGCTGTACCGAGCGGACGCTGACGCGCAAGTCCTTGGCGATCACCGAGCTCGCCTCACCCTGGGCGAACCTCTCAGCCGCCTTCAGCCGTAACTCCTCGCGGAACTGCTGCCGTTCGGCGGTCAGCCCGCCCCCTTGTGGATACCGCATGTCCTGGTGATACCGCACAGACGACGAGCCGTCAGCCCCTACGACACCACGAGTTCAACCTCAGTACCGGTAGTTCGTTAAATCCGGCGGTGGTGCGGGTTGACGGCAGGCCGGGTTGGTCGTAGGCCGGTGGTAGGAGTCAACTACCTGGCTGGGGGCTGAAGATGACCGCTCGCCGTCCGTGTCCGCCTGCGCCGGGGCCGTTGGAGGACTATGCGGCGCGGTTCGACGACCTCTTCTTCAGTCTGGCTCAGCGGCGGGGGTTTCGCGAGTACCTGACGGGACTGCTGGCACCACGGGAGCGGAACAAGACGATCACATGCCTGGCAGGGGCGGAGCCGGTGGCGGGTGCGGGGACGGCGGGGGTGCAGCGGCTGCAGTTCTTCCTGTCCGAGTCCCCTTGGGAGGCCGAGCAGGTCAACGACCGGCGGCTTGAGCTGCTGCGTGAGCAGTCGGCGACGGCTCCGCACGACGGCGGGGTCATCGTGATCGACGATTCCGGGGACCGTAAGGACGGCACGGCCACCGCGCACGTGGGCCGACAGTGGCTGGGCCGGTACGGCAAGACGGACAACGGCATCGTCACGGTGACCACGGTGTGGACCGACGGCCGTGTGTACTACCCGCTGCACGCGGCTCCCTACACCCCCGCCCACCACTTCACCCGCAGCCGCTCCGACCCGGACTTCCGCACGAAACCACAGCTGGCCGCTGCCCTCGCGGCCCGAGGGAAGGAGGCCGGCTTCGGCTGCCGGGCGGTGGTCGCCGACTGCGCCTACTCGGTCAGCGACGACTGGTACCTCGCACTGCGCGAGGCCGGCCTGGCCTACGTGGTCGCGCTCAAGCCGCACCGCGGCACCTGGGCTCCGGCCGACCAGCCGCACACCCCCATCGAAGCCGCACACTCACTGGCCTGGCGCGATGCCAGGCATCCAGGCGACTGGATGCCCGTGGAACGTCACTTCCGTGACGGGCACACCGAGACCTGGTGGGCGGCTGATGCCCGCCTGGGCGGCTACGGCCCCGACTCTCCCTGCCGGCTGGTCGTGGCCACCACCGATCCGGGCAGCCTGCCGGAGAAGGCCACCTGGTACCTGGCCACCAGCCTGCCCCACCCCGACACACCCCACGCTGCCACCGGCCCGCACCCGCCGGCGGGCCTCGCCGAGATCGTCCACCTCTACGGACTGCGGCCCTGGATCGAGCAGAGCTACAAACAGATCAAGGACGAACTCGGCTGGGCCGACTTCCAAGTCCGCTCCGACCGCGCCATCCGCCGCCACCAGACCCTGGTCAACTGCGCCTTCTCCTTCTGCTGGGACCAGTGGTTCGCCCCACCGGGACCCCTGGATGCCACCGCGCCGGACCCATGCCCCGACGACGGGCCAGAGAGGGGGATCAACCGAACCCCACCAGCCCCAACAGCCCTGCTGGCCCAGGGCCTTACGGGCCATCCGGTCCTGGCTCACCCCCGCCATCACCCTCACCCGGTGGTGGCGAGCCTGGACGGACACAGACCCACCCTCAGAGCTCCAGGCCCTGATCGACGCGGTCACCACCGGACACGGCATTGACCTCTACCGCCGGATTTAACGAACTACCGGTACCAGTAGTTCGTTAAATCCGGCGGTGGTGCGGGTTGACGGCAGGCCGGGTTGGTCGTAGGCCGGTGGTAGGAGTCAACTACCTGGCTGGGGGCTGAAGATGACCGCTCGCCGTCCGTGTCCGCCTGCGCCGGGGCCGTTGGAGGACTATGCGGCGCGGTTCGACGACCTCTTCTTCAGTCTGGCTCAGCGGCGGGGGTTTCGCGAGTACCTGACGGGACTGCTGGCACCACGGGAGCGGAACAAGACGATCACATGCCTGGCAGGGGCGGAGCCGGTGGCGGGTGCGGGGACGGCGGGGGTGCAGCGGCTGCAGTTCTTCCTGTCCGAGTCCCCTTGGGAGGCCGAGCAGGTCAACGACCGGCGGCTTGAGCTGCTGCGTGAGCAGTCGGCGACGGCTCCGCACGACGGCGGGGTCATCGTGATCGACGATTCCGGGGACCGTAAGGACGGCACGGCCACCGCGCACGTGGGCCGACAGTGGCTGGGCCGGTACGGCAAGACGGACAACGGCATCGTCACGGTGACCACGGTGTGGACCGACGGCCGTGTGTACTACCCGCTGCACGCGGCTCCCTACACCCCCGCCCACCACTTCACCCGCAGCCGCTCCGACCCGGACTTCCGCACGAAACCACAGCTGGCCGCTGCCCTCGCGGCCCGAGGGAAGGAGGCCGGCTTCGGCTGCCGGGCGGTGGTCGCCGACTGCGCCTACTCGGTCAGCGACGACTGGTACCTCGCACTGCGCGAGGCCGGCCTGGCCTACGTGGTCGCGCTCAAGCCGCACCGCGGCACCTGGGCTCCGGCCGACCAGCCGCACACCCCCATCGAAGCCGCACACTCACTGGCCTGGCGCGATGCCAGGCATCCAGGCGACTGGATGCCCGTGGAACGTCACTTCCGTGACGGGCACACCGAGACCTGGTGGGCGGCTGATGCCCGCCTGGGCGGCTACGGCCCCGACTCTCCCTGCCGGCTGGTCGTGGCCACCACCGATCCGGGCAGCCTGCCGGAGAAGGCCACCTGGTACCTGGCCACCAGCCTGCCCCACCCCGACACACCCCACGCTGCCACCGGCCCGCACCCGCCGGCGGGCCTCGCCGAGATCGTCCACCTCTACGGACTGCGGCCCTGGATCGAGCAGAGCTACAAACAGATCAAGGACGAACTCGGCTGGGCCGACTTCCAAGTCCGCTCCGACCGCGCCATCCGCCGCCACCAGACCCTGGTCAACTGCGCCTTCTCCTTCTGCTGGGACCAGTGGTTCGCCCCACCGGGACCCCTGGATGCCACCGCGCCGGACCCATGCCCCGACGACGGGCCAGAGAGGGGGATCAACCGAACCCCACCAGCCCCAACAGCCCTGCTGGCCCAGGGCCTTACGGGCCATCCGGTCCTGGCTCACCCCCGCCATCACCCTCACCCGGTGGTGGCGAGCCTGGACGGACACAGACCCACCCTCAGAGCTCCAGGCCCTGATCGACGCGGTCACCACCGGACACGGCATTGACCTCTACCGCCGGATTTAACGAACTACCGGTACCTGCTGGTAGCGCCACCTGCCAGAGATTGCCGGCCCAGGACACCGCCGAACACCGCAAAGGCACGCCCTGCCACGACACAAAGACGCCCCGCCGGAACAAGCCGACGGGGCCCCTCACCGCTCAGACCGCCGTGGCCGCCGTCGGTTCCTCGAACTGCGTGCGGTACAGCTCCGCGTACCGCCCGCCGCCAGCAGCCCTTCGTGCGTGCCCCGTTCGACGACGCGTCCGGCTTCGAGGACCAGGATGAGATCGGCGGCGCGCACGGAGCCGACCGTGGCCCGCAGGGAGTCCGCGGTGAGGTCGCGCACGTCGACCCCGTCGACGCGGACGGCGCCCGCGTCGACGTCGTACAGCCGGGGCAGCAGTTGCGCGATCGTGGACTTGTCCACGCCAAAGGAGCCGACGAGGGCGACGGTCCGGCCGGGTTCGGCGCGGAAGGAGACGCCGTGCAGGACCTCGGCGCCGCCCCGGGTGTCCAGGGCCGCCACCTCCTCCAGGGAGGCCAGGGAGACCTTGTCGGCCGCGGGGTAGCCGAAGCGGACGTCGTCGAACTCGACCGCCACCGGCCCTTCGGGCACCTCGACGGCGTCGGGCTTCTCCTCGATGAGCGGCCTGAGGTCCAGCACCTCTTGGCCTCGATCCACCGACGTGGCTTGAGAGTGATCTTCTGAGGGGCTGGTGAGCCGGGGGTGGCGGTGGTGGCCTTGGCGTGGAAGGCCGAGGTCAGGCCGCCGGCGGCCCGCAGCAGGTTGTAGGCCATGCGTGCGTTGACCGACACCTCTGATCCAAGAGGGGGTGCTGCTCGCGATCACGACTCACGGGAGATGGCTCGCTGCACCAGGTCCTGGAGCACGTCTTGCTCCTGCTGAGTCAGTGTCAAAAGGGGTTCCTCGCAAAGGAATTTCAGCAGCCCTTCCCGGCGCTCGGCGCCCTGGGGGGTGAGGGTCAGCTGCTTGGCCCGGCGGTCGGTGGGGTGGGGACGCCGTTCGACCAGCCGCAGTTCCTCCAGCTTGTCGAGCGGGAGGATGGCGTTCGACGGTTCGCAGCCCATCCGCACGGCCAACTCGCTCAAGGTCATCGGGCCCGTCAGTTCGCGCAGCGCGGAGGCCTGCGCGACGGTGAAACCGATCTTGGCCACGCGTTCACGGACACGCGCATTGTTCTGCATGTCCAGCTCATGCACCAGCTTCATCAGCTGCCACTGCGCTTCCGCCTGCGATTCCGATGTCGTCGTCATGCCCTCCAGGCTAGCAAGCTCCTTCAACCTATTATAGTTATGACTCATAGCCTTTTCGTGCATAATCTTTCAGTGCACAATCACATGGAGGTCAGACCCATGACGGACACCACAACCCCCGTAGACGAGCGGCTCCGGCGTCCCCCGGGCATCCGGACCCTCACCCTCGGCGACACCAAGCTGACCTACGTCCCGGACGGCCAAACCGTGACCGACGGCGAGGAGGTCTTCCCCGGCGTCCGCGTCATGCTCGCCCCCGGCCACAGTGCCGGCCACACCGCCTACGTCATCGAGGAAGGCGGACAGCGGGTCATCGCCTTCGGCGACGCCTTCCACTCCCCCCTCCAGATCACCCACCCGCTGTGGGAGAACCCCTTTGACCACGACCACGCACAGGCCACCAGTCTCCGCCACCGCCTCGTCCTGGACATGGCCAACAAGCCCGACACGATCGGCTTCGGCATCCACTTCGCCGACGTGCCCTTCGGCCGCGTCCGGATCGAGGACAACCAGGCGTCCTGGCAGCCCATCGACGCCTGAGAAGCCGTATCCCTATCGATCATGGGGACGGTTCTGGTCGAGCACGGTCCCTGGTCGGGTGATCTTGGCCGGGTGGGTGCATGAGAACAGGGCCCCTTGGTAGCTCGGAGTTGCGACGCTCGAGCACGAAGGAGACCCTGTTGCTGCAGTCTTGCGTGATCACCCCGGTGCCGTCCAACTCCCGTGTGCTGGAGTGTGATTGCCTCGCTCACCGGTTCGGGAACGCGGCCGACCATCCGAACAGGGTGCGGAGGTATCCGTCGGACATGACGGACGCGGAGTGGGCGGTGGTGCGGGACGCGATGCCTGTTCCGGCGTGGCTGGAGGGCCGGGGCGGACAGCCGGAGGGTTACTGCCACCGGCAGATGCTGGATGCGATCTTCTACGTCACCGACAACGGCATCAAGTGGCGCTCCATGCCCGTCGATTTCCCTGTCTGGGACCGCGTGTATGCCTACTTTCGCAGGTGGCGCCAGGCGGGCCTGGTCAAGGAGTTCCACGACCGGCTGCGCGCTCGGACCCGTGAGGCCGAGGGCCGGGATACGGAGCCGACAGCGGCGATCATCGACTCGCAGTCGGTCAAGGGCGCCGCCTCGGTGCCCGCCGCCTCACGCGGCTACGACGGCGGCAAAAAGATCAACGGCAGGCGCCGGCACGTCATCACGGACAGCCTCGGCCTGCTGCTGATGGTGCTGGTGTGTGCCGCCGACATCACCGACCGCCAGGCCGCCCGCGTCATGCTGCCGGGGCTGCGGGCACGGTTCCGCAAGATCAGCCTGGTGTGGGCCGACGGCGGCTACCGCGGCCGCCTCGTCGACTGGGCGAGAGAAAAACTCCAGCTCACCCTGGAGATCGTCAAGCGCAGTGACGACATGGCGGGGTTCGTGGTGTTGCCTCGTCTTCTGTGGAATCTGATTTGTCAAGTAGTTCAGTTTTTGCCCTGGTTGACGGCGACGATGGGCAACAGTGTCGCGGTCGCCGGAACGCCGATCTGGCGAGGCGTCGCGCCAGCTGGCGTGGGGACGTCGACCAGCCGTTCCAGTAGCTGGTCGAGTGCGGCCTGGCCGTCGTCGACGGCGGCGCGTTCTTCGTCGTTGAGCGGGACGCTCGCCAACATGCGCTGGAGGTTGTCCTTGGCCTCCAGGAGCTGGCCCTTGCTGGAGTCTTTCGGCGTGTAGAAGTCGCAGCGAGCGCAGGCCATGCGGTGTGGGCACTGCTCGAAGACGTATAGGTGCAGAACCCGTGACCGAGGTCGTAGTACTGCCACGGCTCGCCCGACGCGGCTGCTCCGGAGGTGACCGCATCCCGGTCGACCAGAACCTCGATGGTGCGCACGTTGCGCTCGAAATACCCGGCGTCGTTGTAGGCCCTGGCCAGGGTGTTCGGGGTGATCTTCGCGTAGTGCTGAGTCGACTCCGGGCTCCGGTGACCGAGCCAGGCTTGCAACTCGAACAGCGTCATCGGCTCCTTGGCGTTGTAGAGCTGACTCGCGATGGTCGAGCGGGCCCGGTGGCTGGTGATGTTGCCCCGGACATCGGCGGTCGGGACGCCGGCCTTCTGGCAGAGCGACGGGATGATCGTCCCGTTGACGTAGGTCTTGGCGACCCGGCGAGCCCTCATCGCGAAGAGGAGGTCGACGTGCTCACCGGTCTTGCGGTCCAGCATCTTCGGCTGTTGCGGCCGCAGTTCCTGCCGTGCCTCGATCGCCTTGCCCAGCAGAGGATCGACGGGCTTGGTGAACGAAGTACCGGTCTTGTGGGTGGGGACGTCCAGCAGGCAGACGGCATCCCGTGCCAGTACCTCGTCAGAGTCACCGGGGATCGGGAAGCCCTCGTGCTGCCAGCGGACGCAGCCCACGCGAAGTCGCGCGATCTCGTCACTGCGCAGGCCGCTGAACAGCCAAGTCAGGGATAGCACCCGCAGGAGCTCGAACGGATAGCGCAGGCTGTTGAGTCTGGTCGGCAGATCATCGGGGCCGATGTTGAGCCCGGGCCACAGCAGTTTGGCCCAGATGTCGTCGGCTATCACCCGCGGGTCGGGGCCGAGCATCGCCGCGATCGTCCTGGGCGTGGACAGCGCGCGCACGGGGTCGAACCGTCGGGGTATCCACTCCCATTCCTGCAGGTCGCGGAAGAACGCCCGGGTCGTGGTGAGGTAGCCCGACTTGGTGTGTGGTGTGACTGGTTGACCTGTCCGCGTCTCGTGGCTGGCGAGTCTCTGGGAGTAGTCGCCGACCCGGAGCTTGTCCACCGCAGCGACCCAGGACGCGCAGGTCTGACGGGTCCACTGGTCCGGCTCCGTGATCTCCGGATGTTCGGCCGCGAGCCAGCGTCCGATCTTCGACAGCAGGGAGCGGTTGTTGTCGCGGACCTTGCGCGACAGCGTGGAGGTGGAGTGCCAGCGTTCGATCCATTCAGCCCACGAACGCGAGGTCCCCTCGATCTCGGGCATCCGCCCGCGATACGGAGTCGGAGGCTAGGAACAGTGCCCGAGCTCGGCCACGGCCCGCTGGATCCCATAGAGGGCTCCGATATAGCGGTCCGGCAGGTCAGGATGCTGACGGATCCGATCGAATGCGGGCCTTGACCCTTGATCCTGGACACACGAGACACTGGATCCTGAGGATCTGGGAACGGACATCTCGTGGTCATGAAGAACTATCCGCCGGAGTTCAAGGCGGACGCGGTCGCGCTGTACGAGTCGCGGCCCGAGGCGACGATCAGGCAGGTTGCTGCCGATCTGGGGATCAACCCCGAGACCTTGCGGAACTGGGTCCGGGCAGCTGGTGCGAGCCGACCGCGGGGACGCCGGGCGGAAGTGCCGGCCGAACCGCCGACGCCGTTGGAGGCGGAGAACGCGGCCCTGCGCAAGAAGGTCCGCGAGCTGGAGGAGGAACGCGAGATCCTGCGCAAGGCGGCGAAGTATTTCGCCGGGGAGACGCGCTGGTGAACCGCTTCCAGTTCGTCGCCGACCACCACCGCCGCTACGGCGTGAAGCGGCTGTGCACCATCCTGGGCATTGCCCGCTCCAGCTTCTACTACTGGCGTCGGACGGCCGCGGACCGGGCCGCCCGGCAGGCGGCCGACGCCCGCCTCGCCGCCCGGATACGGGCCGTGCACCGCGAGTCGGACGGCACCTACGGTGTCCCTCGGATCACCGCCGAGCTCCGCGAGGCGGGCGAGCGCGTCAACCACAAGCGGATCGCGCGTGTGATGTGGGGTGCCGGTCTGGCGGGCGTGCGCTTGCGCCGCAGACACCGCACCACTGTTGCGGACCCGGCCGCGGCGAAGGCCCCGGACCTGATCGGCCGCGACTTCACGGCAAGCGAGCCGAACACGAAGTACGTCGGCGACATCACCTATCTCCCCCTGGACGGCGGGAAGTTCCTCTACCTTGCCACCGTCATCGACCTTGCCTCACGCCGCCTCGCCGGCTGGGCGATCGCAGATCACATGCGCACCGAGCTCGTCACCGACGCCCTGGCCGCCGCCGAGCGGACCCGCGGCAGTCTCACCGGGGCGGTCATGCACACCGACCACGGGGCCCAGTACACCAGCCGGGCCTTCGCCGATGCCTGCCGGAGAGCCGGCGTCCGCCAATCCATGAGCACGATCGGCTCCAGCGCGGACAACGCGCTTGCCGAGTCCTTCAACGCAACGTTCAAACGCGAGACGCTCCAGGGCCGCAAGACCTGGTCCAGCGAGCGCGAGGCCCGCCTCGACGCTTTCCGCTGGCTCAACCGCTACAACACCCGACGCCGTCACTCCCGCCTCGAGCACAGCAGCCCGATCGCCTTCGAAACAGCGTCCCGAAGCACATCAACTACGCTGACACCCGCCGCATAACCCGTGTCCAGGATTCCGGGTCAAGGCCCCCCGGTAAGACCACCCGCGAGATGTACAACCTCAAGCCGGTCATCCCTCTGTCCGGCACCGCAGCCGACGACTGGTGGATCCGCCAGGCTCAGCAGAGCGGTCTCACCGTTCACACGGTTCTCAGCACGCCCCTGGACGCCGCACGCGGCGAACATGCCCAGGGAAAGCACCGCATCCGCCATGCCCGCACCCGCTTCGACGGCACCGCCGCCATCGCCGATCCAGGCCTGTTCCAACGCCGACTCATCGAAGGAACTGGGCGCGGAAAGGCCTACGGATGCGGTCTGCTCAGCCTGGCCCCCGCATGACCCCGCCCCACCGCGCACCACACAACACCGCCGCGGCACGCCGACGACTGGCCGCACCGACCGTCGCCATGCTGCCCCGCATCGGCGACAGCCTGTCCTTCCTCTACCTGGACATCGTGCGCGTCCACCAAGACGACACCGGCGTATGCGCCACCATCACCACCGAGCAACGCGGCACCGAACTCATCTACCTCCCCACAGCAGCCCTGTCCTGCCTCCTGCTCGGCCCCGGGCACCTCCATCACCGCCCGCGCACTGACCACCCTGGCCCGCCACGGCACCACCGTCCTCTGCACCGGCTCCGGCGGGGTGCGCTGCTACACCGCCACCACCCCCAGCTCCCTCACCACACGCTGGCTCGAGCACCAAGCCCGCGCCTGGGCCGACAACACCCAACGCCTCACCGTCGCCGTCCGCATGTACGAACAACGCTTCGGGTCCGACAGCACACCTCACAACCCCACACTCGCCCAACTGCGCGGCCTCGAAGGCCAGCGCATGAAGGCGTTGTACCGACTCCTCGCCCAGCAACACCGCATCGGCCGCTTCCGCAGAAGCTACGACCCCGACCAGTGGGAATATTGTGGAGCACCGTCTCCGCCTCTACTGAAGAGGGCGTTGCCGTGCTCATCTACCCCACCAGCAACGAGCAGGGCTTCGAGCTACGCACCGCAGGCCAACAACGAAGGCGACCAATCAACTTCGACGGACTAACCCTCGTGGCCTTTGGAGCGCTCCAGGCGAACCATGGAGAAGGCCAAGAAATGGCAAACCGCTTATAACTGTGCAGGTCGCGAAGGGTGCTCTCCGCGCAGGCGGAGGTGAGCCGAGCGCTGAGCAGGAGACTGCCCCGCCGTGCTCTCCGCGCACTCGAGGGTTCCGATGTCCGGGATCCGGGACGACCTCACAGGTCCATCTGCCGTTCTCTCACCGAGGCGGGGGTGCTCTGCACGAACAGCCGGAGAGCGTGCCCCGCTGTCGCCATCCCCGCCGACGCGGGGGTGTTCCGGCGGCTGAGGGGGCCGCGGTCGCGCCCCCGCGGTGCTCCGCCGACAGCAATCGTGTTCGGCGCTGCGGCGGGCCCGCGCTCAGCGAGACAGCTCCGCGGCTGTCTTCGGCGTGATCGGGGTTGGTGAAGGCTAGGGCGAAGGCGCGTTGTGCCTGGGAAGTGGCGCGTTCGCCAGCGATGCCGTGCTGCTCGGCCTCGGCGCGGGCTGCGGCGTATGCCGTGGCGGCGCGGTCCATTTCGCCGTGGGGCCACCACACACGGTGCCGGGCAGAAGCAGCGCCTGGGCGACGTCGCCCATGGCCGACTGCATGTGCTGCGGCATCGACCTGCCGAACCGCGCAACGGCACCGCGGCACAGATACTCCTCCAGCGGTTCACCGGGGTGACTGCGTCCCAGTAGCGCCGCAGCACCACGTCAAAGGCCGAAAGGGGCCGGCCGAGCGGACTGAGCGCGGCCCGGATGGTGAGCACGATCTGTTCGAAGTCGGTGTTCGCCGATCGGGAGAGATCGATCCGTACCGGCAGGATCTGTTCAGCGGGCCAGAGGGGTTCGCCCCATTGGGCGGGCCTGTGGTCGGCTGGCGAGCGCGGCCTCCAGCTTCCGTGACAGCGTCGTCTTACCGATGCCCCCGGCCCTGTGGAACACCAGGATGTTGGTCCGCGGGGGCTTCCAGATCTTCCACGTCGAAGGCCGGATCGGCGGTACGTCGCAGGTGCTCGGTGATGAGGGCCGCGACCAGGTCCCACTGCCCCTGACGGTTCGTGAACGCCTCCGCGGCCGCCACGTTGCGGTCGTTCGTGCTGAACAGCGCCGACGAGTTCATCACCACCCTGCGCGGCCTGTGGATTGCCTCCGCTTCAATAGTAGTTATCTGGGGTGTTTAGTTTCTTTTTTCATCACAATGTGGGGACATGTATCTGGATCCACGTCCTCGAACAGCACCGGGTGCGTCCTATCTCCCCCCACAATCAGAAAGCTGACTGGATCTGGAGATCCGGGAGCGGGACCTTTAGCGAAATTTAGTTTTATCTCCATTCCGTCGATTCCGCTGCGTGGTTGGTACTCCCAACTGCCGTTGCCGTTGAAGGTTCCCTGACCGTCGCCGTGGCCATAGTTGCTATAGCGCCAGTTCTTCACCTGGAAGTGTGCTTCTCCAGTATCGGAAGTGGAGTTTTCAATCCAGAGCTTGATCGCCATGTCGTCAGCCCCGGTGAACCAGCCGCGCAACGCGGTTTCCTCCATATCGGAGGCGGCTTGCGGGCAGCCATATGAGGGTGCCCCGTCGAGCGCGTTCATCAGTCGGAGATATCCTAGCGCCAGCAACAGGAGAAATGCGCATGTGAAGAATACCCCACGTGCCACAGTGCGATACATCCATCGCACTGTGCGACTGACTATCCTAGCTGTTTCCTTAATAAGCATCGGGAGAGATCCGCTCGACCCACGTGACATTCTGGCTGACGGTATGCCCTGGGCCTGAGCTCGGATTTAATTTTTCCAACCAGTCGTGATATCCGACATAGTGAAGGAGCGATGAAACGCTAGTTTCGTTGTCGAGACTGTACTTCACGATGATCGTTCCGTCTGGTTCGACACCATTGACTTCATAATGAACCTGGTAAGAACCGGTGAATCCTTGCCCAAGCCCGTCTTCGTCGCCAGTGATGATAGCGGGGAGGTCCTCCGACAACAGCTTCTTCGCTGCGCCCTTGTAGCCGTCCTTGGCAATTGAGTATCCAGCAGTTCCTGTGCCGTGTCCTTGCCGCCACTTATCCATGGTTTGCTTCCGGACGTCTTCCATGCTGTCGCTGCGCTGGATCAATTCGGTAAATTTGTCTCCGTAAGTGAAATCCTGATGCTCTGGGCCACTGTTTCCGAGCCAGTCCAGACCCATATCATACGGGTCGGCATTATTGCGCTTCGGGTGAGCCTCTTTACCGTCCAGAGCCAAATTCGCGGCATTGAACTGAGGAATGCTGAGCGACAAGTTATGGTTGACATCTGTCAAACGCGGTTTCGTGTTAAACCATTCATCGATCCCGACGTCGTACATGAGCGCGATCGATAGGTTCTCGTCGACCAGGTAGGCCTTACGCAGGATGTCAATAATCTCATCCTGAGCGTCGTCAACGTCTCTGGTCGTCACATCGCTTGACCCACCGACCTTACCCGACACCTGACCATCACCGTCGACGTGAAGCCCCTTCTTCTTCGCCCTAGCGACAGCTTCGCGCAATTCTTTTCGAGCCGTCCTAAGTTCCCCGGCCCCGTCTTTCAGGACTTTCGCGACGGCGCTAGCCACCTTCACCGCACCAGCCACCTGACGCTGAATATCGTCAATTTGAGTCCAGGCGTAGGGGGCTGCAGCCCCCTCCCAGTAGCCTTTATCTTTAAGAGGCTTTAGTACTTCGTCTCGTATGCGGTTCGGTAACTTCTCTATCTTGCCGTGAACCACTTCCCACTTCGTGGCGATCTTGTCCAATGTGGAAAGGTCGGCAGACATGAATTCACGATAGAAGGACGGCATCACTCTTTCCCGTCCTGCGGGTAATACAAAAAAATGGAGGAACGTGGTGTCGTATCCGACGAATCGGTAGGCGCAGCCTGTTTCAAATACGGGCCAAGACTGTCTTTTACGCCATGGTCCGTTTCGTTGTACGCGTTAGCCGCTGCTCGCAGGCTCGTGGCAATATTGGTGAGCCACGCAGTCACAAGCCCCGCGTGTTCCTCCCACTTCGCGTGTGACCTCTTCAGTGCATTGGCGGTCTGGAGGCCCCCGAGAGCCTCTACTCCCAGGTTTGTCACGCCTTCCAGCGAAGCTGCAGGTGTGTAGAAAGCATCGTGAACTTCGTCCGCCTTCCCTGCAGCCCCTTTCAACACCTTGTCCGCTATCTTCAGATTCGGCGCTTCCGGCCCTTGAACTCCAAGCCCGAGAGACCGCTTCGGTGGAGGAGCTGAAGGATCGTAGATATTCGGCTGGTTGGGATACTGGGTGCGTAGGGGGGCAGGAGCGGCGATTCCCTTCTCCCCAGGGAGGAGTGGCAGCCAACCTTCCGGAGGCGCCGGGAGCTTGTCGTCGCCCTTGCCTGCCGAATCGCCCACGTGAGTATTCCCCCCTCTTGTGCCCGCTAGAGGCAGCCATCGTCGTCAACCGACCCTCAAGGCTACCTGCGTCCACCTTGGGAGTCATGGTGGGGGCATCGTAGATTCGAAGGCTGGCGGTTGGTCATCGACATGTGCCCAACAGCCACATCCTGGAGGGGACTTAGTACTGCAACGGTGTTTTTTCTGATTGCTGGGCAGTTCAGGGGCTGTGTCCGCGCCGTTTGTAGTGACTGATACGGGCTTGGTGCTGGCGTCTGCGGCGCCAGGCCGACCAGTGCAGGATGTGGTCGACGGGTGTGGGCCTGCGGTCGGTGAGACGGGTGATCAGGCGTCTGATCTCGGGGAGGCTGAGGTGGATGAACTGGGAGGATCCGTTTCTGCTTTCCCGGCACCGAGATCCCGGGCCCGCAGGACGGTCAGGCAGGCGTGGGCGGCCATGGCCAGGGTTCTCACCGTGTCCGACCGATCCACGGTCGGGCCGAAGGCGAGGGGGCTCGGGTTGGCGGCGCTGGCAGTCGTACGGGATCTGCGCGAGCACTGGGCGCCCGCGTCGGCGGAGGAACTGGAGCAGTTCGAGACCGACGCTCTGTCCGGGTTCGTTCTCGCTCGGGCCTCGGCAGGGCTGGCGGACGGCACCATTCGCGGGGACGTCGGACACCTGGACCAGATCAGGGCCTGGTTCGGTCGACCGCTGTGGGAGATGGAGCCAGCCGATGCTGACGCGTACTTCGGGAAGGTGCTGCGGGGTTCGCCAAGTGGCACCCGGCTGGGCCGGTCACAGGCACTGACCACGTACTTCATGTTCCTGGAGCTGCGGCACAAGGTCGAGCTCCATCGGATGACGGGCCGGGTCGTCGAGTGCCCGATCGACGAGATGAACAAGCCGCGAGGGGCCAAGGACGCACAGCTGCGGATCCCGCCCAGCGAGCCGGAGGTCGGGACACTGTTCACCGGCTGGGGCGGCGAACTGGCGACCTGCCGCAAGTTCGCCCCTACCGCCAGGAACTACACCGCCTCGAAGCTGCTGTCCCAGGTCGGCCTGCGGGTGAGCGAGGCATGCGGGCTCGACCTGGACGACATCAAGTGGGACCTGGGCCGATTCGGCAAACTCCACGTCCGCCACGGCAAGGGCGCCCGCGGCTCGGGCCCGCGCGAGCGGATGGTGCCGCTGATCAACGGCGCCGACCGGACGCTTCGGTGGTTCATCGAGGACGTCTGGGGCCAGTTCGACGATGACACACCCGCCCTGGCGCCCCGCTCTTTCCCTCCGAGCGCAAGAACACCGACGGCTCCTCGCGCCGGGTCGGGGACGACGCACTGAGCCACGGCCTGAAGAAGGCGGCCAAGGCTCATCTGCCGGGGTGGGGCGAGAAGCTGACGCCGCACGTCCTTCGGCACTACTGCGCGTCTCAACTCTACGGAACTGGACTGGACTTGCTCGCGATTCAGGAGGTCTTGGGACACTCCTGGATCGCCACGACGATGCGGTATATCCACGTTCAGCAGACCCGGGTCGAGGACGCCTGGGTTGCCGGGATGGAACGAGCCGCGAAGCGGCTGGAAGGACTGGTCCGATGAGGTGGAACCTGCGGCTGACCGCCGCGAACAAGGGCATCTGGAAGGCGTCCGAGCTTCAGCGCAATCTCGCGGAGCACGGCCTGGTGATCTCGGCCGGGAAGATGTCCGGGCTGTGGTCGGGCCAGCCGGTCTCGCTCAAGCTGGAGGACCTGGATGTCATCTGCGTCGTCCTCGGCTGCGAGATCGGCGACCTGCTGATCCCCGAGCCGGGCAAAGTCAACCGTCCCAGTCAGGAAGAGACAGGTCGAGTCGCGGTTGGCTCCGGCACCGCTGCCCCCGGCGGTGGTGCCCAAGCGCCGCGATGGCCGGTCGCTGCCTCCGGCATGAGCCGGTATCCGAAGGGCTATCGCAAGCCCCCCGACTCCTGCGACAGCTGCCTGGCCTGGGGCGACTTCAGCGGACGCCTCTGCCAGACCTGCTACATGTTCGGCCGCAGTCACGAGGCGGCCGCCTGCGTCGGCTGCCGACGAGTCCAGCCGCTGAAGGGGGAGTACTGCCGTCTGTGCTGGTGCCAGGCCCGACTCAACGCCAAGATGGCCACCGGCATGCCGACCGTCAATGGCGAGGTGATGGCCCCATGGCTCAAGGGCGTCCGCCATCACCAGCTCTTCTTCGTGGGACTGCACTACCGCAGAGGATCGGCTCTCACGGCTCTGCACCGCATCAGGGTGCGAGAAGCATCCCGCAGACCGCCACCGGTGTCGCGCTCACGGCCGAGCAGTGATTGGAAGCAACTGCCGTTGTTCGAGCAGGTTCCGCGTGACTACTGCCGCCTCGACCCGGCCGCCGCTGACCTGACCAACCCCTGGCTGGCCTGGGCAAAGTACCTCGCCCAGCGACTTGCCGAGACGCGGGGCTGGGGGTGGGGCATCCGCTTCGCCGTCAACCGCGGCCTGGCCATCGTGCTCACCGGATACACCGAGGGCGACGTCATTCGCCACAGCGAGATCTTCACCCCGCTCCGTGCCCTGGACCTGCGGGTCGGCCACACCATCACGGACCTGGAGGAGATGGGGATCTTCCTGGATGACGAGGAACCCTTCTTCGAGTGCTGGCTCGCCGAGCGCTTGGAGGGGCTCGCCCCGGGCATCGCTGCGGAAGCCGAGGGCTGGACCCGGGTTCTGCGCGACGGAAGTTCCCGCAGCCGCCCCCGGCAGCAAGCGACGGTCCGCCTCTACCTCAACCAGGTCCTCCCAGCACTCCTGGAATGGTCGAACCGCTACGACCACCTGCGGGAAGTGGCCCGCGAGGACGTCCTGGCTCATCTCAAGACCCTGCACGGCCGTCATCGCCACGACCGGCTCGTCGGACTGCGATCTCTGTTCAGTTGGGCCAAGCGGTCGGGCGTGATCTTCCGAAACCCGACCAGCCGCATCACGGTCGGCCAGAACAACTACGCCGTGCTCCAGCCTCTGCTGCCGGCCCAGGTCGATCGTTCTGTCGCCGTCGCCACCACGCCGGCCGTCCGGCTCGTCCTCGCTCTCGCGGCCGTCCACGCAGCCCGGGTCGCCCAGATCGCCACCATCATGCTCGACGACGCCGACGTCGGGAACCGCCGCCTGACCATCGCCGGGCGAGCCCGGCCACTCGACGATCTCACCCTGAAACTCCTGTTGGAGTGGCTGGAACACCGGCGCGAGCGTTGGCCGAACACGGCCAACCTCCACCTGCTTATCAACAACCAGACCGCCACGGGCACCGGTCGCGCCAGCAACCGCTGGGTCCGCGGGCCCCTGCGCGGCCAGGAGGCGACTCTGGAGAGACTCCGCGTCGACCGACAGCTCGAAGAGGCCATGGTCCAAGGCCCTGATCCCCTTCACCTCGCCGAGGTGTTCGGGCTTCACGAGAAGACGGCCATGCGCTACGCGGACTCCGCACGGGCACTGCTGGAGCAGGCTGCCGAGGCCGACCCCTGAGTCGACCGCGAACCCACGGGTCCATCCCCCAGAATCAAGGCAACACACCCCCGGGTTCGCGTTGAAGAACCTTCAGTTTCCGTGAACTCACGGGCCTCCACGGCCTCGGGAACCAACGGAACAGCCAGTATCGGTGAGATTGTCCTTGGACGCTGTGGGGTGATTCTCTAGCACAGGTCGCCCGCTTCCAGTGGGCGTTCACTGGAAGATCCGCGCTTGCTCGTCGAGGGTTGGTTACGTCCGCTGTATGCCAGTCGAGTTTCTGACCGATGAGCAGGCCGTTATCTGGACCTCTTGCGCTCGTTAGGCGTGATGAGCTGGTCTTGGCCCTCGGGGAGTATCGGAACGGAAATTAGCGGTAGCCACTGACGTGGTTCGATGTCACCGTGCGGGCTCGGTCTTCGTACGCGGGCCGGGGACTTCACCGGCCTGGAGGGCGGCGAAGTCGGCGTGCGCTGCCTTGATGGCCTCGGGGTACGCCTCGCGCCTGGCGTGCTCGGCGAGTGCCCGGTAGACGCTGGCGACCGAGGGGTTCTGGCCCTTGCGCCTGCCGGTGGGGATGATTAGGTCGGGCTGGATCTGCTCGACGGACTCGCCGTTCGCACGGCGGCGCAGCACGGTGTGCAGCATGTCGTCGGTGATGACCGGCGGCCGGCCGCCGTGCTTGCCCTTGCGGGCCGCGGTGTCGAGCCCCTCCAGCGTCGCCTCCCGGATGTTCTCCCGCTCGGTCTCCGCCATCGCCGCGAAGAACGCGAACAGCAGCTTCCCCGGCCCTGTGGGGTCGTAGATGCCGGGCAGGGGACCGGCGAGCATCTCCAGGACCAGGCCGTGGGCGGTGAGGTGGTCGGCGAGCGCGGTCAGTTCGGCAGCGTCACGGCCCAGCCGCTTCATCTCATACACGGTGACGATCACCCGGCAGTGCGGGGCGTGCGCCTTGATCTTCCGCGCCGTACGCAGTGCCTGATCGAACTGGGGGCGCGCCCGGACCCGGGTGCTGATCTTCTCGCTGAACACCTTGTCACGGGGGATGCCGTGGGCGGTGAGCGCGTCGAGCTGGGAGTCGAGTTCCTGACTCAGGTGCGAGCAACGGGCGTAGCCGATACGGATGTCCGCGCCCGGGGTGTCCGCCGCGGCCGGGGCCGGAGGCGGGGTGCCGGGCCGCCAGGGCTGCCCCGGCCCGCGGTCGGCAGGCGTCTGCACCCGCAGCAGCTTCGCGAGCCGGGGCACCTTCGTGAACCGGCCCGTGTGGTAGGCGCTGGCGACTGCGCCGCCGCGCGAGCGACACGGCGAGCCGGGTTGAACATCACAGCGGGGGCAGGGGTGGCGCTCGACGTCGTCCGCGTCGCGCGTCGCGGGGTCCTGAGCGCCCGTCACGGCCCCGGATTCTCGCACAACACAAGTCTCAGAAGGGGATCCGGCCCATGTTTGAGTGAGAACGGGTTCTGAGAACCGATCGGAGATCAGCAAGGGTTCGGCGGGCCGTTTTAGATCTTGCTCGGGCAAAGGGTCGTTTATGAGAATCCTTGAGGTGGGGGGTGGCCGCGGGCCGGACAGAGGTCGGGGTGACGCCGCCCACCCGGCCGCCCCATGCGGGGTTCCCCGTGGGCGGCGGGTGGGTGCGCGGTAGCCGACTGGACGTCAGGAGGTGACGTCCACTAGGACTTTGCCGACCGCGCGGCTCTCGACCGCTCGGTGCGCGTCGGCGGTGCGGTCGAGGGGAAAGCGGATCAGCGGCAGGCCGTGCTCCTCGCCGACCGGCAGCGCGCCGTCGCGCACTGCGGCGGCGACGTCCTGGACGGCCGCGGCGCGTGCCTCCGGACCGGCCGTGTAGAGCACCAGGAACTGGAAGCGTGTGTTCAGCACCATGTTCTGCAGCACGTCCAGTTCGACTGGCTTGCCACCGTCGTTGGCGTAGGTCGAGATCGTGCCGCGGGTTCGCAGCACGGCCAGGTCCAGTGCGAGGTTCGCGCCCAGCGCCACCTCGGCGACGATGTCGACGCCGTCCGGGGCGATCTTGCGGATCTCGGCGGCCGGGTCGCCCTCGCGATAGTTGATCACATGGTGGGCCCCGGCGGCGGTGGCCAGCCGGGCTTTCTCCGGGCTGCTGACCGTGCTGATCACGGTGGCGCCGGCCCATCGGGCGAGCTGGATCACCGCGTGCCCGACCGCTCCGGCCCCGCCCGCGGCGAGCACCACCCTCCCGCCGAGTGCCCCGGGCCGCAGTCGGCGCGGACCGTCCTCGGCGACGGTGAGCGCGCGGTGCGCGGTCAGCGCGGGGACGCCGAGTGAGGCGCCGACGTCGAAGCCAGCCTCGTCGGGCAGCTGCAGGGCCTGTTCGGCGGGCACGACGGTGAACTCGGCGGCGGTGCCGGTGGGCCGCCCGGCGGCGGCCATGAACAGCCAGACCCGCTGACCGACCCGGCTCTGGTCGACACCCTCACCGACAGCGTCGACCGTGCCGGCGCCGTCGAGGTGCGGGGTGACCTCCGAGAAGTGCTTGGGGTGGCCGACGCCGGAGCGTGCCTGCCCGTCGGTCGGGTTGACCCCGGACACGGCGACCCGGACGCGAACCTCGCCGGGGCCGGGCGCTGGCAGGTCACGGTCGATGAACTGCAGAACGTCGGGGGCGCCGTTGTCGCGGTAGATGATGGCCTTCATGATCCGTCCTTGGAGCCTGGTAGAGCGGGGTTTCCTGGCGTGGCCTGGCGGTGCGTCAGGGTGTCCGACGTGTGGTGCGGTCGCGAGCCGGGTCGCGTTGGTTGCGGTCAGCCGATTGGGACGTCGTTGGAGCGGGACTCGATGGCATCGAGGGTGGCGAGGGTCGCGGCGTCGAGGGTGATCTCGCTGGCGGCGATGTTGGCCTCCAAGTGGGCGGCGTTGGCGGTGCCGGGGATGAGCAGCACGTTCGGGGCGTGGTGCAGCAGCCAGGCGAGGCCGACCTGGGAGGGCGTGGCGCCCAGGGACTCGGCCACGGCGTGCACCGCTGGCTCGTCGGTCGCTTTGGGCAGGCCGGGGAAGACCCCGCCGAGCGGGAAGAACGGCACCCAGGCGATGCCCTCGGCCGCGCACAACCGCAGCATGTCCTCGTCGTCGCGGGAGACGAGACTGTACGCGTTCTGCACGCAGACGATGCCGGCCGGCAGGGCGCGGCGCAGGCCGTCGAGGGTGACGCTGCTCAGGCCGATCGCACCGATCTTGCCCTCGTCGCGCAGGGCAGTCATCACCGCGAGCTGGTCGTCGAGGTCGATGACCTGATCGCCCTCAGGACGCAGCCCGGGGCCGGTGTCCAGGCGGCGGAGGTTGACGACCGCGAGCCGGTCGACGCCGAGGCTGCGCAGGTTGTCCTCGACGCTGGCGCGCAGCTGCTCGGGCCGCTGCGCCAGACGCAACGGCACGCGCCCGCCCGGGTTGGGGTCAGCCCCCACCTTAGTGACCACCAGGACGTCGTCCTCGGGGCGCAGTGCCTCGCGGATCACGGCGTTGGCGAAACCGAAGCCATAGAACTCGGCGGTGTCCACGTGGTCGACGCCCAACTCGACCGCTCGGCGCAGCAGCGCGACGGCTTCGCCGCGGCGGTCGTGCAGCCGCTCAAGCTGCAAGGCACCGTAGCCGACGCGCAAAACGATGCGGCCGGCGAACGAAGCGGTCGCGGTGGTCATGACGCTGTCTCCTCAGTCGGTGATTGCAAGGCGGTGTACAGCAGTTCGGCCTGGTAGAGCGCCATGACCCGGTGGGCGATCGGAGTGGCGCGCTCCCGGGCTTGGGTCGGCTCATGGTGCTCGACCTTGACGAGCCAGGCTGTGACGCAGTCGTGCAGCATCGCGCGCATCCGGTCAGTCATGTCGACGACGATGTCGCGGATGGCCGGGTTGGTGGTCGACTCTCCCCAGGTCTGCACGCCGACCCGAGCCTCGGCCGGGTCGATCGAGGCGATCAAGCGGGAGAGCAGTTCGTAGGGGCCGGGTGGGGCGTCGGCCGCGGCGTACTCGCCGAGGACAGCGGCGCGCTTGGCGAGCACCTCGCGGGCGGCGACCCGGACCAGGTCGGCCTTGTTGCGGTAGTGCGCATAGATCGAGCCAGCCGAGAGGCCGGACTCGGCGGTGATGTCGGCGATCGAGGTCCGCTCCAGGCCGTTGCGGCTGAAGCAGCGGACGGCGGCCTCGGCGATCTGAGTACGCCGAAGTTCCTTGCGCGCGTCGGTGAGCCGAGGCACAACACCCCCCACAAAAAGAACTCATATTCTGCTTATGGAGACACTAGCAGAACAATGATTCTGTTTGTGATGCGTGAGTGTCATACGAGTAGGCCCGGTCGTGACGACCGGGCCTACTCGCGATGGGTTCGTCAGATGGACCGCAGCCGGTCGGTGCGCGTCGGCTCGGACGTCGAACTTTCCGGGTCCCGTTCCGCGGCGGCGCCCCGCTCCGCCCCCTGCGTTGACTCAGCCCAGGACAGCCCGCACCTGCGTATCCTGCCCACCGGCTGAACCTAACTCGCACCAAGCGGTCCGGCCCGGAGGCGTAGGTGTCACTCCGGGCCGGACCGCTGTTCGCCGGTACGGGCCCGCGGCTACCCGTCCTCGCCGTCGTCCGTCTCGTCGTCGCTGTGCGGGTCGTGTAGCTGCCGCAGGCCCGGCGCCGACGGCTGGGTGAAGGCGTAGCGGCCCAGGAAGTTGATGTGGTCGTACTGGAGCGGGGAGAGGCGGGCGAGCAGCTCGTCGGTGACCGGGAAGCCGCCGGCGGCCAGTTGCTTGACGGCGGCGTCGATGTAGAGGCTGTTGAACAGCACCACGGCGTTCAGGGCCAGGCCGAGCGCGCCGAGCTGGTCCTCCATGCCTGGCGGTAGTGCTGGCGCAGTTCGCCGCGCTGCCCGAAGAAGATCTTCCGGGCGAGCCGGTGACGGGCTTCGGTGACGTTGAGCTGGGCACCGATCATCCGCCGGTATCCCTCATCGGAGACGAACTGAAGCAGGTGCAGCGTTTTGAAGATCCGCCCGTAGTGGGCGAACGCGTCGCCCAGCCCAGTCGGCTTGCCGTCCCGGGAGAGCATGCGGATCAGGTCGTGGCCGCGGACCTCGCCCAGGGTGAGGGACTCGGCCACGCGGAGCATGTCGCCCCAGTGGGCGCGTATCCGGTCCAGGCGCATAGACCACGGCGAAGGCGGTCACCAACTGCCCGGCCGCTGCGACACCGACCCCCAGATCATCGGCGACGGACGGCAGAACTCCGGCGATGATGAACTCGTCCGTGGCCGTGGCCAGCAAGGTCAAGAACAGGACATACAGCCAGCCCGGCGGGCCGGGCCTCTTTCCAGCAACAGTATCCATAGGCCCGCACGGTAGGTAGTGACACCAGTGTCACCTTCAAGCCGCTGAGCCCGCCTCCGCCTGGCGCAGCAGCTCACCGAAGTCCCCGTCCGGCCGTCCGGCGCGCAACAGCGCGATCCGCTCGACCAGCTCGGCCCGGTAGCGGGCCAGCTCCGCGGCCTTTGCTTCCACTGCGGCCAGGCGTTGCTCGTACATCGCCAGTACCTCGGCCGGACTGTCCTGGCAGGCCAGGAAGTCCGCCGTCTTCATGTCCAGACACGGCGCCACCTGGCGGATGTCGTCCATCCGCAATCCTGCCTTGAGCAGCTCCCGCACGTTCAGCACGCGGTGCACCGCACGCTCGTCATAGGCCCGCCACCCCCGGCCGGTGCGCTGAGCCTCCAGCAGCCCGTGCTGCTCGTAGTAGCGAATCGAGCGTCGGCTCGCCCCCGTGCGCTGGGCCAGTTCCCCGATCTGCATCAGCCCCCCTTTTTCCGCTGCTGCAGCCACCCTACGGACCCGGGCGCCTGGCAGCCTGTGCTGTCGTCAAGGGATCGGCGGGCTCGAGCGGTCAGCGCATCACCGCTGTTTCAGGAGGTCAGTGTGGACCTTGCCGCCAGTGCGGTCGCGGGGGGCCTGCGCGGGCGGTGGTTGAGCTCGTCGGCGGCGTACCTGGTCGGTCTGGCTGGACGTGCGGAGGTCCGCGCTCTTGGGGAGGTACTGCCGGAGCAGCCGATCGGTGTTCTCGTTGGTGCCGCGCTGCCACGGGCTGCGCGGCTTGCCCAGGTGGATCGGCATCCCGGTCTCGGCGGTGATGGCCTGGTGCTCGGCCGTCTCCCGGTCCCGGCCCGGCCCCGGCCCCGGTCCTGGTCCCGGTCCTGGTCCTGGTCCCGGTCTGGGTGGGCGTTGGCCGGGGCGGGGGCGGGGTGCCGAGGGGACTTGGGGTGGGGTGCGGGGTGACCTGCCCGGCCTTGGTGCCGTCCGGGAGCGCGACGTTGGTCGTGTGGCGGCTGGTGCGCTCGAGGGGCCGTAGCGCCCCCCGGGGGTGCACCTCACGAGGTCACCCCTGCCAGTGGCCGGGCACCTTGCGGTCCTGGACCTCGGCGGGGCGGGCGGTGATGGACAGCATGCCGCGGATGATGCCCTGCCCAGGCAGGCCGGCGGGCGGTCTTCGGACGACGCAGGGGCCTGGCTGACCGGAGCCGCTGGGTGAGGCTGCAATCGATCGCCTGACGCGGGCGAGGGCCGGCAAGGGAGAGGTGGATCGCTTCGTGCGGGATCTGCATGGACGCGTCGCGGGGGGCTGGCGGCGCAGCCCTCCTGCGATCTGTTCGGCAGACCAGTACAGAGCGGGCTTGGCCTCCACCAGGACGCGCAGAGCGGGCCCTTGGGCGAGCCTGGCCTCCTGGGGGCCTGCTGGGGGCGGCGCCCACGCGCATGGGCGGCCGCATCGGCCGACGCGGTCCGGTAGCGGTCTGTGCGGCCGTTCGCGGGCGGTCCCGGGGGAGAGGGCCGAAGGCGGTCTGTCCAGCCGCTGGGCCAGCTGCCGGGCCGATTCTCCGGCCGCGGTGCCGCGGGATGTCTCCTCGCGCTCGCTGCCGCTCGGATGTCACTTCGGCCGCGTCCGCGGGGTGAGGCGGACGCCGCCGCTCCGGTGCAGGAACCGACGGGCGTGTTGTATCGGCGCCCCGAGCGCCCGCCCGATCAGGCTGAACGGCTGCCCCGCGCGCCGGCGTCTGCAGATCTCATCCTGTTGAGCCGGCGAAAACCCGGAGTCACGCACCTGTGCCTCCACGAACACATGATCATCCGCGGGTGGTGCGTCGATCACTCGAGGGTGCCATCGTTTGCCGGCACCTCATCGCTATGCCACTCAGAGAATGGTGACTCGCCCAGGGTGAGGTCGAGAACGGCCAGATCAAGCTGCCGAAGTCGGTTCGGGTCGGCGATCAGTTCGTACCCGGTGATCCTCCCGCGGGCGGTCGTGACGGTAAGGGCGAGCCGCAGTCGTCCGTACGGCGCGACCACGATCCCCACGGCATTGTTGATGAGCACCATCTGCGCAACGTGCGCGTTCTGCCCGAAGACCGCGATCTCCTCCGCCACGGCCCGCGCACCGCGCACCTCGACCGGCCTGCCCGCTGGAAGAGCCGCGCGGTCCGCACGCCGTACGACGTCGGGCGCCAGCACCGCGAGGACTGCGTCGATGTCGCCCGCTCGTGCCGCTGCCAGGAACGCCTCGACCACGAGCCGCTGCCGGGCCGGCTCCGCGCCGGGGACGGCGGGGGCGCCCCGTACCTTGCGGCGGGCCCGGCTCGCGAGCTGCTTGGCAGCGGCGAGGGAGCGGTCCACGACGGGGGCGATCTCCTCGAACGGCACGGCGAACATGTCGTGCAGCACGAACGCGACACGCTCGGCGGGGCCCAGCCTGTCCAGCACGATCAGAAGGGCGCGGCCCACCGAGTCGGCCAGCACCGCCTGCTGTTCCGGGCAGCCACCCGCAGGCGCCCCTGGGTCCTCATCGGGCACCGGGTGGCCTGCCGGGTCCTCCCGCCGCGATACGCGGGCCCGCAGCATGTCGAGGCAAATGCGGGAGACCGTGGTCGTGAGCCAGCCGCCCAGGTTGTGCACGGCGTCGGCTTCCGTCCGGGCCAGCCGCAGCCAGGCTTCCTGGACGGCGTCCTCCGCCTCGCTGTGCGAGCCGAGCATGCGCTGGGCGACCGCCCGCAGTCGGCCGCGGTGCGCCTCGAAGCCCTCTGCGAGGCCGTCGTGCGCGCTCACCGGTCACCTCTCCCCGTCGCCGACCGTCACCACCGTAGAGGGTCCCGACAGCAGGTGGCTGGCGGGGCCGGAGTCGATATGCAGGGAGTGCCCGTCGGTGATCAGGTGGTGTTTGGAGCCGGCTCGTCCCCGGTCGACCGGCGACGGGCCCGTCTGGAGCCCCCTTTTAACGCCCTGACCTGGCTGGAGTCCACCACCGCTCTCGACCAGTCCAGACGGGCGGCGGCGTTCAGCTCGGCCAGCAGCACCTCGTGCAGCTGCTGCCACACCCCGGCCTGGTTCCAGTCCCGCAGCCGTCGCCAGCACGTCATGCCCGACCCGAAACCGAGCTCCTGGGGAAGGTGTTCCCACTGGATGCCGGTGTGGAGCACGAACAGGATCCCGCACAGCACCTGCCGGTCCGGGACGGGTTTGCGGCCCGGGTGCCGGAACCGCCGTTCCTTCTTCGGCAGCAGCGGCTCGATCCGCTCCCACAAGTCGTCCGACACGATCCAAGGCGAAGTCCCCACGGCCGGACAACGCCCAACTGGCCGTCCAGGCACGGGCACCAGGACCGATCCACCTCATTGTGTTACCGGTAGTTCGTTAAATCCGGCGGTGGTGCGGGTTGACGGCAGGCCGGGTTGGTCGTAGGCCGGTGGTAGGAGTCAACTACCTGGCTGGGGGCTGAAGATGACCGCTCGCCGTCCGTGTCCGCCTGCGCCGGGGCCGTTGGAGGACTATGCGGCGCGGTTCGACGACCTCTTCTTCAGTCTGGCTCAGCGGCGGGGGTTTCGCGAGTACCTGACGGGACTGCTGGCACCACGGGAGCGGAACAAGACGATCACATGCCTGGCAGGGGCGGAGCCGGTGGCGGGTGCGGGGACGGCGGGGGTGCAGCGGCTGCAGTTCTTCCTGTCCGAGTCCCCTTGGGAGGCCGAGCAGGTCAACGACCGGCGGCTTGAGCTGCTGCGTGAGCAGTCGGCGACGGCTCCGCACGACGGCGGGGTCATCGTGATCGACGATTCCGGGGACCGTAAGGACGGCACGGCCACCGCGCACGTGGGCCGACAGTGGCTGGGCCGGTACGGCAAGACGGACAACGGCATCGTCACGGTGACCACGGTGTGGACCGACGGCCGTGTGTACTACCCGCTGCACGCGGCTCCCTACACCCCCGCCCACCACTTCACCCGCAGCCGCTCCGACCCGGACTTCCGCACGAAACCACAGCTGGCCGCTGCCCTCGCGGCCCGAGGGAAGGAGGCCGGCTTCGGCTGCCGGGCGGTGGTCGCCGACTGCGCCTACTCGGTCAGCGACGACTGGTACCTCGCACTGCGCGAGGCCGGCCTGGCCTACGTGGTCGCGCTCAAGCCGCACCGCGGCACCTGGGCTCCGGCCGACCAGCCGCACACCCCCATCGAAGCCGCACACTCACTGGCCTGGCGCGATGCCAGGCATCCAGGCGACTGGATGCCCGTGGAACGTCACTTCCGTGACGGGCACACCGAGACCTGGTGGGCGGCTGATGCCCGCCTGGGCGGCTACGGCCCCGACTCTCCCTGCCGGCTGGTCGTGGCCACCACCGATCCGGGCAGCCTGCCGGAGAAGGCCACCTGGTACCTGGCCACCAGCCTGCCCCACCCCGACACACCCCACGCTGCCACCGGCCCGCACCCGCCGGCGGGCCTCGCCGAGATCGTCCACCTCTACGGACTGCGGCCCTGGATCGAGCAGAGCTACAAACAGATCAAGGACGAACTCGGCTGGGCCGACTTCCAAGTCCGCTCCGACCGCGCCATCCGCCGCCACCAGACCCTGGTCAACTGCGCCTTCTCCTTCTGCTGGGACCAGTGGTTCGCCCCACCGGGACCCCTGGATGCCACCGCGCCGGACCCATGCCCCGACGACGGGCCAGAGAGGGGGATCAACCGAACCCCACCAGCCCCAACAGCCCTGCTGGCCCAGGGCCTTACGGGCCATCCGGTCCTGGCTCACCCCCGCCATCACCCTCACCCGGTGGTGGCGAGCCTGGACGGACACAGACCCACCCTCAGAGCTCCAGGCCCTGATCGACGCGGTCACCACCGGACACGGCATTGACCTCTACCGCCGGATTTAACGAACTACCGTTACCGGTAGTTCGTTAAATCCGGCGGTGGTGCGGGTTGACGGCAGGCCGGGTTGGTCGTAGGCCGGTGGTAGGAGTCAACTACCTGGCTGGGGGCTGAAGATGACCGCTCGCCGTCCGTGTCCGCCTGCGCCGGGGCCGTTGGAGGACTATGCGGCGCGGTTCGACGACCTCTTCTTCAGTCTGGCTCAGCGGCGGGGGTTTCGCGAGTACCTGACGGGACTGCTGGCACCACGGGAGCGGAACAAGACGATCACATGCCTGGCAGGGGCGGAGCCGGTGGCGGGTGCGGGGACGGCGGGGGTGCAGCGGCTGCAGTTCTTCCTGTCCGAGTCCCCTTGGGAGGCCGAGCAGGTCAACGACCGGCGGCTTGAGCTGCTGCGTGAGCAGTCGGCGACGGCTCCGCACGACGGCGGGGTCATCGTGATCGACGATTCCGGGGACCGTAAGGACGGCACGGCCACCGCGCACGTGGGCCGACAGTGGCTGGGCCGGTACGGCAAGACGGACAACGGCATCGTCACGGTGACCACGGTGTGGACCGACGGCCGTGTGTACTACCCGCTGCACGCGGCTCCCTACACCCCCGCCCACCACTTCACCCGCAGCCGCTCCGACCCGGACTTCCGCACGAAACCACAGCTGGCCGCTGCCCTCGCGGCCCGAGGGAAGGAGGCCGGCTTCGGCTGCCGGGCGGTGGTCGCCGACTGCGCCTACTCGGTCAGCGACGACTGGTACCTCGCACTGCGCGAGGCCGGCCTGGCCTACGTGGTCGCGCTCAAGCCGCACCGCGGCACCTGGGCTCCGGCCGACCAGCCGCACACCCCCATCGAAGCCGCACACTCACTGGCCTGGCGCGATGCCAGGCATCCAGGCGACTGGATGCCCGTGGAACGTCACTTCCGTGACGGGCACACCGAGACCTGGTGGGCGGCTGATGCCCGCCTGGGCGGCTACGGCCCCGACTCTCCCTGCCGGCTGGTCGTGGCCACCACCGATCCGGGCAGCCTGCCGGAGAAGGCCACCTGGTACCTGGCCACCAGCCTGCCCCACCCCGACACACCCCACGCTGCCACCGGCCCGCACCCGCCGGCGGGCCTCGCCGAGATCGTCCACCTCTACGGACTGCGGCCCTGGATCGAGCAGAGCTACAAACAGATCAAGGACGAACTCGGCTGGGCCGACTTCCAAGTCCGCTCCGACCGCGCCATCCGCCGCCACCAGACCCTGGTCAACTGCGCCTTCTCCTTCTGCTGGGACCAGTGGTTCGCCCCACCGGGACCCCTGGATGCCACCGCGCCGGACCCATGCCCCGACGACGGGCCAGAGAGGGGGATCAACCGAACCCCACCAGCCCCAACAGCCCTGCTGGCCCAGGGCCTTACGGGCCATCCGGTCCTGGCTCACCCCCGCCATCACCCTCACCCGGTGGTGGCGAGCCTGGACGGACACAGACCCACCCTCAGAGCTCCAGGCCCTGATCGACGCGGTCACCACCGGACACGGCATTGACCTCTACCGCCGGATTTAACGAACTACCGTTACTGAGGTTGAACTCGTGATGTCGCTGGGGTGCTCAGGCGGGTCGGATGGTCAGGCCGGTCTCGGCGAGGCAGCCGTCTATGAGGTCGCTGCGGTACTGGATGTGCCGTAAGCCGCGTCGGATGCGGTGGACGAGGTGTTCGGGAGTGCTGAAGGCGACGTTGGAAAGCCAACCGCGCCGCAGCAGTGACCAGATCCCTTCGACGGGGTTGAGGTCGGGTGCGTAGGGCGGCAGGTAGTAAATGGTCAGCCAGTCCCGGACTGCCGCCCATTCCCGCAGGTCGGCGGCTTTGTGGACGTTCAGGTTGTCCCAGACGAGAACGATCGGGCCGCCGAGCTGCTGGTGGGCGGCGATCAGCAGGTCCCGGTAGTCGCGCCAGGAGAAGCTTTTGCGTCCGTCGCGCGGGCCGTCGTCCCGGCGCGGCCGGTAGATCAGCCGGGACCGGTGGCCGGGTTTGTAGCAGGTCAGCGCAGCGATCGATATCCGTCTGCGCGAACGGCCGCGGACCCGCACCACCGGGGTCCGGCCGCGCTGGGACCAGGTTTTCGCCTGCGGCGGCGTCATGGAGAATCCGGCTTCGTCCTCAAAGACCAGCCAGGCTCCACTCACCGCCGCGAGCCTTCCGCGCAGGGCCACACCTCCTTGACCCACCCGGCCACCGCATCGTCGTCCCGCTCCATCGCCCGTCGGGCCGGGACCTGGCAGGACCATCCGTTACGGACCAGCAGCTTGCGCACGCCCTGGACCGTGTAGGTCAGGTGGAAGCGGCGGCCGATCACCGTCTTCACGCGGCTCAGGGTCCACCGCTGGTCTTCCCAGCCGTGAGCGGCCGCCCCTTTGGCCAGCTCTGCCTCCAACTGGGCGAACTGCTTATCGCTCAGTCGCGGCAGCGACGCCGGCCCCTGCGACCGCAGAGCCCGCGGACCGCCCTCGTCCCACACCTGCCGCCACCGCTGTACCGAGCGGACGCTGACGCGCAAGTCCTTGGCGATCACCGAGCTCGCCTCACCCTGGGCGAACCTCTCAGCCGCCTTCAGCCGTAACTCCTCGCGGAACTGCTGCCGTTCGGCGGTCAGCCCGCCCCCTTGTGGATACCGCATGTCCTGGTGATACCGCACAGACGACGAGCCGTCAGCCCCTACGACACCACGAGTTCAACCTCAGTACCAGTAGTTCGTTAAATCCGGCGGTGGTGCGGGTTGACGGCAGGCCGGGTTGGTCGTAGGCCGGTGGTAGGAGTCAACTACCTGGCTGGGGGCTGAAGATGACCGCTCGCCGTCCGTGTCCGCCTGCGCCGGGGCCGTTGGAGGACTATGCGGCGCGGTTCGACGACCTCTTCTTCAGTCTGGCTCAGCGGCGGGGGTTTCGCGAGTACCTGACGGGACTGCTGGCACCACGGGAGCGGAACAAGACGATCACATGCCTGGCAGGGGCGGAGCCGGTGGCGGGTGCGGGGACGGCGGGGGTGCAGCGGCTGCAGTTCTTCCTGTCCGAGTCCCCTTGGGAGGCCGAGCAGGTCAACGACCGGCGGCTTGAGCTGCTGCGTGAGCAGTCGGCGACGGCTCCGCACGACGGCGGGGTCATCGTGATCGACGATTCCGGGGACCGTAAGGACGGCACGGCCACCGCGCACGTGGGCCGACAGTGGCTGGGCCGGTACGGCAAGACGGACAACGGCATCGTCACGGTGACCACGGTGTGGACCGACGGCCGTGTGTACTACCCGCTGCACGCGGCTCCCTACACCCCCGCCCACCACTTCACCCGCAGCCGCTCCGACCCGGACTTCCGCACGAAACCACAGCTGGCCGCTGCCCTCGCGGCCCGAGGGAAGGAGGCCGGCTTCGGCTGCCGGGCGGTGGTCGCCGACTGCGCCTACTCGGTCAGCGACGACTGGTACCTCGCACTGCGCGAGGCCGGCCTGGCCTACGTGGTCGCGCTCAAGCCGCACCGCGGCACCTGGGCTCCGGCCGACCAGCCGCACACCCCCATCGAAGCCGCACACTCACTGGCCTGGCGCGATGCCAGGCATCCAGGCGACTGGATGCCCGTGGAACGTCACTTCCGTGACGGGCACACCGAGACCTGGTGGGCGGCTGATGCCCGCCTGGGCGGCTACGGCCCCGACTCTCCCTGCCGGCTGGTCGTGGCCACCACCGATCCGGGCAGCCTGCCGGAGAAGGCCACCTGGTACCTGGCCACCAGCCTGCCCCACCCCGACACACCCCACGCTGCCACCGGCCCGCACCCGCCGGCGGGCCTCGCCGAGATCGTCCACCTCTACGGACTGCGGCCCTGGATCGAGCAGAGCTACAAACAGATCAAGGACGAACTCGGCTGGGCCGACTTCCAAGTCCGCTCCGACCGCGCCATCCGCCGCCACCAGACCCTGGTCAACTGCGCCTTCTCCTTCTGCTGGGACCAGTGGTTCGCCCCACCGGGACCCCTGGATGCCACCGCGCCGGACCCATGCCCCGACGACGGGCCAGAGAGGGGGATCAACCGAACCCCACCAGCCCCAACAGCCCTGCTGGCCCAGGGCCTTACGGGCCATCCGGTCCTGGCTCACCCCCGCCATCACCCTCACCCGGTGGTGGCGAGCCTGGACGGACACAGACCCACCCTCAGAGCTCCAGGCCCTGATCGACGCGGTCACCACCGGACACGGCATTGACCTCTACCGCCGGATTTAACGAACTACCGGTAATGAGCTTTTGCTCACGTGATCAAGTACTTTCGGACCCCGGCAGGTGCTGATGCGACCAGACGGGCGTTTTCCGCGGGGCGTGGTCGTTCGCCAAAGGACCGCAGCGATGCGTCGTCGATGGATGTTGGCTGTCAGAGAAGAAGACGGCCGGTGCCGCCTATCAGGCGGCACCGGCCGTGGCATGGCCATGCGCCAACATGAACATGCGGGAGTCCCTGGTGTGTGCTGTGGTTGGAGCCAGTAGCAGTCAGGGGCGTGACGTCAGAACCGCGTCATCCCGGGGATGGTCGCGCTGAAAGGGCGCTTGGCGCAAGGAACGTTGGGGCAACACCGCATCAATTTCTGTACCCGTCGGTCCCATCTTCGTCACGCCAGCCGACCTCAGTTCGCTGGTGTGCTGATCACCGGACTACTGAACGATTCTTGATCATCTGTTGGCGGCCGCAGTGGGCATCTCCACGAGCCATGCGAGCGGGACAGCCGGGCATCAATGCCCGACGCCGGTCTCGAACCGGGGCCTCTTGGTGCCAACATATCCTCACCGCCCGCTAGGAGCGCCAACTCCTGGCGATGCGGTCGTTGTTGGAGCCAGTAACAACCCCCGTCAGCTGCGCTGACGAAAGCCCACGTCAGGAGCAAACATGCCCACCCGTCTGTTCTCCCACGCCTGCATCAGCAGCTGCCTGATACCGCCCGGACGCGAAGCAGGAACCGACGTGACCGTCATCGTCGTCATCCTCATCCTGGCCGGCCTCCTTGTCGGCCTAGGGCTCCCGCCGGAGCAGATGCTTCAGACGCTGGCTGGCTCGACCCTGATTTCAGTCACCACAGTCAAGCTGTGGCGCGCGACTCCGCTACGCTCGGCAGCATCAGGGCTGCATAACCTGGCCTACCGGGCGTAAGGCGGTGCAACGATGGGCCGCCGAGAAGCACCAGTGAGGACAACCAACCAAGCGCTCGCCGCCCTAGCCATGTGGCTGCGCACCGTTCGCGCCAACTCCGGCCTGACCTACCGCTCGCTTGCGGAGCTGGCCGACTGCCACGCCACCACGCTTCAGCGCGCTGCATCCGGCGTGCGCGTTCCCTCCCGGGATGTGGTCATCGCCTATGCCACGGCGTGCGGAGCTCGGGCAGACCACGCCGAGCAGCTATGGAAAGAGGCCCGCTACGAGGCGCGCCGCTCAGCCCGTGGTCGACACGCTAGCCTGACCGCGCCACGCCCCGAACTTGTCCGCGACTTCGCCGATCTCGGTGCAGTCCTGGTCGAGCTGTACGACAAAGCGGGTGCCCCACCGCTGCGCGAGATGGAGGCGCGCGCTGGAGGGTACGGACTGCTGCCGCGTAGCACTGCCCACCGCATCGTCAACAAGCAGACGATCCCGCAGAGTCGCGCACAGTTCGAGGCTTTTTTGCGCGCCTGCGACGTACACGGCGTGGATCAAAAGCCCTGGCTCGAAGCGTGGAAGAGGGCCTGGCAGGGACATGCCGGAGTCGGAGACGACATCATGAGCCCCCAGGAAGTCTCAACTCTCCCTGTCCCGGCCGAGCGTCGGCTTCCCAGCCCCCGTTTTCTGAGAGGTCTCGCCGCAGCAGGTTACGAGCTGCTGTCATGGCACACCAGCGATCCCGCAGCCTGGAGAGTGCGCTGTACCGTCTGCCTTCGACCAGTCACATTGGAAGTAAACAAAATGGCAGGTCTCAGGGAGTGCCGATGCCGCGTTGAGGTCTACCCGCACGAGGTCCTACAAGAAGACAGCATCATTGGCAACAGCGCTGATGGCACTGACCGCCGAGTTACCCAGGCGATGCAGGAACTCGAACTCGCTCGATCTCGATTGCGCGCGCCGCTGTCTGATCCAACGGACGAAATCCGTGCCGTCACAGAGCTCCGCGCGGCTCTGCAGAAGCTGTACGTAGCTATGGCCGAACACGGCCGCATCGACACCGCGTTGCGACATGAGGCGCAGCGACTGCTCAATCGCTCCACCGACTTGCTTGCCTGGGTCGAAGCAGAGGTTGAAGCTCAACACGGAATAATTGCCGCTCCCCTCTAGTCTCCTGGTCAGCGAGTCTTATAGATGGCCCTAGCATCTTTGTGGAGCTGCCCTGGTGCTCTTCCTTCTCCCGCAGTTCATGGCTTAACCGGCTGTATCCGGCTGGGGAAACGGCCGCGGGGGAGGGGAGGGCCTCCGTGTCAGAAGAGAAGATGTGGTTCGTCGGTCCACCAGAGGTAGCTGTCGAAGGTTTCGCACCTCACATCTTCCTCCGGAAGCCGCGCAGGGGTGTCAGGAGCGTGGGTTGTCGGGGTGTGACGGTGTTCGGGCACTACTGCTGAGTGCGGAGTGACCATGGAGCAGGCGCGGCAGGTGTCGGCCAGGCGCCAGAAGCTGCCGCTGTGGTCGCGGGCGAGGAGTAGTGCCAGGGGGCCGTCGCAACCGCGGTGCCGTGGGTGCCAGCGGCAGGCGTGTTCGCCGCACTGACAGGTCCGCAGGTGAGGTGCCAGGGTCTCACTGCGTGCGTGTTGTGCCAAGTGGGCAACTACGGTCGCGTGAACTGCCGCAGGTCCGGCATTGACGGGGGTGGGGTCGCAATGTGGGCACAGCAGGACCAGGCTCCGCGCATGCGGGCGGATCTCTACTGTCCAGGTGCGCCGTACCGGGGGAGTGGTCGCGCCGGACCCCATGGGTCGTCATCCTCCGTCCTGTGCTTGAGGGCAGCCAGCCATGCCCGTGGCTCCCGTTTCGGGTGTGAGCGGGCTGGCGGCGGCACAGTAGTGCAGACCTCTGCCCTGCTCGGACTGGGCGACTCCAGTCGAAATAGGGCAGAGGTCTGCACTGACAGGGCAGGGGTCTGCACCGTGCGATAGGCGGGTGACGATCTTCCCGCCCGACCCCAACCTCGACGAGCTCCGCCTCGAGCTCTCCCGGCTGCGGGCCGCGCATGGGTGGTCCTATGACGAACTCGCCGCCCGAAGCGGCCTGTCACGCCGCACCCTCATCGAGATCGAGCAGGGTCGCACCATCGGCACACTCCAGACCTGGCACGCCCTCGCCCACGCCCTGGACACCCCCATCGACCAACTCCTGGGCACCCTCTGCGAAGGCCACGAACCACCGGCAACGCCGACCTCCTAACCCGCCTGCTCCCACGCAAGGCCCGCCCGAGCCCCAACAATCGGCGCCACCCGAACTGACGACACCCCCCAGAACGTCAGTCCGAGAAAAGAACGCAAGTACGACCTCTTGCGGCCGCTCAGGGGACACCGGCGGCCATGCTGCACATCCCGCAGCGTGTCGCCTGCCAGCTTCCCGCACATGCACGCCACCAACACCCCCGCAGCCGGAGACCTGGCCTGGGACGGCAGCTACAAAAACCGCCGCCCCCCACGCTTCCTACGCGTAGCCCCAGACAGCCCCACCCGCCTGCTGCGCACCGCCCAGCAGAGCCGATGCTCCGACTGCGGCAACCACATCGAGTGGTACGACTGCACAGCTAGCCACAATCCCGTCCCACTCCACCCTCACGAACTCCCCGCCGCGGCAGTACCTCCAAGCCAGCGGTGGCACATCGACACCGGCATCGCCCACCCATCCGGTGACGGCTCACCCTGGTGCCGCGTACGCCACCGCGCCCTGTGCCCCACCACCCCCGCACAGCCCGGCAACCCCACACTGGACACCCTGCGCCGCAACCTGGCCCTCACCTCACGGCGCCTACAGGACACCGGCCACTTCACACCACCCCCACCCCCGCACCTTGGCCCACCCACCTGCGATCCGGCACCGCCCGAAGCCCGGCCGGTCGTCCAATTCCTGTGTCTGCGCTACCTCGCCCCCGGCCCCCTCGAACACATCCCCTGCGTAGCCCAGACCCGCGCCCGCCGCCGCTGCCCGTACCCCGTCCTCGACACCGACGCTCTCCCCGGCACCTGGATCCTGGCGCCCCTCCACTCCGACCATCAGCCAGACCACCTACCGATCACCGAATGGTGGATGGCCCTCTACGACCTCACCCACCTCCCATACAGCGAACAACTGCGCTGGCGCGCGCAACGCTGCACCACCCACACCACCGCCCCAGACGCTGCCGACATCGCCCGCACCACCTGGGAGCCCTTCAACCCCCACACCCACCACCAGCACATCCGCCATCACCTGCCCGACACCCCGCCCACTCACCAAGGCCGCAGATGACAGACGCCGGCTCTTCCGCGACCTGAGCCGCAGGAAGCCGCCGCTCGCCTTGGCCGGCACCATCCCCACCGTCCTGAACGGCGCAGCAGCCCGGAAACCAAAGCCCCCGTGGCCCTCGAGAGCGCCATCACCAGCGCCACCACCCACCACTGCACCGGGGTCTGCGCGTCTGGGACACCGAACATGCGGCTCAATGCCTCTCCAGCAGTGTCCACACGAACACCACTCAGACCGCAACCGGCCGCATCAGCGACCCACCGTCCGGACCCAGCCCGCCGAGAAGAGAAACCTCGTGACCGCTTTGACTGGCTCACCACCTCGCGACTGCGTCGACGGAATCGTCGACCACCTTGTCCACGTCACCCACGACCATCACACCGTGATCCGCCTGACAGTCGCAGAGGACGACCGCGCACCACAGACGGTCACTGCCGTCGGCAAAGCGCTATTCGGCACACAACCGGGAGAGAGCCTTCGCCTGACCGGCACCTGGACCCACCACCCTCGTTACGGACGCCAGTTCAAGACCGAGGTCTGCCACAGGACGCTTCCCGCCACCACCCGCGCTACCCGCCTGTACCTCGCCTCCGGACTCATCCACGGCATCGGCGAAACACTGGCCACCGCCATCGTGAACCACTTCGGGGACCAGACCCTGCACATCATCGACACCGAACCCGGACGCCTCCTGGAAGTCACCGGCATCGGCCCCGCCCGCCTCGAACGCATCGCCCAGGCGTGGCAAACCCAGAAAGCCATCGCTGAAATCATGGTCTTCCTCCAGGGCCTGAACATCTCAGCCCACCTGGCGGTGAAGATCTACCAGACCTACACCGACAGCGACCGCAACCCCATGGAAGTGGTCCGGCACACGCCCTACCAGCTCTGCCACGACATCCACGGCGTCGGATTCGACACCGCAGACCGCATCGCACTCGCTGTCGGCATCCCCAAACACAGCAACCAGCGCCTCCAGGCCGCCCTCCTCCACACCCTCACCCAAGCCCGCACCCGAGGCGACTGCCACCTGCCCGAACGCGTCCTCCTCGCCCGTACACGCCACCTCCTCACCGACCACGACCCCACCACCACCGACATCCTCGAAGACCCGATCCTGCGCCAGGCCCTGAGCACCTTGCGTTCCCGCGGCGAGACGGTCCTAGAGAACCTCCCCGTGCCCGCTGTCGAAGACACGGAGCTCTTTCACGCGACCACCGTCGTCAGCCTCACATCCATGCACCGAGCTGAGGCTGGCCTGGCCGAAGACATCCTGCGCCTCCACCGCGCCCCGCCCACCCTGGCTGAGCACACCGACTGGGTCAGCCAGCTCACCCAGGGCGCTCCCGACAACCTGACCGACGAGCAGCGGCGCGCTGTCCTGACCGCGCTCACCACACCTCTATCGGTCCTGACCGGAGGCCCCGGCTGCGGCAAAACCCATGCCCTGCGCACCCTCGTCGCGATCGCCAACACGGCCGGGATCGGCGTCGCGCTGGCTGCCCCCACCGGGAAGGCCGCCAAGCGCATGGAGGAAGCCGCCGGACACCCGGCCACGACCATCCACCGTCTGCTCAACCCCCCACCCAGACCCTCCGGCAGCCGCGGCGAGCACACGCCGGTGGACGCAGCCGACCTCATCGTCATTGACGAAGCCTCCATACTCGACGTCCAGCTCGCCGCCAGACTCACCGCGGCCATCCGCACAGGCTGTCATCTGCTCCTGGTCGGCGACACCGACCAGCTCCCCAGCGTCGGGCCGGGCCGCGTCCTGCGAGACCTTCTGGCCGTCCCTGAAATCCCCCGCACCCGGCTCACCCGCATCTTCCGCCAGGATGACGGCAGCACGGCGATCATCGACAACGCGCACCGCATCCTGCGAGGCCAGCCACCCCAGCCCGCACCAGGCATCTTCGGCTGCCGCCCCCTTGAAAACGCCAACCACATCGCACAACACGTCGTCGACCTCGTTGCCACACACATTCCGCAGCACTTCAACACGACGTCCGAGGCCATCCAGGTCCTTTGCCCCGCACGACGCCACGTGACCGGCACCCTTGCCCTCAACATGCGACTACAGGCCCGTCTCAACCCACACGCACCCGACAAGCCCCAGCATCACCACGAGGGACGGATCTTCCGCCTCGGAGACCGCGTCCTGCAGATCCGCAACCAACCCCACCGCGGGAACAACGGCGTCTTCAACGGAACCAGCGGCACCATCACCGCCATCGACGCCCAGGACCACTACCTTACCGTCACCTTGACCGACGGCGAACGCGTCCCCTACCACTTCACCGACCTCGACGAACTCCTCCACGCCTACGCCCTGACCGTCCACCGATCCCAGGGCAGCGAATACCCCTACGTCGTCATCCCGATGGCCACCTCCGCCAGCCAACTACTCCAACGCAACCTGCTCTACACCGCTGTCACACGAGCACGCCGCGGCGTCATGCTCATCGGCCAGCCCGCCGCCGTCCATCAAGCCCTCGCCAACACCCACACCCGACGCCGCTTCACCGCCCTCGACCACCGCATCCGACAACCAACCACAGCCCCACCCCGGGCACACGCCAACCACCTCGTTGGACAACTCACCCTCGCATGAAGATGCTCGCCTCCAGGACCCGCTCCGCCCTGTCGCAACGCGCAGTGCTGGAACGGAGCCGTGGAGAACCTCGGCGAGCTGAAGGCCCGAAGGCATACCTTGTTTCTGAGTGCCCGACACCTCGTGCTTCCAGGCCCGTGTCTAGCAGGGCGAGTCTTTGGCGTCCCATTACTGTTCCTGCTGCATGAGTGCTGGCTGGACACGACTGAATATGTGAGATACTCACCTAAAACGCCCTTGGAGTCTCAGTGGCCAACTTGAAGCTAACCGAAGACTTAAGAGTCCATGTCACCTATTACAGTTGGTGCTTTCAAGAATCCGATGAATCGCGAGTCCCGGTCGAGTACCCTGACGAATCGGCTGCCGATTCATTCTTGAGTGAATTCCAGGGACGCTTCGACATCCTCAGCGCCGGCCATACCCACACAGCCAACGTGGCAGTGGAGGTCTGGGATGCAGTGCCTCCGCCAGATGAGCGGCAACGGTGGGACTTTCAAGCCGAGGTGGATTTTGAATCCACGTCAGGGGAAGTGGCAGTATGGACCGAGGGCCGCGATCACAGCTTTCAGCTGACATCTCCAGGCACCTGGAGGGTTCGTGTCCACTGCTCAGGTCGTACTGAGGTGGAACGAATCTCTCAAGAAGAGGGTGTAGCCGACGGCATCGAGCAGTACCTGGTTCAATTCTGGCCGACATCTTAGTGTTGACGACGACAGCCTGTCTCCTGTTTGTGTCATGCCGGCGAGTATCCCCGTACAGGCGGTGAAGCTGAGTCTGGGGAGTCTGTCCGGGTACGTTCTTCGCTGACATGTACGGCTTGGTTTCAGCAGGGCGAGTGAATGCCTTCTTGATGTGCTGAGCCACTGCCTTTTCGGCGGCACCAGACTTAGCGCTGTACTTCAGTGTCGCCATGACAGCGAACGAAGCACCGCCTCGCTTCCGAGGATCCCCGCCACCGGTGGAGTTCCGCAGGTATTTGGCCGCCTCCCAGCGCGGGGGAAGCATGAAGAGGTTCCCACCGCGGGCGCCGTTAACTCCTCGCGGGAAGGCCAATTTGATGGACGGTTGATAGACCATTTCCACCATGTCAAGGGAGCCGCTGCTTCCCTGGCCTGGATCCACCTTGACGGTATGAGTGAACGTACTTGCTCGACGGAACTGATCGAAGCTCTTGGTACCAGGCACCCTGCCGCCCTGCTGCACATGCACCCGTGAAGGCCAGGTCTGAGGGATGTTGCCCTTCGGCGTGATCAAGAGTTGGTCCGTCTTGGTCCTTCCGCCCTTCTCCATCTTGGTGAAGTAGTACTGGTAGCGGACTTCGCGACTGTCCTTGGCTATGGTTCCAACAGCCAGCACGATAAAGTGGCTCCAGCCGACAGGACGCCCGCGCCTGGTCCACGTCTGCCGAAACACGGCCCCCGAACAGATCGCGAACCGCGACTTGATGAACAGCTTCCTGTCGGAACCCAGCCCATTCCGGCACTCCGTCGCCGTCATCGAACGAGAAGGCTCCGGGTAGGACACGCCAGCGGCACGCTGCCCTCGAACGGAGGGCTCAGACGATGCCATAGCCGACCGTTCACTGGCCGCTCCAGCGTAAGAGCGGGCCGGCCCCACAACCTCCATCGGCACGTGCAAAGCCTCAGCAGACTGCTGTCGAGTGCGGCGGGCAAGGTCCGCTCGGAAACCCGCGGATTGCAGCTCCTTCATCGACGGTGCTGCCGCACCCACAGGTAAGACATACGACTCCACGCTCAACTCGTTGGATACCGGGCTGTGCGCATCCGCAGACGGAACAGTGACCGACGACAGCACAGCAGCTGTGAGCAAGCCGACTCTCGCCACAGGTCTTCTCAAGCCAAAACGCATCTAGTGCGCCCCCCTCGTCAAATACATACCGACAGGCAGCCAACTCGTGAACGAGCATCGCGTCGAGTGTCCGGGTGCGGCATGGCTTGATCCACAGGAGACTTTGGCGGATATGTACTGCTCTCGCCCGGCCGTTTTCGTCCATGGCCGTGCCCCAAATCCGGACGCCGAACCTCGGTTTCGAATTCAACCGAAAACCTGATGGGGAAGCGGTTCGTCCTGCGTGATGTAAGAGGTCGGCGAGTTCCGCACACGCCGCAGAGGAGCGTCGAGGTCCAGGAGCCGGCTGTCAGGGGTCCTCCTCCCAGGAGCTGCCACTGGTGCACACTCTGCATAGGGCCGCCTTTACAAGCTCTAACAGAATGATCGGCGGCATGGTGCGGAGCGTCCGGTCAACGGATGGGTCCTAGGAAGGCTGTGTAGTTCTCTCCGCCATAGAGGGACTCGTAGCGGATCATGAGCGTGAGCCGCCGATTGATCAGGTCCTCGACTTCGGCGTGGTTCTGCGGGTCGTAGCTGGCCACACTCAACACGTACTGCTCGTAGTCGGTGGCGATGACCTCTCCTTGGTTGCAGGTCACAGCGGATGGGCGCACCGACAGGAGGCCTCGGACGCGGTCGACACTGCGTGCGTTCCAGGCGCCGAGCACTTCGTCATCGACGGTGAGCGTGCTGTCGACGATGACCGCCGGCCCGAGTCCGGAATTGATGAGCCGGATCCCCGCCCTGCCTCCCGGCGGCCAACCGCGGTGCAGTTGGAGTATCGGGCGCAATGAGTGGCGGTTGTGTTGCCGCATGGCGTGCGTCTGGTAGACCGAGACGATCAGCGACGCGACGGCGATCACGACCGCGCATACCGCGGTGACGGTTTCAGCGTTCATCCCATCCCCCTGGTGAAGTCTGATCGCTCGGACGGTATCCGAACCGATCATCGTGTCCCAGCCCGACCTTCATCGGTTGGTCAGGTCATGAGGGCGTCTCCGTGGGTCGTGTCGGATGAACTGTGGGAGCGGATCGAACCGCTGCTACCCGGCGCTTCCGATATCCGGGCCGCAAACCACTCCCGGAAGCGGCTTCGTGCCGGCCATCGCCCGCCGTGGAACGCGGCATGGCACGGGGCTGGGGCATCTACCGTTGGGTGATCGAGCGCAGTTTTGCGTGGCTGCACGGCTTCCGACGCCTGCGGATCCGATGGGAACGACGGGCCGACATCCACGAAGCGTTCCCCAGACTCGCCTGCTGTCTAATCACCCATCGACAACTCGGCTCAAGAGTTGTCCCGTAACCCGCGAGGCTGAGGGTCATGTTGTGCCAGGGGCGGTGCCGATTGGCACCGGCCGAGCGAAGCGAACGCCCGAGGTCTCCGGTGAGGAGGCGGGGGTGTCGCCGCCACCACCACAGGTCGGGGCCGGGCAGTTTGTGGAACTGGCCGAGTGCTTGGTCGTCTTCGTCGAAGATCGCGGCCCGACAGGGCTCTCCGTCAGAGTGCCAGTGCTTCGTAGGCGGTTTGAAGGAGCTTGTGGCTGCGTGGGTCGGTGAGGCCGAGGTGGGTCATCTGATTCATCACGTAGGCGATGGTCATGCGCGCGTCGAGGTCATTGACGACCAATGATCCGCCCCTTCCGCCCCAGTAGCAGGTGTGGAGGTTGGGCATCCCCACCGGTGCGTCGCCAGCCTTCAAGGCGTAACCCATTCCGAAGCGCACGGGGATGCCGAGCACGAGGTCCATGCCGTGGGACTGCTCGTCGAACACCATGCGGCAGGTAGCTTCGGACAGAAGGCGCGCTGAGGGCGTTTGGCCTCCGGAGGCGAGTACCGCTTGGACGGCGGCTACAGATCGTGCGTTTCCGAAGCCTGCCGCTGCAGGAATCTCGGCGCGGCGCCACTGTGCGCTCCAGGTATCCTGGGCAGTCACGTAGGTGCCGACCGGAATGGCCACCCGCGGGTTGGCTGCGGGTGCGGGGCCGTGTGCGGGGATGGCATCGGAGACACGGTGGTCGTGTTTGACTGCGAGCCCGATGTGGAAATCGGCATCGAGTGGGGCAGCAATGTGGTCGGCGAAGAATGTGCCGATTGGCTGCTGGCAGATGCGGCGGATGACCTCGCCGATCAAAAAGCCGTGGGTGAACCGGTGGTAGCCAGAAGCCGCGCCAGGTTCCCAGCGGGGCGATTGGCGGGCCAGCAGGGTGGTGGCCTTCTCCCAATCGCACAGGTCGTCGAGGTTCATTGGCTGGTCCCAGTCGGGGAGACCAGCGGTGTGGCCAAGCAGGTGCCGGATCTCGATGTGATTTTTTCCTGCGGTACCGAACTCGGGCCAATATTTTGTGACCGGTGCGGTCAGGTCGAGCTCGTCGCGGTCGGCGAGGACGAGGACACACAGCGCGGTCATCGTCTTCGTAGTGGACCACACGTTGGTGATGGTGTTGCGCTGCCATGGTTGGGTACGCTCCTGGTCGGTGTAGCCTCCCCACAGGTCGACGACGGGTTCGCCGTCGAGGTAGATCGCCACCGAGGCACCGACATCCGCTCCGCTGCGTAGGGAGTCGGCGAACGCCTCCCGTACTGCGCTGAACTGATCGCTACAGTTGCCTTGAATTTTCATGTCGATCTCCGATCTCAGCGCGTCGCTATCGGGCGGTTAAGGCTGGCGGCGACTTCGCGGAGCTGAGGTGAAGTGTCAGCCTTGGCGACTTTGCGTAGGAACTCGATCTCGCCAGGGAGGTCTGCACCTCCGAGGACCGGGATGGTCAGATCACCGCGCAGTAGGGGCGCACCGCTTGCCTTTGCGTGTCGCGCTATGCGCAACCAGCAGGCTGTCACGCGGGGATCGACCTCGGTAGGGGACGAGCCATCGTGTTCAAGCTGTGCCCGAACGTCATCTAATACTGCCTGGGGGATGTAGGCACGCAGATTGAGAACGGCGTCACGGATCTCGATCACTGTCCGGTAGAGACACAAGCCCAACGGGTTAGAGCGCCGCAGGAAATCAAGGCCGCGTTGTTGAGTCTGCACCAGGCGGACGTCGGGCACTGCGTCGACCAAGTCACGCCACAGCGGCCAGAGCTGCCACAAGATCCGGACGCGTCTGAGCGCGAGCGCCGCCGCAGTCCCGAAGGGGACGCAGATCGCGCTCGCTCTTGAGATGGCATAACAACCCAGCAGAAGTGGAGTGATCGATGGGATCCACGAGTATCGCATCCCGATGTAGGTAGCGCTGAGTAGCCAGTACGCTCCGGCGAAGACAGCACCGAGGCCGAAGAGCCGCAATCCGACACGTAGAGCGAGGTCTAAACTCGCACGGCTATACCACCAGCAGGCAGTTGCGCACACCAGGTTCGTGCTGAGATTGACGGTGATGAGGACCACCCAGTATGTCCCGGACGGGGTGGGATCACTAACGGAAGGGATCGTGTGTGACACGTGTGGTTCTGCGGCTAGATCTAGCCAGGCGAGCGCGGTCATCACGAGCCCGGCTACACCGTACAGCAGGTACGTGTGACGGCCGCGAATCGCCAGGAACACGAAGTCCAGTACGGCGGCAGAGGTGAGAACGCCGAACAGGTTTCGTGCCAACGCGGTCAGATGGGTGGGTCCAGTGGCTTGATACATGAGGTCGTTGGCCCATTGCAGATGGAGCGTCACTGCGGCTGCGGCACCCAGGACCGCTAGCCACAGGACCCGTTGCTCGCTTGAACGCATGGCGGTCGGAGCACGTAGCACCACTGCCAACCACAAGTAGGCGATGCCAGCCGTCTCCAAGCCAATCCCGAAACTCCGTAATTCGCTGATCGTCACAGTCGGCGTCGCCTTTGAGTGATTCCCAGCGCCCTGCTGAGTGCCCCCAGCGCGGGAGTTGGGGGCCTAGTGATTCCGGCGTTCTGCGTGGCGAGAATCAGAGTCGCCATCATCTCAGCTTCTTGTTCCTGGGCATCAGAATAGTTTGCACGCTGCAGCATGTTCCGTACGAGCTCTGGATTCAGATCCGGAAACATCAATCGGGCGGTCGCATCGTCCAGGGATGAGCTGCTGCGATGTTCACAGATCATGTGAGCCAGCTCGTGCACGATGATGTGGTCCTGATGAGGCCGCGTAGTCTTGGCTTCGAATATGATGAAGTCGGCAGCGTCCGAGGCTATCCAAAGACCGCACGGCTGTGCGGCCCGCATGGCAATAGGGATCAGATGGAGAGGATGACCGCGCCGCTCGCTTAGCCTCGATCGTTCATGAGGGGTCGTCAGTTTGCTGGCGGACTCTTTGGGGTGGGGGTTTCGGCGTCTGGGCAGGCTGACGGCCCGGTTGTCGCGTCGGGTGGGCGCCGGGTTCCACGGCTCCGGTCGGGGGTGGTGCTGCTCGCAGGGACGGGAACGTGCCGGTCAGCCGGGGTTCGGGAGGACGCGGAGCCGGTCCAGGGCATCGCTGATCACGTCGGCCCAGGGCCAGTGCCTGGCCAGGCGGAGGTAGCGGCGGCGGCCGGTGGTGATGAGCTGCGCGGCGGCGGAGAACAGCCGAAGCCGAAGGCGGCGGGGCTCCCACAGGCGGGCCTTGCCGGTGAGAGCGAGCAGGGGCATCCAGGCCAGCAGGTCCAGGGCGATCTGGACGATCTCCAGCCAGATCTGGTTCTGTGCGGCGCCGTGGTGGGGAAGGTTGCGCAGGCCGGTGGCGCGGGCGGCGCGGATGCGGTCCTCAGCACGGGCACGCTGGCGGTGGCGCAGTTCAAGGGCGGCGATCGCCTCGCCCGCTGTGTTGGTGGCAAAGCAGGTCAACCGCATGCCGTCGGCGTCGGTGAAGCGCAACTGGGCACCGGGGTGCGGCCGTTCCTTCCGCACGATCAGCCGCAGCCCGTTGGGCCAGCCGGTCAGGCAGTCGCCGCCGAGTTCGGCAACCCAGGCGCCGTCGCGGATGTCGCCGTCGGGTTCGACGGCCGGTGTCCAGGCCGAGGCCGGGACCTTCAGGACGGCCTGGTGGATGGCGTCGGTGATGGTCATGCCGACCGAGTACGACAGCCACCTTCCGCGCCGGGCGAGCCAGGCGACGAACTCGTGGGTGCCTCCGCCGGAGTCGGTACGGATCAGCGTCTGCCGGCCGCGCCGGAGCCGTTTCGGCAACTGGGCCAGGGCCAGTCTGGTGGCCTCGATGTGGTCGGCGGCGGTGTTGGAGCCCGCGTTGCCGGGCCGCAGCAGGCCCACGACCGGCTCGCCGGACCCGCTGCGGCCGTGGTCGACGAATCCCATCAGCGGGTGGTGGCCGAACGTCTTCTTCCAGGTCGCGGCTGCGTCCTGCTTCTCGGAGTGGGCCAGGACGAGGACGCCGTCGATGTCCACGATCACCTGCCCGCCCGTGTCCGGCGCTGCTTCACCGGCCAACCGCCATACGCGTTCGCGTACTTCAGCACGGGCGGTGCGCAGTGCTGCCAGGACCCGCTGTCCGCCCGACGCCAGCGTGTTGATCAGCCGGGAGACCGTGGGGTCGGAGGCTACCGGCCCGAACACGGCCGGCTCAGCCCGCAGCAAGCCCACGTCGGCCAGGCAGTCCCCGCCGAGTGCCACCGCGAGCGCGACATCCAGCAGGATCTTGCCCGGATCGTGCACCGCCCGGGCCTTCCGCCACGGCTCAAGCGCCGCCGATATCGCCGTGTCGAGACCGGACTTGCGGATCGTCTCGACCAGCAGCACGGCCCCGGCCTGCGAGACGACCCCACGACCGCCGCCCTCGACGCGGACACGCGGGTAGGACCCGATACGCTTCTTCACCTGGAAAGTGCCTCCGGCGGTGGCGGGAACAAGGACCTCAGCAATCCTCATTCTCGCTGGTCAGAGGCACTTTCTGCTTTCTTGATCACCAGTCGGACAGCCCGCCTCGTGAAAGCGCGAGGCTAGGCCGTCCGCGCCCGTTCTGGCTCCTACTCCATGCCGCGCTGCGCGAGGATGACGGCTTCCTGCATCGCCGGTTGCTCGACCTGAGAGAGGCCACGGGCTGCTGGAGCTGGTGAGCGTGCTGAGGGTGTGTGATGTGGCCGTGTGGAGGGGCCACTGCGCGCAGTCGACCACAACTGCCTGGGGGCCGACTGCCGTCAACACGACGTGTGAAGAGGGGGCTCTGACGTGTGCGGCTACGAGGGGCTTGAAGCTCGCGCTTGCGTCCATGTTGGTCGGATCCTCGTCGGCTCCAGGGACCACGGGCGTGATCGCGGCCACCTTCGTGCTGCCCGTCGTGGTTGAGCCGCAGTGCCCGTCCGATGTTCTGCACGATCTCCGTCTACAGCCGGGGGTGTCGGTGAAGCAGCTCGCTTTCACCCCCGGGGCTCACCGGTGATGTCGGCAGCCTCCCCGAGCACGAGCACGGATACGACAAGGACCGGTGCACGCGATGGCCAGCATCGTCGGTGTCGCCTGCGAACTGCCGCGGGACCTCGCGCCGCGGTCACGAGGCCGAGGCTGGGACAGCGGGTCGCTGGGTATGACTCCAGGAGTGGTCGATACTGAGCTTCGTAGTCGCCCAACCGCCCGAGGCGGGAGCATGGCGGCCGGGCACCTGGGATAGCGTTCCTTTCACTCCGGGCGAGTGAGGGGGAAGTGGTGCAGGTTCAGGGACGTGGGCGTGTCGTCCGCCGGTGGATCGGGTTCGGGGCGATCGCGTTCGGGACGGTGTTCTTGGTCGTCGGGTTGATCCTGGCGGGGGTGTCGGTCTCGTTCCTGGCGGATGCGGAGCGTGCCCGGGGCACGGTGGTAGCGCTGGATTGGCGCAACGACGACCACGGCGCATCCGGCAAGGAGCGGGAGAACGACAAGCCCGCGGCATACCCGGTGGTCGAGTTCACGTCGGCGGACGGCGCGCGGAGGACGTTCCGGAGTTCGACGGGTTCCAATCCCCCCTCGTACGAGGAGGGTGACCGGGTCGAGGTGCTGTACCGCGCCGATTCCCCCGAGGACGCGCGGATCAACGGGTTCGCCTCGCTGTGGCTGCTGCCGCTGGTCTTCGGTGGGGTCGGGCTGGCGATGGCGGGGATCGGGACGGCCGTTGTCAGGGCGAGGCGGTGGCGTTCCTAGGCTGTGTGTTTAGTGGCGAACTGCGATGTACAAAATGGCCAACTGTGGCGCTCAGTGGCCGCACCCGCATGATGACGTCATGCCGCCCATTCGATGCCCAGCTCCCGCAGGGCGTCCAACTGCTCTCGGGTGAGCTTGTTGCGCCTCGATTTGGTGTTGGAGACCCACACATCCAGCTTCACGAGCACCGGTTCTCGCCGTTGACAGCGATCTTCTCAGCGTGCCCTCGTGGTACGGGCCGGTGGACGACTTCTCGGTCGACCCACTGCGTGAGGGCTGTCAGGTCTTGTTGGAACGCCTGCTGCGCCTTGCTCGGGCCCCTCCTTCGCTCGCGCGGCCGTCAGGGCGGGAGACGGCGCCTCAGCAGGCTGTACGCCCAGCCTGGACGCTCCTGCTGTTCGGTCGACAGCTGTGCCCAGGTGCCCGGCTTCTTCTGCTGCTTGAGCCACCGTCCGAGGTCGTCGCCGTCGAACCGCACGCCCGGCTGGATGTCGGGCAGCACACCGTCGGCTTCGGTATCGGCGAGGTCGGCGAGCACGCGGTAGTGCTGCTGCCAGTCCAGCGGCCACGGGCGGTTCCAGACGTGGGATCTGGAGGGGTGGGCGCCGGATGTGTCGTGGGACTACGCCCTGAACCCGGTCCTGGTCCCCGATCACCTGTGCAACTGGCACAAGCAGTAAACGGCTGGTGCAAGCGCGAAGGGCCCGCCCTCGCAGCAGCGGGCCCCTCGCTCAGAAGCTGTTTCAGAACCGGAGATCCGTGACGTTCTGTAACGGATGGCAGAGTCGTTCCGCTGTGTGTCGGGTATGGGGGCGTGTTCGCGCATAAGCGGGCAAGCCCGCACACGAAGCGGGGTATTTTCTGTCGTTTGTGGTGACCTGGGGGCGGGCGGCGGAGCGTGGAAGGTCTACGCGGGCCGGAGCGGTGGTGGCCGGTGAAGTGCCGGCCTTTTCGGGCCCCTGGGAGCGTGTGCCATGGTCCAGACCGTCGGCAGTGTGCCGTGCGAGCGTTTCGATGATCTGGTGGACCAGTCAGTGAAGCTGGTCCGAGTGATGACGGGCTGCCAATTCGCACTCGGAGACTTCGCGCTGGAGATCGCGCCGCTGCGTACGCACGGCGGGAACATGGCGCTGGGGGAGGGCGAGGAGCAGGGGGTGGAGGACTCCTTACGCCTCTTCGCCGAGGAGATAGGACTGTCCTTCCACACGGTGCGGACGTATCGGTGGGTGGCCGCGCGGTGGCCGAAGAATCAGCGCCAGGAGGGCGTCTCCTTCGAGGTGCACCGGATCTTGGCGTCGGCGCCGGACGCGTACGAGTTGATCCAGCATCCTCCAGTCAATGAACGGACGGGCCACTCCGAGTGGAGCGGGGACGCGGCGAAGCGAGCGGCGGGATGGGCGACCGCGACACCGGTGACGGCGGCGGAGAAGGTCGAGGCCATCCGGGACCTTGCGCAGGACGAGGCGGTGGCTGCCCAGGCGGCATGTGACCTGCTGCACCGGCCTGAGGTGGCCTTCAAGGCGATGCGGGACCGGCAGGCCCGTGAGCTGGTCAATCAGGCCCAGTTCGATCAGGCCGAACTCGTCGAGGAAGGAGACGAGGAGGAGGCATGGTGGGACGAGAACGACGCTGGGGAGGAGGACGGCGTTGTTGATCCCGTCGCGATCGTGCGGGGTTTCCACCGGGCTATGGAGTTCACCGACTTGATCGGTGTCTGTCAGGGCTTCGTCGCCGGGGCGAGCCGGCTGGTTCCCCGACTGCGGGGACGGGAGTTCTCCGAATCCCAACTCGCGCTGGTCGCACGGCATTTAGAGAAGATCCGGGCGACGGCGGACTGGATCGAGACGGCGGTGTCCACCGGGAAGGTGGACCTGGATGAGGCCCTGGCCGAGCTGCTGAGGGACAGGTAGCCATGAAACGGCGGGCGGGACTGCCCGCTCATGTTCACGGCGAAGCCGTACGCAAAGCCCTGCAAGAGGCACGTCCTGCCGGGCTGCACCTGAAACAGCTGGTCAAAGCTACCAAGTGCACCCCCGCCCAGGTCTGGACGGGCATCCGGTTCCTGCGGAAGATCGCGGTCAAGGAAGGACTGCCGCCGGTGACCTTCAACCGCCGGGACGGGTTCCAGCTGTCCGAGGAGCCCGAGGTGTGGATCGCTTACGAACGCGCGATCTTCGGGGCCGAGCTGCATCGCATCACGAATTTCATCACCGGGATCGTCGCCCCGCACGCCAAGCGCACCCCCGAGGACGAGTGGGCCCGCCTGGTCCTGGAACAGCTCGGCGGGGTCAAGGCCACCCTGGAAGTCCTCACCCGCATGGAACGCTGAGATGACCTGCCCGAACGAGACCCGACCGCCAGCCGTGCGCGAGCGGCGCTACCCCAGCGACACTACGGACGCCGAATGGGCCGTCCTCGAACCGCTGCTGCCCGTCCCGGCCTGCCGGCTTCCCGCGGGCGGGCGCCCGGAGAAGCATTCGCGCCGCAACGTGGTCGATGCCATACGGTATGTGAACGACAATGGGTGCAAGTGGAGGGCCGTTCCCGTCGACTTCGGGATCCCCTGGCGCACGGTCTACGGGTTTTTCCAGCGATGGCGGGCGAGCGGAGACCTGGCCCGCATCCACGCCGAACTGCACCAGAAAGTCCGCGTTCACGACGGCCTCAATCCCCACACCGTCGCGGTGATCCTGGACTCCCAGTCCGTCAAGGGCGCCGAGACGGTGAGCCAGGACACCCGCGGCTTCGACGGCGGAAAGCTCATCAATGGCAGGAAGCGGCACCTGGCCGTAGACATGCGCGGCATGGCGCTCGCCGTCATGGTCACCCCTGCCGCCCCGCACGACAGTATCCCCGCCCGCGACCAGCTCTTCCGCCTGCGCCTGACCCATCCCGAACTCGCCGTCGCCTGGGCGGACTCCGCCTACGGCGGAACCCTCATCGACTGGTCTCACTCCTTCCTCGGCATCACCCTCAAGACGGTGCCCCGCCGCAAAGACCAGGACGGCTTCGCCGTCCTCGCGAAGAGGTGGCGCGTCGAGCGGGCCATCTCGTGGATCATGAGAGCCAGGAGAAACGTCCGCGACTACGAGCGGCTCATCTCCCACAGCGAGGCCCACATCACCTGGACCTTCATCACCCTCATGGTCCGCCGCCTCACCCACCCTCCCCGGCCACCCCGCACGTCACCACACCCCGTCGAACCGGTCGAGACGAGCGCCGACAAGCCCAAGCCCATACGCCTGCGGAAGCCGTCGAACACCATCCGCCTCGCCCCAGCTGCTCTGAGCTGACACATCTTGCGGCCGGTGTCACTCCGAGATCCGGGTGGCTAGCAGATCTGTCTTCATCGGTGCCACTCGGGGCAATTCCGTGTGCGCGCAAACCCACTGCCAACGGGTCGCCGTTGCGGAGGACCGGTACCCGAGGGGACAATGCGTGGAGGTGCCGGGTGGTCATCCCGGCGAAGTGTTGGAGGCGCTGCTTGTGAACACCGCATCGCGGTGCGCCTCGCTGTGCGCGCCAGACGCTGACCACTTCGCTTCGCCCACCGGCTGACCTGCTTCGTTCGCGGTGGGCGCTTCCTCTTATGGGAGACCACCGTAGTGCCCGAAGACTTCTTGACGGGTGATCGCCGTCCTCTGACAACGGTTCTTGGCGCCAACTTCGTTTCGATCACTGGGAATTGCCTCACGTACATGGGCGTGCCGTGGTTTGTGCTGCAGAGCACGGACAGTGCCGCCAAGGTGGGGATCGTCGCGTTCTGCACACTGCTGCCCGTAGTGCTTGCTGCGCTCGTCGGTGGTCCGGTCATCGACCGGATCGGGCGACGGCGGGTGAGTGTCGCCTCGGATCTCGCCTGCGGGGTTGCCGTTGCGGCGATCCCGCTGCTGCAGTTCGCCGGCATCCTGCATTTCTGGATGCTGTGCGTGCTGATGGCGATGACCGGGCTGTTCCGTTCGCCGGGTGAGACTGCCCGCGGAGTGCTGTTGCCCACGCTCGCCGAACGCGCCGCAATGCCGCTGACCAGGGCCGCCGGGTTGTACGACGGTGCGGCACGCTGTGCGGCGCTGACTGGATCCGCTCTCGGAGGTGTGCTGATCGCCGTACTCGGTGCCGAGAATGTCCTGTTGGTGGATGCCGCGACCTTCGCTGTGGCCGCGCCGCTGTTCGCGTTCGGGGTGCGCGGTCTGCCTGAGGCGCAGGCCCGACGGCGGGTCGAGCCCGCGTCGTTGCGTGCCTACCGTCGTGAACTCGCGGAAGGGTATCGCTTCGTGGCGGCCACGCCGTTGCTGTTGGGCCTGTGCCTGATGACGCTGGTCACCCGGGGGCTCGATCAGGGATGGAGCGCCGTGCTCCTCCCGGTGCATGCCCGTGAGAAGCTTGATGGTTCCATCGATCTCGGTCTGCTGAACGCGGCGTTTGGTATCTGCGCACTCACGGGGGCGCTGGTCTACGGTGCGGTGGGCAGCCGGTTTCGGCGGTGGCCGGTGTTCACGGTTGCGTTTCTCATCGTAGGCCTGCCGCGCTTCGTGGTGGCCGCCTTCACCGACACCTTCGGGCCACTGGCCGTGATCATGGCGGTTGAGGGCCTCGCTTGCGGTGTGCTCAACCCCATCATGGCCACCGTGACGTATGAGACGGTGCCGGAGGCACTGCGCAGCCGGGTGCTGAGTGCGACGACAGCCTCGGTCCAGCTGGTCACTCCGCTGGGCGGACTGGCTGCGGGCTTCCTCGTGGACTCGGTCGGCCTGCCCTCCACGCTGCTGACGATCGGGGGTGTGTACCTGCTCGCCACGCTGTGCCCGGTGATCTTCCCGGCCTGGAGACAAATGGACAGTACCGGCTCTCCCCACGACAGGGCGGAGGGCTCGCTGCCGCAGAGTTCGGGGTCGAAGCGGGTGTAGTCACGCTGATGGCCGTTTCGGCGCTGCTCACAAACACTTGACGTCGGTGCTCCCCGTCGCGTGATCAGGCGGGGGGCCTTGTCCTCTTCGGTGAGCCGCAGGCGCCAGACCAGGTCCTATATCAGGCGCCAGTCACGGAACGTGACAGATCTCCGGTTCTGAAACAGCTTCTAAGCCCCGGGCCCAACGCTCCAGTATGTCAACGTGGTCCGGAGCACCGCCATCTTCCACCACGTGCCCCCCGACTCGACAGCCGCGCCACGTGCCCACTTACCATCCCGCCCGACTGTGAAGCGACTGTCAAGAGCGCATGGCAGGCCGCCGTCTCGTCGTGGGGCATGTCGCCGTACGTCAAGCCCCCAATTGCATTGGCTTGCAAGGCGGAGGGTGAACATTGCCTGATGCGGCACTATTCGCCGCAGGAAGCTCAGCGGCGCCGAGGCTCTTCCCCGTCAGCGTGCCTGGCAGCTGACGGTACCTGTCGGTCGGGCGGTGATTGGCTCCTCTGCCGGGCTGTCCTCCTGGTGGTGGTTCAGGTCGGGAGGAGTGCCCAGACTGTTTTGCCGGAGTCGCCGTGGAGTGCGTATCCCCAGTCGTGGCTGAGGATGTCGATGATGATCAGTCCGCGGCCTTTGGTGTCGTGGAGTGTTGCTGGGTGTGAGACGGGCCGGTCGAGGCTGGGGTCGTGTACGGCGCAGATGATGGCGTCGGGGTGGTTCATCAGGCCGAGCCATCCGTTGCCGTCGGGCCGGTTTTTGAGGGCGTGGCGCAGTGCGTTGGTGACGAGCTCGCTGGCGACGGTGGTGGTGTCCTCAGCGCACGAGCGACGCCCCCAGAGTTTGAGTGTGCGGTGGGTGAAGCGGCGGACCCGGTACAGGCACTGGGGATCTCCGGTGAAGCGGCAGGCGGAGAAGTGAGGGACTCCGAGTCCCATGGCCAGTCCCCAGTCGAAGGGAGCGGGTCGAGTCTGCGGAGAGCGAGGGGAGTCGCTGCGGGGGGCCACCGTGTCCTCTCAAGCGATGCTCGGCCAGCTTCCCTGGCGGTGACGTGAACACTCTTTCGGGGGACTTCAGAAGCGGGCTGGTGAGGCTAGTATTCCGACTACCCCACCCTCCGTGCAATTGCAGGTGAAATCTCACGCATGCGGGGAGCGCTTGCGGATGACGGCATTTCGTCAGCTCTGGCACCGGCCCCGGAGGGTGATATTCGAACGGCATGGCGAAAGAGGTCACGGTGGAACACTTCGTCAACGGCGTCCCTGCCAGCTCGATCACTTGCGTGAAGTGGATCAAGAGCCGGAAGAGCAACGCGGAAGGGGCCTGCGTGGAAGTGGCGGAACTTCCGGGCGGGGGAGTAGCGATGCGGAACTCCCGTCATCCCGACGGGCCCGCCCTTGTCTATACACGCGCTGAACTCGCTGCGTTCGTGGCTGGCGCAAAGAGCGGAGACTTCGATCATATGACGGCCTGAATCCGGGCCCGGGCAAAAGCGGTTGAGGCGGACAGGCAGGCTCCATCCTGGGATAGTGGTGGACGCCGCCAGCCCATCAGGAGCCTGCATGTCCGCCGACCACCCCGACAGAGGGGCGTTGACCGCCACGGCGGTCCCCCTGCCCCGCCGCGGCGAGAAGCCGGTCGCTGCCGGCAAGGTCCTGGGCGCCTATCTGCGAAGGCTCCGCAAAGAGCGGGGCATGGCCATCAAGGACGCTGCGCCGGTCATCCGGGCATCCGTTTCCAAGATCAGCCGCATGGAGCGCGGTGAGAATCCCCCTCGGGAGCGGGATGTGCTCGACCTCCTCAACCACTACGGCGTCAAGGACGACCAGCAGGTCCAGGCCATCCGTGATCTGCTCCGGCATGCGACTGCCGCGGCGTGGTACGACGAGTACAGCGATGTGACTCCAGGCTGGCTCAAGCGTCTGATCGGACTTGAGGACTCGGCCACCGAGATCCGCGCCTACGAAGTCAATGTCGTGCCAGGGCTGTTGCAGACCCCGGGCTACGCAAGGGCCGTCGTCAAGAGCGGACGGCCGCACGACAGTGAAACCGAGATCAAGCGGCGTGTTGCACTCCGAATTGCCCGGCAGAAGCTGCTCCACGCCGCCGGCAGTCCCCAGCTGGTGGCCCTGCTGGACGAGGGCATCCTCCGCCGGCCGGTCGGCGGTCCTGAGGTGATGGCCGAACAGCTCCAGTACCTGCTGCACGCGGCAGAGCGTAGCCGCATCGCCATCCGCATCGTGCGGTTCACCAAAAGCGCGCAAATCGCCCCTACGACTCCGATAACGTATCTGAAATTTGCCCACGGCGGCCCCACGGAACTGATCTACCTGGAGAACGCCATCGGCGCGACGTACGTCACCAACCACAGTGACGTCGAGCGGTATCGCCACCTCCTGTCCGAGCTGTGGGGGGTGGCTGAGTCCCGGAAGGTCACCATGCGGCTTCTCCGTGAAGCCCGAAAAGGCTACTCAGCTCACCCCTTCCGGCACTGCTGACACGACCTGTGCGCAGGTCAGGAGAGTCGGGCCACCCCGCCGTACTCTTCCCACTCGAACGTGCGCTGCCGGGGAGCGACCTCTGAATCCGGACGCCACGTGGAGACCTCGACAAGGTACGGCTGGAGAAGCTCCATGCCTTCGAAGTAGTCCCGCACCTCGCTCTTCTCCCTGACTCTGCCCCACTTGTTGCCAGTCACTCGCAGCATGAAGTCGGTTGCCGCTTGCCGCGTGGCCGCATCATCACTGACAAGCTGGCAGATCACCATGAAGCTGCCGGGAGCCAGGCGGTCGGCCACCTCGCGCACCACTCGCCCGGGCTGCTCTGAGTCGGGGAGGCAGTGCAGGACCGAGACGAACAGCGCAGCCACCGGCTGGGCGAAGTCGATGAAGCCGTCGACATCCGGATGATTGAAGATGCCCTCGGTGTCTGTCATCTCCGCCTGGATGAAGGCGGTCTCGTCGTTCTCGTCGAGCAGCGTGCGCCCGTGGGCCAGCACGATCGGATCGTTGTCGATGTAGACGACGCGCGAACTCCGGTCGACAGCCTGGGCAACCTGATGAACGTTGTTCTGTGTGGGGAGCCCGGAACCATGATCCAGAAACTGGCGTACCCCGTAGTCCCGGGCCAGGACGCGTACCACGCGCTGGAGGAAAAGCCTGTTGTTCCGCGCCAGAGCAGCAGTGCTCGGCGCAATCTCTAACAGCTCCTGACAGGCCTTGCGATCCGAGGCGAAGTTGTCCGTGCCCCCCAGGTACCAGTCGTACATGCGGGCGACACTCGGTGTATTAACGTCGATAGCATGAGCAATGGGATTCTCCCCGCGATCCATCCGACCCCCCTTGCCTCCCTCACCCGGGAGGCTCCTCAGCAGCAGGGAGGCCCATGCTAGAGAGGGCAACGGGGCAATGCCCAGGCATCCTGGGAAGGACCCCCGGACGGCTGACGCGAACTAGACGACCGGTGGAGAAATCACGCGCGCAGCATTCCTCATCTCCGCCCCCACAGCGTCCCTGCCTCGGGCGGACGCAGGGCAGTGGAAAGCCACCGCGGCAGACTCCGCTCCGCCATGAGCAGATGGGCCGCCATGACCGACGAGCTGATCCCCATGAGATCCGCACCCGCGGTCAGCGTCATCCCCAGCCGGTAGTGCAGCAACACCGCATCAGCCTGCTCTGCCGGCAGCACACCGTACAGACCCCCCAGGCTCTCGTCCGCCGCACCCTCCGCCCGGTCGGCTTCCGATACGCACCGGCCCAGCAGCCGCCACGAAAACGCTGCCGGGCACGCGCTGCTCAACGCTTCGGGCCACCGGCACCCCAGGGAGTCAAACGCTGCTCCCACCACAGCAGTTCCTCTGTCCCCGACCCGGACCCGGGCGTAGCGGAGGTAGCTGTCACGGTGCATCTGCCTGAAGGCGCGGTAGCCCAGTAGCGCAGTCGCGGACGGTCCACCACAGGCCACGACAGCCTCCCTCCTGAGACATCGACTTCTGACACTCCTGACCCACCGGGCGATTCACGGGCCTGCGGTCCCGGGGCCAGCGCTGCCCTCTGTGCCGGGCAGCCCGGAGCGTGGCAGCCCGCCCGCAGGGAAGACATCACGAGAGGCGAGAAATGCGTAATGCATGTCCTCCCACAAGGGACGGATGGCCGACGCCTCTCCGCCCAGGCGCACCACCAGGTCCTCGACCGTAGGCCAGTCCGGGATGAGACCACCGCCGAACACCTCCTGGACCACCTCGGGAGTCAGGGCAGGTCCGCCGCCTTTGCACAGGCGCCGCAACTCGGGGCTGCCCGCCGCCAGATACAGCCCCCGCAGTGCGGCCTGTAGCTGCGATGCGGCACCGGTCACTGACCGCCGCACCGGGAAAGACATCCCTTGAGCCCGCTCCCAGAGGAACCGCAGTTCCCCGGCCTGCCCTCCAAAGATTGTCGCCAGCATGTGCACGGTCGGCCAGGCAGGCAAACGGGCTCCGGCCAGCACGCGCGACACCGAGGAGGGAGACAACACCGCCTCCTGAGCGGCATCCTGAAGGGTCATCGAGCTCTGGCGCTGCAGGTGGGAGAGAGCGGCTGCCAGTTTCTGACGCGCCTGTTCAGCTCCTCCGCCGTCACGTCCCGGCGGAGTCTCATCGTCGCCCATGGCAGATGCCCACTTCCCTGCTGCTGGCTCCGGCGGTGCGGACCACTGCTGATCACGCCGGGCCAGCAGCCGCTTGACCTTGAGGTCGCTCCACCTGGCCCGCGCTGTCTCCACGCTCACCCCCGCGGCCTGCGCCACCACGCCCCAGCCTGTCCCGCGGGACCGTGCGTCCTGCACTGCCGCCGCCATGTAGCAGCCCACATTTCTCGCCAGCCGGTCGGCATGTGACAGGAGGTCAGGCAGGGCTTCCTTCTTTCTCTCCGCCTCGGCCAACCGGGCCGCCAGGACGAGCGTGTCGTCCGCGACCTGTCGCCCCCAGTCAGACGGAGTTGTCTCCCCGCGCGCTGCCGGCTCGCTGTCACGCAAACGCTGAGCCTGCCGTCGGCAGGACTTGTTGCAGTAGTCCCGCTTGCGGCCCGGTCCTGACCGTTGCCGGAACGGGCCTCCGCAGTGCGCGCACTGCGTATAGGAAGGCGCACTCATATGCCGTTTCTCCCCTCCCTCCGGGACACTCTTCGTTCGCCCCGGAGCAGAAAATCCCCGACGAACCCGGCACTGAGCCGTCGGTGGCACCGGACGCCTGTTCCGGAGGGACACACCCTCCGGAACAGGCGCTCGGCATCTCTAGAGGAAGCGAATCCGCAGGTGGCGGACACTTGAACGGCCAGCAGCGGCCGTCAGCACCCCCAACGGGATGACCCACGGAGGAAGGTGGCTGGATCCCGCCAGGGCAACCCAGATCACGATGACCACCCAGATGACGCTGCGCAGCCGCACCGTGACATCGCTGGCAATCAGCATGCGGTTTTGACGGGGCAGAATCGACGGCCTGCTAAGTTCGCTTTTCGCCGAGGTTGGCGTGAACGCCCCTCGCGTGATTCGGTCGAGCACCAGCTGAATCCTATGTTCGATCGGACAAGCCCCGGGGTGGGCGCAATCCACCCTGGGGCGACTTCATGCGGGGGGTACTCCCCGCTCAAGGCATCAACGTACAGCCGGTCGCACAACCCCTTGGAATCCGTGCAATCGGCGATATGCTTCAGGCCTTTAACTACTGCAGAGGGAACCTGATCGCCTGCTGTCAAAGAATGGCAAGGTGCTCCATAGCGGCGATCACTTGCGATCAAGGTGATCCGCAAAGGGTAAAGTTTCACACAGGAATAGGCCTTCTGTTGGTGACGCTACCGCCGATCAGGTATGCGATGGCGTAGAGATGCCAATTCACCCGTGTGGGTTACGTACTGCACGTGCAGGTGCAAAAATTCCGAAGCCTTCGGGTCAGGCTCTCGCACTGAAGGGGGCCGAAAATTCATCCCAAACCGGCGTAAGCAGGGGAAGTGCCGCGCGCGTCGCTCCACCAGCATGCCAGGCACCGCTCAAGCGAGCCCGGCGAACTCAAACATGCATGGCATGTCGGACCACGGCACTCCGAACCTGAGCTCACGTCAGCGCTTCAAGCTGCCGACGGCCGCTACGACCCAAAGGCGCTCCAGGAGTACCGCAGCGGCACGGATGCGGCGCGGCACAGACCCAGGTGGGATCTCGCTGGACGAGTTTGCATCAGTTCCGCCGTCGTGGCCGCCGCGGTCGCGCGTGACATGATGGTGAGGTGCCGTGACAGGAGACGCCCCGCCGCACCCTGACAGGGACTGCTCGGCGGGGACGTGGGGAACGGCTCTGTGCTGAGGCCGCCCCGGGTGTCTGACTCGCGTCCCGGCCGGCTCTTTGTGTGCTCGCTTCAGGACTGGATGAACTCGCCCTCGACGGCACCACGGACGAAGGCGGCCCATGCGTCGGCGGAGAAGAGCATCGCGGGCCTGCTGATGTCGTTGGAGTCGCGCAGGGCCACGATGCCGCCGGTGACGGCGATCTCGACGCAGGCCCCGGTGCCGGAGCTGTAGCTGCTCTTACGCCAGGCAGCGCCGGTCAGATCGACCTCTGGGGCCGGTCGCCTGTGCTGGTTGGTCATGGCTGCTGCATCTCCTTCGCGAGGTTTTCCAGGATGCTCGGGGTCTCTTGGGGGTCGGGGCCGGCTGCGCGGACCATGTCGAAGGTCTGGGTGAACTTGCGTACGTCGCGCTCCTTCTCCAGGTACACATTCCCGGCGATGGAGTCGACGTAGACGACGCTTGGGGTGGTCGGTTCGAAGTCCAGCAGGGCGAACGTTCCGGCCATGGCCATGTGGGCGCCCTTGGCGTTCGGCATGACCTGCACGGTGACGTTCGGCAGGGCGGATGCTCGGATGAGCTGGTTGATCTGTGCGGCCATCACTTCCTTGCCGCCTACCGGGCGCCGCAGCGCGGACTCCTCGATGACTGCCCACAGCTCCAACGGGTGGGAGCTGCGAGTCAGCAGCTTTTGACGCTCCATGCGGAAGCGGACCAGCCGTTCGACCTCGTCGGGCTCATTGGGGCGAACCGCAGCGATGACCGCACGGGCGTAGTCCTCGCTCTGCAGCAGCCCGTGCACGAAGATCGGCTCGTAGGCGCGGACCGTCCGGGCGTCGGATTCCAGACCTGCGTAGGTGGCCATGCCCGACGGCAGGATCTCCTCATAGTGGGCCCACCAACCCTGCTTCTGCGCGTCCTTGTGGATCTGCATCACGGTCTCCACCTGTGCGGAGTCGGTGACCTCGTACCAGTCCAGAAGGTCGCGAACGTCCCGGGCCTTGATCGGAGCCTGTCCGGTTTCCACCCGGGAGACCTTGGACATCGAGCACTCCAAGTAGGCCGCCGCGTCCTCGATCTTCTTGCCTGCCGCCTCGCGCAGACGGCGCAGCTCGGCACCGAGCTGGCGCTTGCGCACCGTCGGTCCGCTGGCTGGTGGCATGACACCCCTCCTGACAGCACTGCCCGCGTGTTGCTGCACGCAATTGTGCCGCATCACCCTTCCACGCACCGTCCCTCCAGCATTGAACGTCACCACTGCATATGCCATTTCCCTGACGCACTTGCGTGAGAGAAGTTCGTGACGCCATTCTGAGGGGACTTCACGATCCGTAGCGCTGCTGTCGCTGATCGTTTGCGTCGTGGTGCGAGCAGGTATCGCCCGCCCGAAGGGAGCCCCCGGTGATGCACGCAGTGCCCAGCCCGGTGCAGGAGCACAACGCGAACGCCGGCGCAGCCCATCCGATAGCAGCACTGGTGACCGGACGACGCCTGTCCTTCATCGTGCAAGCAGAAAAAGAAGCCGTGCCCGTAGCCCGCAGGGGAGGCCGCAGCCCACCTTCAGATGTGGGGCCTGCCGCACGAGGCGGAGATTGTTGCAACTGCCGTCCTCGCGGCAAGCGAGCTGGTCACCAACGTCGCCCAACACACGACCAGTTCGACCACCACGGCGGATGTCACGCTGACTCTCGAAGATGACGAGCTGACACTGACCGTCCACGACCGGCACCCCGCCCTGCCGAAGCCGTCCGCGACCGTGGACGCCTACCAGGTCAGCGGGCGCGGCCTGTGGCTGGTTGAGACCCTGACCGCCGAGGCGGGCGGGTCGACCGATATATCCGTCGACGCAGACGGCGGCGGCAAGTCCGTCGAGATACGCCTGCCACTCGACGCCATCCCCTGAAAGAACCCTCCGCATACAGGGCAGCTGACTCCGCCACCCTCGCTGCGCCTCCACGCCGCCCCCGGCCCTCCCACTGGTGCCACGCCGGACCACCCCGTCCAACCGGCCGGGGTACACGAGAAAGCTCTCAAGGAGGTCTGATGACCACCGCAACACCCGTAAGGAAGCCCGCCACCGAGCACACCGCCGTCACGGAGCACGGAGGCGAGAGCGTCGACGATGCCTTCGTCCTCGACATCCACGTCATCTCCGACGTCCGCCCCGACTTAATGCCCACGGCGTGCGACACCAACGACGGCTGCAAGAAGACCTGCGCGTCAGCCTGCACCAGCACCTGACAGACAACAGCGGCTCAACGGGCCCAAGGAGCGATGGCCTCCTCCGGCCCCTTAACGCCCCACAGACTGTCGGAAAGGATGACCCCGTGCGCAGGTCCACCCGCACGCCGCTTTACCAGCACACCCCCACCGCTCTGCTCCGAGCCGCATCCGCCCCGCTCACACAAGCCCCTGCCATCTGGCCCGACCCATCCGACAGTCGCGCTGTGCGGGCTTGGTTGGTGCGGACCTGGACAGATCCGGATACCGCCGAGGCCATCCGCGTGGCCAGCCCCGCCCTCGCCGACCGCCTCGACGCCACGATGAGAACGAGTGGCGAACTGACGGCGAAACAGCTGCGCCGCCTGGCACAGTCCACCGCCCGCTACCTACTCCGGGCCACCGGTCGCCCGACCCCGTTCGGCCTGTTCGCCGGGATCGCCCCGGTGACCGTGGCCGACACGACACAGGTAGCCTTCACCGACCGACACTGCAGCACGGCCCACGTAGACGCCCAGTGGCTGGCCGACATCACCACACAGCTGGAGACGATCCCCGCACTCCTCGATCGCCTCCCGGTCGTTTTCACCAATCTGGCCATCCGCCGCGGCCACCATCTGCAGGCGCCGCACGGGCCCAACCGAGTAGCGATCCGCCACACCAGCGCCGTCGCCGCAGTGCAGGAAGCGGCAGCATCCCCGCTCCCGCTGCGCACACTGGCAGACAAACTCGGCAGCCTCTTCTCCACCGTCTCGCCCGGCACGGTGCACACGATGCTCACCGAACTGGTCCGCCAGGGTTTTTTGATCACCAGCCTGCGAGCCCCTCTCACCGTCGCCGACCCGCTGGCCCACCTGATCGGCCGCCTGTACGAGGCAGGGGCCGACGCTCTGCCGGAGGCCGTCGGGCTGCTCGACGAGCTGGAGGCCGTCCGCGCCGCGGTCCACCGCCACGACCACGCACCAGCCGGAGAACAGCACCGCATCCGCGCGGACCTGACCGGCCGGATGCGCCGGGTCTCAAAGGCCGGACGCACCCCGGTGGGGGTCGGCCTCCGCCTCGGGTGCGAGGTGCACATTCCCCGCCGCGTCGCCCATGAGGCGGAGCGAGCCGCATCGGCGTTGCTGCGACTGACCCGCGAGCCGACCGGCACGGCCGCCTGGGGCGACTGGTACACCGCCTTTTGCGAACGGTACGGCACCGGCACCCAGGTCCCGGTCACCGAAGCCGTCCACCCGGACGCAGGCCTGGGCTTCCCGGCTGGGTACCCCGGCAGCACCCACCCCCGGCCCCGGCCCGTGTTCACCGCGCGGGACGAGCGGCTGGCCGCACTGGCCTGGCGTGCGATGGCCGACGGCAGCCGCCAGATCACACTCACCGACGAGGAAGTCGACACCCTGGCCGGGGGCCTGCTCGATGAGCAGTACATCCCGCCGCACGTCGAGATCTCCGCCCGCATCCACGCCACCACTGCCAACGCCGTCGACCGGGGCGATTTCACCCTCACCGTCGCCCCCGGCCGGTCGGCCGGGACGTTCACCGCCCGCTTCGCCGACGCCTCTTCCGAGCTCGCCCAGGTCTATGCCACGGTGCCGACCATCACCGACGGGGCTCTGCCCGCGCAGCTGTCCACCCCGCCCGTCTACCCGCACGCGCAGAACATCTGCCGCACTCCCGCCTTCCTCCCGCACGTCATCCCGCTCGGCGAACACCGGGACCCCACCGACGACGCCGAAGTGATCGAACTGGAAGACCTGGCGCTGACCGCCACCCGGGAACGGCTCCACCTGGTCAGCGTCTCCCGCCGCCGTGTGATCGAGCCGCAGACCTTCCACGCACTGGCGATCGAAAAGCAGCTGGTCCCGCTGGCCCGCTTCCTCACCCAGGTCCCGCGCGCCGGCCTGGCCTCTTGGACGGAGTTCGACTGGGGCCCCCACGCCCGGTTACCGTTCCTGCCACGCGTGCACTACCACCGCAGCATCCTCTCCCCGGCCCAGTGGCGGCTCACCACCGACGACCTCGCCACCAGCGGGCCAGAAGACTGGCACCAGACCCTGACCGCCTGGCGAGCGCAATGGCACTGCCCGGCACACGTGGAGCTGCGCGACGACGACCGTCATCTCCGCCTCGACCTCGACGTTCCACTGCACACCGCCCTCATACACACCCACCTGAAGAGGCACGGCACCGCCATCCTGACCGAATCCGCCGACAACGCCGACACGTTGGGATGGATCGACGGACACACCCACGAGATCGCCCTGCCCCTGGTCGCGGCCCGACCGCCCGCACCGGACCCGCTCACCGGCCCGCTGCCGCTGGTGACCAACCAACGACAGGGGAAGACTCCGATGTCGGCGGGCTCGCGCTGGCTGAACGCAAAGATCCCCACCCACCCCGAACAAATGGGCGAGATCATCGCCCACCGCCTCCCGGACCTCCTCGATGTACTGGGGGAGGAGACCGCGTACTGGTTCGTGCGCTACCGCTCCGCCCACGAACCCGACCACCTGCGCCTGCGTATCCGCACCCGAGACGGCAGCGACACCGCGGCGTACGCACAGGCACTCGCACAGTGGTCTGACCAGCTACGAGCCGACCACTGGGCAGGGCCGCTGACGTTGGAGCCATATCGGCCTGAGACCGGCCGCTATGGCACCGGAGCTGCGCTGGAGGCCGCTGAGGCGGTCTTCGCAGCCGACTCGGCCGCCGTGGCCGCCCAGCTACGCCACCTGCCCGCCACCACCATGGACCCCATCGCCTTCACCACCTGGGGCATGACCGACACCGTCCGAGGCTTCCTCGGCCCGGACAAGGCGATGCAGTGGCTGGCGAACCGACACGCGCCGAAAGGGAAGCCGGCCGACCGTGCGACGGCCGACGAGGCGATCCGCCTCGCCCAGCACACCACCCCCGAAGCTCTGCCCAGCCCGGTCGCAGCAGCGTGGCGCGCCCGCACCGCCTCCTTGACGGCGTACGCGGCGGTGCTGCCCGAGGACATGGACACCGACGCGGTCCTGGAGTCGCTGCTGCACATGCACCACAACCGCGCTCGCGGGATCGACCGCGACGGCGAGGCCGTCTGCCGCCGCTTGGCCCGGCAAGCCGCCCTCGCCTGGAAGCACCGCAAGGACGGCGGTGCCCGGTGATCCCGCTGACACCGCCGAACGATCCGCCCCCGGGATGGGCACAGTCCTTATCCACCGGGGCCGCCGGAATCGCCCTCGCCCACATGATCGCCGCCCGCACCAGCACCGGCGACCCGGCGACCGCCCACTCCTGGGCCGCGGCCATGACCCGCGAACCTGTCCTGGCCCACCCTGACACCTGCGGCCTCTTCCACGGCGCCCCCGCCGTCGCCTTCACCCTCCACACCGCCAACCAGCCCGCCTACCAAGGCGCGTTGGACACCCTTGACCGCCATGTCATCCGCCTCACCCATACCCGCCTCGCGGCCGCACACGAGCGCATCGACCGCGGCGAGCTACCCCGGATGAGCGAGTACGACCTGATCAGCGGACTGACCGGCATCGGCGCCTACCTGATGCACCGGCACAGCGACAGCGACCTGCTCAAACAGGTGCTGGCCTACCTGGTGCGGCTGGCCGAGCCGCTCACCAGCAACGGCGAGATGCTGCCGGGCTGGTGGACCTCCGACGGCACCGACGGCCGCCCCTCTGCTGATGGAGGGCACGGCAACCTCGGGATGGCACATGGTGTGAGCGGTCCGCTCGCCCTGGCAGCCACCGCGATGCGGCACGGCATCACCATCCCCGGCCAGATGCACGCGATCAAACTGATGTGCACCTGGCTGGACTCCTGGCGCCGGGGCACCGAGGGCATCCCGTGGTGGCCGGAGACGGTCTCCCGCACCGAACACCGAGCCGGAGCCACCCGCCAGAGAGGGCCGGGGCGGCCCTCATGGTGCTACGGCAACCCCGGCCTGACGAGAGCGCAGCAACTGGCCGCCGTCGCCCTCGGCGACACCGCCCGGCAGCGACACGCCGAGCACGCCCTGGCCGCATGCCTCGCCGACCCCCACCAGCTCGGCCAGCTCACCGACGCCTCCCTGTGCCACGGCTGGGCCGGGCTCCTCCAGACCGCACGCCGGGCAGCAGCCGACGCGCACATCAGCTCGATTGCAGACCGTCTGCCGGACCTGCGGCAGTACCTCGACCACCACCTGGAGGACCGGATACCCGACGACCACGGGCTGCTGGAGGGCACAGCCGGCATCCAGCTGACCCGCGCCACCACCGCGGTCGCCTGGGACACCTGTCTGCTGCTGGCCGGATGACGGCCAGCCGCACCGCACGACCCCGCTCCACTCACTAGCATCTGCTCTCCGCTTGGTCCGGCGGGCACCTCACGGAAGGACACCTCCCCACGCCGATGAACACCACCACCCCCACCTCACCCGAGGCCCTACGCTCAGCCATGGTCGACCAGCTCGCCGCCGAGGGCACCCTCGCCCCCGGACGCGTCGAGCAGGCGATGCGCGAGGTGCCCCGCCACGCGTTCGTGCCCAACGCCAGCCTCGAGGAGGCCTACGACCCGGACCTGGCCGTCATCACCAAGCGCGCCCAGGACGGCGCCGCCCTGTCGTGTGCGTCGGTGCCCTCCGTCGTCGCCATGATGCTCCAGCAGCTCGACATCCGACCCGGCCAGCGCATCCTGGAGATCGGCGCGGGCACCGGCTACAACGCCGCCCTCCTGGCACACCTGACCGGCGACGACGGCCGGGTCACCACCGTCGACATCGACCCGGAAGTCACCGACCAGGCCGCCAAGGCCCTTCAGACCACCGGCTACGGCCACGTCCACGTCGCCACCCGCGACGGAGCCCTCGGAGACCCGGACGACGCCCCCTACGACCGGCTGATCCTCACCGTCGGCGCCTGGGACCTCCCCCCAGCCTGGTGGGATCAGCTGTCGGTCGGCGGACGGCTCGTGGTCCCGCTGCGCTGGCGCGGCCAGACCCGCTCCGTCGCCTTCGTCCGCGAAGCCGACCACCTGCGCTCCCAGGATGTCGAGCTGTGCGGCTTCGTGCCCATGGTCGGCCAGGACGGCGAACACCAGGGCACCATCGACCCCGGCGGCCACGTCACCATGCACTGGGACGCCGACCAGGCCATCACCCCGGCCGCTCTCACAGGCGTCCTCGACCAGCCCAAGACGGAAGTCTGGTCCGGGGCGACGGTCGGTCCGTACGACTCCTTCCACGGCGTCTGGCTCCGCATGACCGCCACCGAACCCGGCACATGCCGCATCGCCGCCGACCCCACCGCCGTACAAACCGGCCTGTGCACGCCCGCCATCCCCACCCGCAGCCCCGCCCTGGTCGAAGGCGACTCGCTGGCCTACTTCACCGTGCGCCGCCTCGAAGCCGCCGAGGGCACCGAGCGCCGCTCAGAACTCGGCGCCACCGGCCACGGCCCCACCGGGCAACAGCTTGCCGACCGGCTGTGCGAACAGATCCGCGCCTGGGAACACGACCGCACCCCCCAGCCCGCCATCACCGCCCATCCCACGGGCACCCCCGATGCCAAACTCCCCCCAGGGCAGGTCATCGACAAGACCGCCGTCCGCCTCGTGATCGCTCTCTGACTCGCCATACGACGGAGGGACGTCACCGTGCGAGCCACGGGCGGGTGGGCTTCCTGCTGTAGATGAACTGGTAGACGAGGGCGAGGGATCGCCCTGTTTCTGCTCGGACTCGGCATCCAGCTCCAGCACCTGTATCAGCAGAACAACAACGGCGACCCCGACGAGCAGCGCCGTACCGCCCTTTTCGTTTTTGAACGCGAAGTAGCTTGCGCCGGCCCCCAGTGCGAGCACGACAATATAAGCGAAGGGTCAAAGGAACCTCCCGGTCATCCAGACCCCACGGCCCGCTCGCCGTGCACCTACCAAGTCCTCAGCGAGCGGGCCCTTCTCATGCCCGATTCTGGCGGATGTCGGTAACACGATGTAGTGACAAAGATGCCTGCTGGCGCTTCCCCGCTTCTCCTTAGGTGTGAGAGACCCCAAGAAACCATCCCGGTTGATCTCAGCGAAAGTCCCCACCCCTCCCATGGATTGGGCACGGCGAGGGCTGCTGTCGATCACGATGGTCTACCAGGGCCCCGCGCCTTGCGGTCCTGCCCTGACCACGGCCTCTACCCCCGGCGTGCTACACCGTGATGCTTCCCTCACATGAAACAGGGCGCTTCGCCTCAGGTCCTGTCGCCCACCCGGGCCTACCACTTCGAAGACCTTGCCCACCCCGTGGCAACGGACGTAAGCATTCACCGGCCTGTCGCATGCGCCGCCCCCTCAGCGTCCAGCGTGCCTGATGCGCTGTTTTCCTCTTCATCCCCGTCACAGTCAGCGTCCACCCAAAGGACCGTCAGGACACGGTCGCCCCAGTTCATCTCAGAGGCAGCAATTGCCGAGGAAGCCTCATTCCCACGGCTCTCATAACACCACCTTGTGATCCTCTTGAGTCTCGCCCACCACTCGTTCCTTTCCAAAGTATGCAGATCACGCCCCAGTCGAACGGCCACGTAGAGCGCTTCGGGAATGTCACCCTGCCACGAACGCCGGTCATCCCGGCGCCTCACTGTTCCGGCCTCGCCGATGGAGGCAACCCACAAGGCGGCTGCGATTTCCCTTCGCGTGCTGGGCGCCCACACCAGACGCCGACCCGGCTCTGGATCAGCGCCCGCGCACTCGGTGCTCTCGGCGGCAGAACACTCCCACAAGTCGTCCGAAGCCCTGCTGCAGGCCTCTTGGGCGGCATACATCAGTGCCTGCCAGCTCCCCGCGCACGCCTCGTCCAGGCCAGCTTCCAACACACGCACCGGCTTCCACTCCGAGGCGCCGCCCTGCTGACGTACCTCAGCACCGATCTGGGCGGCCCGCGCCTGAGCCTCCTCGATCAGCGTCTGAGCTTGCTGGCGTGCCTCGTCGATGACCGCCTGGGCCTGCTGCTGCGCCTCGCTCAGGAGAGCATCGGCTGCGCCGTGAGCCTGCTCGGTGATCTGCTTGGCCTCTGCCTGTGCAGCCACTGTCACTTGACGAGCGGCCGGATGATCCTTGACTGACATCCACGTCTGCACACCCTTGATGGCCTCGGCATCCACAAAAGCGACAGGACGCGACGGGTTTGTCGTGCATGACGCGTCATCTGCACAGATGCCGACGGCGGCCATGTCGGCCAGGCCCTCGCGCGGCTGCCTCATCTCGATCTCTTCAAGGGCCTGCTCCGTGCCGGGGACGCTGTGGTCTGCGGCCACGCGCAGCCACCGCTTCGCAGCGACGTAGTCGCCACGCCTGAGGTACTCGTGTCCCAACGCGTAAGCCTCATGTCCCAGCACCGCGGCATCGGCGTGCGCCCGCAGCCGGGCCCTCTCATCCGAGCTGCGGCTCTTCAGCCGCTGCATGACCGCGGCGAAACCGGCCGACTTCTCGTCCGGGCTCAGTGTGATGTCCTGGTGCAGTTCGGGGTTCACCGGTGCGCCTCCTTCGCTGTCCCGGCGGTCTCGTAGCCGTCCATACGGGATGACTGCCGCAGCTTCCGCAACGCCGTCTTGAGGATCTTCTTCATGTTGTCGATACCGACCCCCAGGACGTCAGCACAGTCCTTCACCGGCAGATCGGCCAGGTACCGCAGCGACAGGGCCTGCACCTCACGTTCGGTCAGCTCGGCCAAGGCCGTGCCGAGATCGACACGCTGGACGACGGCCGCGAGCTCGTCGCGGTGGGTCTCGCGGGCCGCAGCCTTGGCAAGGTCATCAGCCTCAACGGTCAGGACCCGCCCGCTGCGACGAAAATGATCGTTCAGACGACAGCGCGCGATCTGATAGAGCGTCCCCACCGGCTTGGAATGCTCGGGATTCTTCGGCCACCACGTGAAGAACTCCTCGAACACCTGACTGAGGATCTCCCCGCCGTCATCCCGCCCGGCCTTGCGGGCCAGAAAGCTGAAGACCCCCTCGACCTGGGCTTCGTAGAAGGCGGCGAACATTGCCTCGTCGACAACCGGCGCACCGGCGAGCTGCCCGCCGCGCTCGGCCGCGTCGCGACCGATCCCCGCCCCTGAGTCGTCCTGCACGGTCACCGGCGCCGCCTCACAGCGCCCGTACGCCCCCTATCCGTCGGCCCACGCCCAGCGGACGCGGACACAGTGCCCGTGAGCGACCACGTGCCCACCACACCACCGTGATGCACCTGGACCTCCCGGCCGCCGTCGGCGACCTCGGCCACCATCTTGGCCAGCAGTTCCTGCTCGCGCATGCGGCGCTTTTCACGTGCCAGCTGCACGCGCCGCCACTCGCGCGCCCCGACAGCCACCAGCGTGGCCAGGAGGGCGATCACCCCCTCGGGCACCAGCATCTCCTGCACTACCTCCACCGCCCCGTTCCTCGGGCTCCCTTGCCTGTCACCAGGTTCATCGCACGAGCAGCCCATGACGGGTACTGAGACGCCGTTTCAGTTGGTGAGGCGGCGGTAGCCGATCAGAGCTGCGGCTATGCCGACGAAGGCCAGGAAGTGCTCGGCCTTGCGCTCGTAGCGGCGGTGCAGGCGACGGCATCCAGCGAGCCAGGACACTGTCCTTTCAACAACCCAGCGGTGTCGGCCAAGACGCTGCGAGGACTCGATGCCCTTGCGGGCGATGCGATGACGGATGCGCCGCTGGCGAAGCCATCTGCGTAGGTGCTCGTAGTCGTAGCCCTTGTCGGCATGGAGCTTGGCCGGGCGCCGACGACGCGGGCCACGCCGGGAGCGGAAGGGTGGGATTCCACGCACGAGCGGCTTCAGACCGAGGCTGTCGTGCATGTTGGCGCCGGAGATACCCAGCGACAGGGGCAGTCCGTTCCGATCCGTGATGAGGTGGATTTTCGATCCGCTCTTGCCGCGGTCGGTCGGATTCGGTCCCGTCAGTGGCCCCCTTTTGCCGCCCGCACGCTGACCGAGTCGATGGCACACCGCGACCAGTCCAGCTCACCGCGGGCGCCGAGTTCATCGAGGACGACTCGATGGAGCCTGGCCCACACCCTGGCCCGGCTCCACTGGGCGAAGCGCCGGTGAACCGTGGGCCAGGCCGGGCCGAACACCGGCGGCAACTGCCGCCACGTGCAGCCCGAGGTGGCCACGAAGATGATCGCTGCCAGGGTCTCGCGGTCACCAGCCCGTCGCCGGCCCCCGCCCTGCGGGCGCTTCACCTCCGTCGGCGGCACCACCCGCCGGAACAGCATCCATAACTCGTCCGGTACCAACCGCTCAACCAGATCCGTCATGCACGGCTCAACGAACGATCACACCAAAGGAAACGGTGTCTGAAGAGGCCAAGATTTTTTAGGCGGCCGTTCCCCAGGTGGGTACTCCCGCAAGCGCATCAGCTGCAGGGCTCTGCTCAGCCTTGAATGGGGGAGGCGTGCAGGCAATAGCTAGGTCGAGCGCGCCACGCGCGGACACTTGGGCTGGACGTACCCGGCCCGCACAAGAGCTTGCCCCCGCCGCTTTGATTCCCACCGACTGGCTCGACTGACCGGGTCCGATCGCCCCTTGTCGCTCTCTGGAGGAGGGGTGGTACGGCCGGTGCCTAGGACCCGGGGGCCCGTCCGGAATGCGTTGGGCGGATGAATCCTGCCATTCTCCGCTTCTTGGCATGTCCGCTGGACGTCGAGAGCTGGGCGGGACGTTCGCGCTTTCGTTTCGACACCTTCAGTGAGCGACCCCACTGAACGAGGCCCTGGGTGCGGAACGACGCTGGCTTGCCGTGTCTTCGGTTGGAACCGGCCGTCCGAATCCACCGGGTGGAGTGGTCCGCCCTCTTACGTTGACACCAGTGGCGCGCCTCGATAGTTTCGATGCCTCATTAGATATCGAAGTTGGGATCGACGTTAGGGAGGAGTGAAGTGTTGCTGACAACGGGGCAGGCTGCCGATGAGTTGGGCTGCGCGGTTACGACCTTCCGACGCCTCATTCAGGCCGGAGTGCTGCCTGGCTTGTCACGCCGTGGGGTGCGTGTGATGGTTCCTCTGGAGGTAGTGCAAGCTCTCCGGGATCGTGCCGTTGCCCCGCTGGAACGACTCCAAGTCCGGGAAATCGCGGTGCTGCGCGCCGACGTGGCCAAGCCGGTACAGGAAGAGGACCGCCAATGGCTCGGATTCTCTGCGACGCTGCCTCCTAGTGACCTCCTGAAGGCGCTGCAGGGCTGGTGGCGCTGTGATGCGGCGAGTGTTGCCGCTGGAGAAGTCCTCCCTGTGACACTCTCCGGCTACGTCGTCGCGGTGCTGACCCAGCTGACACGCTGGGAGAAGGACAACCGTGGCCGGCACGGATTCCCGCACGCCGTCCTGGCTGGCTACGTCACCGACCTGGTGCGACCGGTGAAGGAACTGACGGCACCCGATGCGGCTGACCGGGAAGTGGCCGACTCTCTGCTGGGCACACACCTGGCCTCCCACTCGGGCGGCACCATCGCCTACGTCACCACACAATCCACGCCCGTATAAATCCACGACCGCCCCGTACTCACCGCAACGCCGGGAAGAGACCGTGATGGACAGCAAAGAATTCACCGCAGCTCTTGGCGAGCTGCGTCGAGTTCGCGACGACATCAAGGCAGTGCGCAAGGAGCTGCAGCGTCTGGAGTCGGACCGGGACAAGCGGATCGTGGCCTTGGGGACGTTTGAGAAGGCTAAGGCCGAACGGATCGCCCCGGCGGCTGGACTGAGCGTCGTCGACGTCGTCGCCCTGGTCCCGCATCTCGGCCCCCAGCAGCCGCCTTCCGCGCAGCCGACGCCAGCCGCCCCCGCTGCCCCGGCGCCGGGCCCTGCCGGCGCTCCTGCCCCGGACCTGCGCCGTCAACAGGGGCCTGCAGCCGCCGACAACGGTGCCGCCCTCGACACGGACCTGCGAGCAGCGGACGACGGCGTGCCGGAGGCTGTGGAAGGCGCGCTGGACCAGCCCGGGCCGGCAGTCGCCGCTTCTGCGCCTGAGCCGCAGGTACGGGAGCTGCCGTCGATCCCGCCCGGGGAACGCGGTGACGCCTGGTGTGCACCGGCGCCGAACCTCGCCTCAAAGCGGCCCACCTTCACTCAGCAACCGCGCCAGATGGCATTCCTCGACACGAACACCGGTGTTCTCGTTCACCGCGACCAGACCGTGCGCCTGGATTTGGGCACCGCCAGCGTGTCCGAGATCCTCACCGCTGTGTACGCCACCGTTCCCGACAGCGTGGAGCGGATCTACATCACCGCCGGCGACCCGTGGCACCGCGACACCGACCGGTACCCCTTCCTGCGTGATGCCGTCGCCGCCTGGCTCAACGCCCCAGTACCCGGCTGGCAGGTGGAGTCCTCACGCGGCAAGGACCGCCTGGCAGGACACCTGGTCCACCCGCGTAACCCGGTGGGCCGCTGGCAGCGCGGCGACCAACACACCGAAATCCGCTCGGTGGGGGAGTGGTTCGACTCCGACGGCGCTGACCCCGCAACTGTGCGGGACGCCTTCGTGATGCTGTGGAGGGCACTGCACCGGCACTGGCCGGATGTGACGTTGATGGGCTCGCCCTCGCAGACCGGCCGCGACCTGTGGTCGCGCACCATCCCGGCGAAGGCTGGGTCGCGGTGGGCCGAGGGCTACCCGGTGATGTCGGAGGAGATCCGCGGACTGCTGCACGCCACCGCCGGACAGGGTCGCACCGAGCTCATCACCCCGCCACGCGTGCCGGACAAACTCCCGCAGCTGGTGGAGTACGACCGCACCTTCGCCTACGCCAAGCACACCTGGGCCTCCGGCGTCGGCGCACCCCGCCGCATCACCGCGGCCGCCTTCGCCGCGATGACCGAAAAAGAGCAGACCAACGCACTCTTCGCCCCCTCACACTGGCAGATCCGGGTCACCGTGCCCGACCGCTGGGACCACGTCGGGATCCTCCCGGCGCCAGCCGCGGGAGACCGGGCCTGGTACTACCCAGCCGAGCCCGGCCAGACCTTCACCACCTGGGCCGGGGGCGCGGAAGTCAACCTCGCCCTGCGCAACCCGATCACCCCCTGGCGGATCGAGATCCTCGACGGCCTGCTCTGGGAATCCAGCACCCCGCTGCGCGACTGGTCGACCAAGCTGAAAGACGCCTGGGCATCCCTCCAGGCCCTCGCAGCCAACCACGGGGATGAGCGACAGCGCACCGCCGCCCACCTCGCCTCGCGGGCGGTACGCAGCATCCTGCTGTATGGCATTGGTGGCTTTGCCCAGCGCCCCAGGATCATTACCCGCTCGGTGCCGGTCGGTCATGAGCACGAGATCCCGGCCGGTGCGCAGATCATCGGCTCCGACGGTGAGACGATCACCTGGCAGCGCAGCGCCGGGTTCTCCCGCGACCCGTACACGCACCCGGAGTGGGCCGCCGGAGTATGGTCCGGTGCCCGGGCTGCGCTGCTGTCGACGAAGATGCGCGAGGACAACGCCTACGTCGGCGCACTGCACCTGCCACCCGACTCCATCGTGGCGTTCCGCACCGACGCCATCTACACCACCCACGACGCGGCCTGGCCGTATCACGGACAGCCGGGCGATTACCTCAAGAAGGGCCACCTGCCCGGGCCGTTCACCGGCCCGCGTACGGAGGAGGAACTGCTGTCGCTGCAAACCCTCGGCCGCGCCCACCTCGCCGAGGAGCAAGAGGCCGGGCTATGAGCAACAGAGTGCAGTGGGGCGGCCAGCGGGAACACCTGGCGGGTGACACCACCGGTGAGCAGATGTCGGCGGACGAAGCCACCGTGCTCTCTCAGCAGGATTGGGGCTGCAACACCGAGGTGACCTGGCACGCAGAATGGCACCGCCATGCATGCGGTGCGACGGGCGATGGCCTGCTCCGCGACGACACCGTCACCTACTCCGATCACGCCTGCCGCAACGACCTCGAGGAGGCGGCGTGACACCACGCAGACGCCAAGCGACCGGCCGCCGTGGCCGTGCTGGTCAGCCACAGCTGAATGAGGCGGCTCGGCTCACCCGGGAGTTGCTGAGCGCCGGTTTCACCAAGCGCGACGTCGGCGAAATCATCGGCCGCAACCCATCCCTGGTCTCCCAGTTCTTCACCAAGGGCAAAGGAGCCTCCTACGAGGAGGCTCTGCGGTACGCAGTCCAGGAACTGCAGGTCGGGACCGCCACCACGGTCGCGGAACTCAAGGCGGTGGCGCAGCCGTACGTTCACCGCCGCCGGACCAAGGCTGGGAAGACGGCCCGGGTGCGCACCAAAGACGTCGTCGCCACTCCGGGCCACTCCACGATGGCCCGCGCCGCCAAGCAGCACATCGCCTCCGGCGCGTCCCGGCTACGGCCGGTGGTGGAGAACACCGCCGCGGCCCAGGGCCGGATCGCGTTCACCGTCCGGGCGAAGAAGAAGTACTTCCTCATCGACTCCGGCCGCTGGGCCGACTCACCGGGCGTGCGCCGCAACGTCGTCCAGCGCAAGGACAGCACCGAAGAGCGCGCGTACGGCAACAGCGCCGGCCCCGGCCTGGGCGAAGCCGGGTTCGACGCACGGGAGTGGAAGGCCCGGGTCGACGCGCACGGCGGCGACGTCGCCGCCGCGGTACGCGCCTGGATGGTGGAGACCGGCCGCCTCGCACCCGGTGCGCAGATCACCCACCTCGAAGTGCGAGGCTGGACACCCACCTGACAGCTCATCGCGGAGCGGTCCCATGCCGCCAGGACTTCAGCCCAGGCGGCACCGGCCACTCCCCGCTCACCGCTATGGTCGGCAACCGCGCGGTCCGTCTACAGATGGTCCAGCACTACAACACGCGGCCATGAGCCGCGACGGGCGTGAGGCCGTTACGCCACCGGTCCTGGCGCGGGGCCCGGGGCTGCCCGACGAGCCGCGTGCGCCGCTGCCGGGAGTTTCCTTGATGCGCGGTTGTGGGGGAAGGCACGGGGTCTGCCGTGGCCTTATCCGTTGGTGTGTCATCTGCTCGATACGGCGGCTATGGCTGGTCGGTTGTGGGATGTGATGCTGGGGCATCGGTCCCGGCGGCGGATCGCTGAGTGCCTGGAGTTGGATGAGGGTGCGTCGCGGCGGTTGGTGGGTTGTTGGGCTTGTTTGCATGACTTGGGGAAGGTTACTCCGCCGTTCCAGAGCATGGTGGGGGACCGGTTCCACTCGGCGTCGGCTCGGGCCACCGCCCGATGGTTTGTGCCCCACCGCAGGTCGGGTCGGTCTCCGAACGAAGCGTGTGCTACTCCGGCGAACAGGCCGGACGGGGTGGGACGCCCGGTCATCCGCAGCAGGTAGCGGGCCACAGAAAGTGCCGCACGGCGGGTCTGCCGCGGCTCCGGGGCATCTGAGGCCCGCAGGTGCTGGACTTGCCGGGCGAGTCCTGGGCTGGCGTAGCTGATCGCCTCGGAGACGGCGGCGGTCGCCCAGACCCGTCGCAGCCATTCCACCTGCTGATAGACCTGGCCGTCAGCGGTGCCGCTCAGGTTCGGCCACGCTGGCAGGGACAGCGAGCCGTGGGGGACCGACCGGATCAACGCCCAGTCCATCGCGCGATAGCCCCTCGCGGCGATATCTGTTGACCTCACGTGGCCTTCCCGGAGTCGTAGTTCGGTGCTGACAGCCGGACGCCACCTGGCGGTGATACCCCGCCAGGAAGCGCCCGGCCGACCGAGGGTCAGACGGCGCTGATGCAGGTCGTCTTCTGGCAAGTGGAACCGCAGTTGTCGTCGGTCATGTTGACCAGACCGGCGGGGTCCGCGATCTCCAGCAGGGTGATGTCGAGGACGAAGCCGTCCGGCTCGTCCGCTGTCTGGGTCAAAGCGAGGTCGCGCGGCGATGTACTGCTCGTCGTCGTTGCCATCTCTGTTCCTCCAGTAGGGAATGGATGTGCTCTTGCCGACCTGGCCCCCGATGGGTGGTGCGTTCAAGGCCAGGAGATGAGAATTAGGACATGCCGCTCGGAGATGCCTCGCCCCCGGGGAGCTGGTCGTCCGGGACGGCCAGCGAGTGGGCTCGGATGACATGGCTGGGAACGCCCCACCATCCGGTATTACGCAGACGTGTCGCCTCATCGTGTTCGGGCAGCCACTCAGCCATGGGACGGTCCTCCTTCCGGTGGTTCGAGGTATCAGTTCACAAGGTCTGACGTTCAGCAGCCGACCTTGGCGATCGCGTTCCGGTCGCTGCCGCGTACTCCTCCGTTAGCTCAACTGACCGAAGTCGTAGCGGCATTGGGGCAGGTCAGCTGCTGCGTCGCAACGTCTAGGCAAGGTGCCTGCCCCTTCCGCTTCCACGCGCCGGACCGGCCGCCCCCGTCAGGTCTCGACGGACAGGTGGTTGAGATTGTCCGAAAGCCAGTCACTGTCGACGTGAGCCGGATGACGTGGTGGTCCGACTCAATGAGCGGTACCTGATCACGTCCATGCCCGAGACCGTGTACACGGGCCGCTTCCCTCTTCGTCAGGTTGATTCGACGGCGGGTAACCGCACATGCAGCAGCGCGCTCTCGACGTCACGCCGTAAGGGGGTCGTGGTGGAGCCGACCGGGCGGAAGCGGTCAATGACGTCGAGGAGCGCCAGCAGGTCGCCCACGGCCGTGGCGAGGCAGGCTGTGTGCCATATCCGGAGCTGGTAGTGGGGATGGTGTACGGCGGTGGCTGTGATGGTCGTGCGCGCGATAAGAGTGGACAACTCCTGGCGCGTGGTGGATGGCGGGAGGGGCCCACGTTGGGCCCGGTCGGCTAGTTGATGAGCTGCCGCGTTGAGCTGGTCGATGACCTGATCCAGTGCGCCAGGCGTTGGTGAGAGTCGTGCGTTCCACCAGGTGCGTGCCTGGCGTACTGCCTCTCGGATCTCGTCTGTGTGAAGGCCCTTCAGGTTCGGGGCTGGTTCGGGAAGGCGGCGCGGGGCTGGGTTGGTTTGCTTCACTGCATCTCGACGCACGGTCAGCCGCCGGTGAGTACCGCGCTCCAGCAAGCCCTCTTCGAGCAGGAGGCGCAGTGCGATGGCCAGCGGCTTCTTTCCCGTGACCAGGATGCGGCACAGTTCCCGTCGGTCCGGCAGTGCTGTGCCGGTACTGAAGGCGCCGCCCGCTGCCAGTTCGCGTAGGTGTTGGGCGAGTTGGCGGGGCCGGTCGTTGAGAGGGTGTGCACCGGGGACTCGGGCGCGACCGTTGGCCTGCTGCTCGATCACGCTTGTGTCCGCAAGGTCAGCCAGGGCCAGATGGACGCTTTGGAGAGGGAGGGCCAGGTCCGCGGCGATCCGGCCAGGTGCCAGGACCGCACCGGGAGGGTAGGTACCTGCCTTGATCCGTTGCTCGATCCGCTGGGCGACATCTGCGACCGGCACGAACGGAGGCAGGGTGTCCGCCAGTGTGCGTAGGAGGTCTCGTGCATTGCCCACGCGTACGATCAGCTTTTCGTACGACGCATCGGTCGGGTTCGGAGGGTGGGTGACCGCCTCGATCAGCCGGGACCATCGGGCCTGGTCCGCTGGTGAACCGGCTGCGGCTTCTCGGCGGCACTCGGCCAGCGGCACCCACGGGTCGGTGTGTCGGTCGATGAGGGCGTGGCCTTCGATGACGGCGGCAGATGAGCTCGCGGACCTTGCGCCGCCGATCCGCCCCAGGCGCAGCAGGTCAGCGCGCAACGCACGACGGGTGCCTGCGGAGTCCGAGGGTGTGGAGCTGGATTCTGCTGTTTGCCTCTGCACCTCGCCGCTCATGCTGCCGCCTTCTCCCCATGTGCGGTGGTCGCCACGCGGCGGGGTGGGACGACCTCCAGATCAGGCCTGATCTCGCCGGTGTCGTCGAAGAGCAGGACACCGTTGCACAGCAGTGTCCAGCCCTGTTCTAAACGGATGGCGATGGGGTGGGCGGCGTCCGCGTCGGTGGCGTCGGCCGCAGGGCACCTTGGGGTGTGCGGGCACATGGGGCTGGTCCTTCCTGCGGGGTGGGGAACGTCGTGCGGTGGTTGGAGATCGGCTGACGAGGGGCTCCGCGGAGACGCTGTACTGCCAATGAAGGAGTCGTCGAGGGAGATGGGCAGGTGCGCCAGGATCTACGTCACTTCGCTGTCTTGGTAGCTCGTCTCCAGTGAGCCGTGGGCGGCCAGGACTCCGTTGAGGCTCGGGTAGTGGTGTGTGCCCATGACGTACTCGGGCATCGGGGGCGTAACACGGAAGGTGTGCACGCCGGTTCACCTGATCCGGGCACCGGTCCCGTGATCCATGGCGCAGGACACGCAGACCGGTGGGCGGGCCGTTGACGGGCGGATGGGGGTTGCAGGGTCAATGGGGCTCCATCCACAGCACACCCAGCTCATTGGTTTCGGCCTCCAGCTCGCACACATGGCACAGCATCTGCTCCATTGCCAGCCGCTGAGGGCGCGGATGAACCCCGGCCGGGCTCGGGTTCGCCCTGCCTACGCGGTGGGCACGGCGGACACAGATGTCTCCTCGATGTGGTCCAGGGGATGGGTTAGGGGATGGCCGTGGCCGGCCGCCACTCGGTGACTGCGGGCGAGGGCGGCCGGGGCACCAGCTCCCAGCGATGGTGGATGGGCAGTGGCGCCGTCCTTTCCGGGGGTGTCCCGGGGCTGCCATAGGGGCGGGTGTATGGCGTCCGCACCGGGACAGAGAGGACCCACGTAGAGAGGCCGCCGGTGCGTCGATTCCGGTCCGCACCGGCGACCGGCTTCAGGGAACGGTGCCTCGAAGGGTTGCCAGCAGACGCTGGGCGGGATCGATATCGATGGTGCCGAGCTGGATGGCAGGCTCTTGATTGCATCGGATGCAGTCCGGGTGGGCGTACAGATCGACAAGAAGGCAACCGGTGACGGCCTTGTACGCGTCGGAGAGCAGGTCACGAACTCGCACCTGGTGGGCCCACCTGGCCGCGCATTCCCTCGCGTCGGCTCCGGCTTCGACTTCGTCCCGTGGGGCGCCGAGCAGGATGGCGAGTCGCGCGGCGGTGGGAACGGAGACCTCTCCGAGCATGATGCGACCGCTGTCCACCTTCAGGTCAGGCACGTCCAGGTCGTGCGCGAGGAACCCCCTTCGCAGTCGCCGGGCAACCTTGAAGGTCTCTCGCATGCCTTTGCGGATCAATCGGGCCAGCTCAACGGCCTCAGCAGAGGTGACGGTACTGAGCCCGATGAGAGGGCCGTGCAGTCCGATCGCGGGACATGGACCGTTGATCCCCGCCTGTTGCAGAGCGGAGCGTAGCTCGTGCGCAGCCATCACGAGAGCCGCTCGGTCATTAGACGGGGGCAGGCTGTTCATGCGGACCTCCGTTGGGCAGGGCAGTGCAGAGGGCTCGCCGTCTGACCGTGAAGCACGCGGACCGGGCTGAGAGCGGACAAGACGCGTGGGGAGGAGCCAGTGCAGGTATCGACGAGGTCCAGGCACGAGACCGGGTGGACGATGAGCCACACAGGGCGCTCGTTACTACCAAGACGTGCGGTGTAGGGGATGTCCTTGTGCAGATTGTGGACGGCGGCGCCCGCGCCTTGGTGGTCGCCGAGCCATGCCCAGACGATGCCGAAGGAGTCGCGATCCAGATTGACGGCGATGTTCCGTACGTTCGTCCTGAGCCAGGTGATCGTGCGGCCGGGGAAGCCCGTCGTTGTGCTCAGTGCCACGGCGTCGCGCTGGCCTGGTTCCGTGTAGATGACCTGGCACCAGTAGCCGCGGGGCATGGTCATACTGACCACCATTCCTCGACCGAGGTGGAGCCAGCTGTGTCTGCTGCCTCGGCTCTCAGCACCTCGAGGACGTCTTCGGTGAGCAGTGCCAGTCGGCGCACGTATCCTCGGGCTGATGCGAAATTAGCGGGCAGGGTGTGAAGGTCAAGCTGGCGAGCTCGGTTCGCGAACACCGTGAGATCCGGACTTTGGACTCTGGCGGCACGCTGGACCAGCATGTTCAGCAACTGGTGCAGGTGGCGGTGGATGCGCGGTGCCAGTCCTTGAACGTCCTCCATGGTGAGCAGGGCGGACTGCAAGCCGATGGCCGTGTCCAGGTCGTCGTCGATTCCCTCGTCGGAGACGAACGACTTGTGCAGAGCGGTGATCAACGCATGGACGGTTGCCGCTGGGACGAGCCGGGCAGGCTCGACGTTTAGATTCCGGCGCTGGCGGCTCGAGATCTCACCCGTGCAGAGGACTGGTACGACGGACTGCGGGAGACTCTCGAGCTCTCCCGCTGCTTGGGAACGGTGACGTTCCATCGTGTCTGTACGCTGCAGGGCGGCTGTCACGATATTCACCTCCTGTTCTGCGCCGGATGCCATTCTTCGGAACCACGGCACTCGTAGACTCGGTGACGCGATGTCAGGCCTCTAGCCATTGAGAAGCTTGTTGGCCGTTCGAGTTCAGCAAGATTCCCCCCTGGCGCCACGAGCGGACAACCTTGATGCATCACTGATCAGTGACTTTGGAAGGCGTCAAGTTACTGATTCGGGCGCTTCACTGTAAAGAGATCGCTGTTTTGAACGCATAGCCGATAGGACGTCACTACCCTTTCTGAGTAAAGAGCCAGCTGAGGGGGAAATCGTGGACGTGAAGCCGCACCGTCCGTCATGCGCCAAGCAGCTAAGGGAGATGGCCTATCGGCGTGGCGAGTCCCCCCGCCAGGTGGCGCAAGCCATCCGGGTTCACTGCTCGGTAACCTCGCTGCGTGCCCAGCGCCTGGCCCGGGGGCTGACCCTGAAGGAAGTCGCTGACGGTCTGAATACCCTGAGCAAGGGGCGTGCAGACGCTCCAAGGGTGGATGGTGATCAGCTTGGGCACTGGGAGACTGGTCGGCACCAACCGCGCCCTGCCACCGTCGGACTGCTCTGCGAGTACTACGGGTGTGGATCCCAGGATTTGGGGTTTGGGCCCGCAGCCGCAGCCGTCCAGGATTCGTCGAGTACTGCTGTTCCTGTTGATCCGCTAGTTGCACCCCCGGTCTCGCCGGGGCCGTTCGTGGCCGGGTCTTTCGAACAGCAAGTGGACGCGGCACGACGGTCGGTGGACCGCACGCTGGCGGTTGGTACTGTCAGTGCGACCCAGCTGGATCTGTTGGATGAGCAGGTGCTCTGGGCACGCGAGCAATATGTCTACACGCCACCTGCGCCGATGATCGCAGTGCTCCTCGGCCACTTGTCGGAGGTAGAGGACCTGGCAGTGAGCCGGCAGCCAGCTGCCGTCCAGGTCCGGCTGTCGGAGTTGACTGCCATGCTCGCCACCTTGATTGCTGATGCCCTGATGAAGCTGGGACAACTGCCCCGATCGCAGTCCTGGTACGCCACGGCGCGCAACGCGGCGGATGACAGCGGCAATACCGAGGTGCGGGCAAGGGTGAGGGCACAGGCCGCGATGCTGCCCTTCTACTATGGTCCGCTGGAGGCAGCGGTCAGTCTGTCCCGGGAGGCTCGGATCATATGCCGCGGTCGGCCCAGCGCCACTGCGGCATTCGCGTCAGCGGCTGAGGCACGCGCCTTGGCGAAGCTGGGTGATGTCGAGGGTGCGGATGCTGCGCTCCGGCACGCCACTGCGGCGTTCGAGCAAAGCAAGGCCGGAGGCTCAACAGAGAACGACGCATTCGCCTTTCCCGAGAGAAGGTTTAGGCTTTACGAGAGTGGGACCCTGACAGCTCTGGGTCGCACAGGCCAGGCACGTCGCGTTCAGGAGGCCGCCCTTCGGCTCTACCCGACCAAGACTGGAATCGACCCTGCACTCCTCGGTTTCGAGGCAGCCATCTGCCTGGCTCACGAGGGCAATCCGGTCGAGGCGTGCCAACTGGCTAGCGTCACGTTCCTGAGAATCTCCCCGGAGCACCGCACTCCGATCGTGGAACAGCGAGCTCGCGAGGTCATCGGGGCCCTTCCCTCCGATACGCAGAGAGGTCGAGCTGCACGACAGCTCCACGAGATCCTTGGCCGCCCTCCTGGACAGAGGTGACAGCACCGCCTCTCATCGGTCAGCCTGGACCCCATGACAGAAGCGGCACCTGCCCCTGGCGGGTTCGATGAGTCCGAGATGCATCAGGTCCTGAAACGAGGCTGCGCGACCATCGGCCTTGACTGCTCCGACGCACGCCTCCTTCGAGGGCACACCAATGCGGTCATCCTTCTCGAAAAGGAACATGTCGTCGCCAAGATCGCGCGAAGGGGATCGCGCGTCGATGACGTAGCGCGCACGGTCAAATTCGTCCGCTGGCTTATGGATACTGGATTCCCCACCGTCCCGCTGCTTCTCCCCGACCAGCCCGTCGTCATTGACCGGCACGCCATTACCTTCTGGTCTTACCTACCCCAGCCTGATCATCCGGTTGCTGCAGCCCAGCTCGCCAAGCCTCTTAGCGCCCTCCACGCAATCACCACGCCACCCGTGGCTCTACCGAATCACGACAACCTCACTACGATCCGACGGTCACTCGCGGCGAGCACCTGCCTTCCCGACGAGGGACTGTCGTTTCTGGTCGAGTATGCCGATCAGCTTGAGGCCGACCTTGGTGCGGTGCAGTTCGAGCTACCAGAGGGGGTGATACAGGGCGATCCGCAGCACCGAAACGCCCTCCACACCGTTGAAGGCGAAGCTGTCCTCTGCGACTGGGATACCGTGGCTGTCGGTCAGCCGGAGTGGGATCTGGTCACCCTGGAGGTTCACTGCCGGCGTTTCGGCCACGGACAAGGGCATTACGCGGCCTTCGCCGAGGCCTACGGCTGGGATGTCACACGCTGGTCGGGGTACTGTACGTTGGCCGCCATCCGTGAGCTGCAGATGGTCACCACCAATGCCCGGAAGGTCAACCATGCTCCAAGCAGCTTGCAGGAGGTTGAGCGACGTGTGAACGGGCTTCGTCGTCAGGACAGGTTCGAGCAGTGGAAGCTCCTCTGATGACAAGTCAGGCTCGCCGCCGAGTGGACCGCTTACGCCGGCGTCACCTCCGGTGGTGCCTGAGACCTCCATCGTGTGCAGCCGCCGCATGATCCTTGTGCCTTGGGACATTGACTCAGATACGAGCGCTACCTTCCATTGGTGCTGCACATCGACGGACTTGGGGCTGGCCGGTGACGCAGGTCGGACGAAGCCGCATCCTGACTCCATCGCCATGGACGTGTAAGAGTGCCTGCTGGTGGTACTTAGCCCGATCTATGCTTTTCCCGATCAGATCGCGCAAGGCGTCGTGCTGCGCAGTCGGATCAGCAGGGAGTTCGAGGCGGGATGTCTGTGCATTGAGGCTGATGCACAGAGCGCGAACTGTCATCGCGCAGTGGTCGTGGTGCGCATTGGGAGGTGGATCGGGGAGCGTAGTCGGCGCCGCCGATGGAAGTCAGGGAGTAGGGGCTCAAGGTCCTCGAGTGTCCATGGTGTGCCCCCGTTATTACGCTTCACTCCGCGCTCGGTCAGGGCTGTCAGTAGCTGCTCGGCAGTCGGCTCTTTGCCCTGGAGGTCGCAGTGCTCGTTCCAGATCTCGAAGCAGGGGAAGGCGGCAATGTAACGGCGCAGGGTGCTGGGACTGACCGCTCCGTTACTTCGTCCCTTTATGCCATGGTCGTAGAGCCATCGGGAGAGCTGGGCGCCCTTCGGCGGCTCGCCATGTTTGTCGCGGTAGGCGCACCAGGCGTCGTAGTAGCGGTCCGCCACGGTCTCTGTGGGTGATGGTAGATCACTGTGTCTCTGTTCGGGTGCGGGCTTCTTCGGTGATTCGGCAGTGTCAGGGCGAGGTCCAGTGGGGGCGTCGTTCGCTTCTTGACTGGGTGCCGAGGGAACGTACGGCTTCTCCGGGGGAGCGGGGGAGTGATCTCCATTTGTCGGGTGACGCACGCGGTTTGTCAGCTCGGTGACGTCACCAGTTTGCCGCAGCTGCCCGAACTGGAACGAAGAGGGGAACGTGCCGTTGTCGTCGAGGTGGTGGCGGAAGTCGCCGTAGAACACCTCGTCCAGCGGGATGTCGTTCGGCGTCTCGGCCAACGGTCGCCCTACCGGTTCGTGCTCGGGGTACGGCTCTGGCTCGCGTTGCTCGGGGACGTGGACGCCCTGGCCGTTCAGCACGCTGTGGCCATCGAGCTGCCGCCCCCGGGCGCCGACTGGCAGCACCACGTCCTCGTTGGCAAGCCTCGGGGCAGGCGCCGCAGACGGAGCTGCGGGACCGGCGCCATCGGCTTTGAGTGTGGGGTGGGTTTCCCGGAAAGCCGGGTCATCACCATCGGCCCGGGTAGCGTCGGCCGCACCCGCCGTCGCCCCCGTGCCCGTGCTCGTGCCGGCCGGAAGCGCGGACGGCAGGACCGCGTTCGTCTCCAGTCCGGCCGCGGCCAGCCCCGCCGGGGCGGTGTCCCTCAGCGGTACCCCGTACCGCGCGAGCCGCAGCGGCATCAGCGACTCGACGGGCGCCTTGCGGCGCCAGGCGCGCCCGTAGCGGGCCCGCAGCCGGGCGCGGTAGACCAGCCGGTCCTGCTCCAGCTTGATGACCTCGTCGTAACTGCGCAGCTCCCACAGCTTCATCCGGCGCCAGAGCCGGAAGGTGGGCACCGGCGCGAGCAGCCAACGGGCGATGCGGACCGACTCCATATGCCGGTCGGCGGTGATGTCGGCGATCCGGCCGACCGCGTGCCGGGCCGCCTCGACGGAGACGACGAAGAGCACCGGGATCACGGCGTGCATCCCGACCCCGAGCGGATCCGGCCAGGCGGCGGCGCCGTTGAAGGCGATCGTGGCGGCGGTCAGCAGCCAGGCCGTCTGGCGCAGCAGGGGAAAGGGGATTCGGATCCAGGTGAGCAGCAGATCCAGGGCGAGCAGCACGACGATCCCGGCGTCGATCCCGATGGGAAAGACGTTGGCGAAGTCGCCGAAGCCCTTGTCATGTGCGAGATCGCGTACGGCCGCGTAGGAGCCGGCGAAGCCGATCGCGGCGATCACCACCGCTCCGGCGACGACCACGGCGATTAAGGCCTTGTGGATCCCAGGTGAGGTTGCAGGCACGTGTCCGTTTCCGTCAGTTGCCACCTGCCGCCGCTGCCTCATCAACATCTGACCTTCTTCCTACACCGCGTTTGTGGACGGAGTGTTGATGAGCAGGAGACTGATCAACTGCTCGGTCTCCGGCTCGAGGTCGAGGTCGAGCGTGCGGATGGCCTGCTGGAGTGTGGTGATGGCGGTGTGGAGTCCGCCGCGGTTACCGGCGGCGTGCTCGATGCGCATCCAGTCGCGGTAGAGGAGTTCGGCGGTGGGCTCGACGTCGATTCCCACGGCGATGGCGCGGCGGGCTGCCTCGAGGTCGAGCTCTCCATGAGTGGGGTCGGATCGGTAGGTGGCCAGAGTGTGAGCGACATCGATGATCCGGCTGATCATCTCCTGCTGTAGCGGTGCCGCCCAGGGAAGGTCCCGGCCGCCGAGGGGGCGACCGCGCACCAGGCTCAGAGCTTGCTCCAGGTAGCCTGCCGCGGTGGTGGGTGATGCTGCGGTCAGGCCTCTCTCGGCGAGTTGCTGGAAGATGGTCCAGTCACAGCGAACGGCGGGGGCCAGGCGGTAGCTGTCCGTTCCGCGGGTGCGGCGGGGGACGTAGGGGTTGCCGTCGGCGTCGACCCCCAACTTGTTGCGCAGCCCGTACATGCGGGAATTGAGGGTGCTGGTAGACCAGGGGTTGGCCGGGTCCATGGCTTCGCAGATTCCCGCGGTGTCCCGGTGGGGCCGGAAGTAGAGCAGCACGGCGAGCTCGGTGAGCTTGGGGCCGTGCCCGGAGGCCCCGACGCCGGTTACTTCGAGGGGACCCAGGACCCGGACTTCCGGAGCGTGTAGATCGCGCGCTGTCGGTACCTCCGGCGCGTCATCCGTGGGAGAGCCCGGAGCGGGGGAGTCCCCGGCGTTCCGGTCCGTCGAACTGCCGGGATCCGCGGCGGCGTCGGTGAGCTCGGGCTTAGCGGCCTCGACGTCGGTTCGCTCAGCAGCGGGGCATTCGACCGGGTCGGCGATGTCATCGCTGTCCTGCGGGAGACGGGGGGAAGGCGCGGAGGGGGAGAGGAGCCGTAGCCCCGCTGGGTCGCTGGCGGCTCCGATCAGGGCGGGGAAAGGTCCTTCCGGTGCCTGCTCGTCGTTTCCCGGACCTGCGTCCTCTAGAGCCTCGCCTCCTTGGGCGGGGATGGGGCGGGGCGTGGGCGGCTCCGGCGGTACCTTCTCCCATGCGCCGTCCGCGGGCCGTGACGGCTGCTCGGTGACTTCGAGGGTGGCCACCAGCTGTTCGTAGGCCGTGCTGGAGACGGACTGGACCTGAATCCGCGCGCCGAGCACCTCCAGTTCCTGTGCCTCCTCATCGGTTCCCGCGTTGAGCTGTTCGGCGTTGGGGAAGAGATGGCCGATGCCGCTCTCGGGCAGGACAGCGGCGACCTTCAGGCCCCGGGCCTTGTCGAGGGCGTCGGCCAACTGCCACGCCTCCTCTTCGCTGATGCGGCTGGCGCAGATCAGCATCCACGGCAGCTGGGCGCCGAGCTCGGGGTCCTGGTGCGCTTCCAAAAGCCGCTCGCCCAGGTCGCGGATCGCCGCGGCGGCGTGGGGGAGGTGCCGGGCCCTGCTGGTGGGCAGCAGGCGGGGCAGCTCACGTCCGAAGCCGATCAGAAGGATGTCGGCCTGGTCCGCCCACGGGCTCATGCCGGTTTCCAGCGCGATCGCCGTACACACCGCGTCCACCTGCGGCTGATCGCCTTGGATGAGCAGGGTCGAAAGCTGGGGCAGGTTGGCCAGGTACAGCGTGCCCTCGGCATCGGTGCCGAGTGTGGCCAGCCCCGGGTAGGGGGCCTGAACCTGCCGGGCCCGCTCCGGCTCCAGCAGTTCGGCCTGTGCGTCCAGCGCCCACCAGTCGCCAGTCCCGGCGGCGAACGGCGGCATCGGCTCCCCGGGGGTGTCGGGGAGAAGTTCGACCGTTCTCGCGGTGACCCGGGCGCCGCGCACCACGGGAAGTGTGGACTCTGCTTGGGCGGCCTGGTGGGCCAGTGTGCGCAGCGCGGTATCGAGGAGTTCGGCGCTGGCGGGTGCGGCGCTGGCGGTCAGCGTCTGCTCCAGCCGGCTGGACTCCTCGGGCATGGCGATGGTCTCGCCGGGCTTGCGTCGCCGCTGCTGGATGAGCCTCCGCAGGCCGATGCCGCCGACCAGGACGGCGGCCAGCAGGGCACCAACCCCCGCGGTGGTGCGCACGGAGACACCCTCGGAATGTGCGGCGGGCTCGGGCGTGGACCGATGCGAAGTGTCGGTGTGCTGCTGTGTGGGGGCCGGGGTGGCGGGTGGTCGTGTCGTCTCCTCGCCGCGACGGCCGTCCTTGCTGCCGGGGGTGTGCTCCCTGCTCCGGTCGTGGTGATGCCGCGGGTTCTGGGGGCGGGGGCTGGCGTCCGGCCGGCGGGTGTCGTGGTCCGGCTTGCGGGGGCTGGGGGAGGTGCTGTCGTGGTTGTTCTCGTGGTCACCGGACTGGCGCCGCTCGGTATCCGTCCCTGGGCGGGTGTCGCGGTCGTGCGGGGCGGTGGGGGAGGGTAGGAGGAGTTGCTGTCCGGGGTGGATCTGGTCCGGGTCGGTGAGGGGGCGGCCGTCAGGCCCGGCGTGGCCCTTGTTCCGGTCAAAGATCTCGTCGTAGCGCTCGGGGTCCCCGAGTTGCTCCTCGGCGATCGTGGAGAGTGTGTCGCCGGGCGCGACGGTGACCGTGCGTCCAGAGCCGCCCTGATGAGGGTCGCCGGAGCCGGAGCCTGGGCTGCCGGGCATGAGGAGTTTCCAGCCGGGCTGGATGAAGGAGTCGGCGTCGAAGCGGCTGCCATCAGTCATCGTGCGGCCTTGGTTCAGGGCGGCGATCTCCTTCCACCGTTCGCCGTCGCCGAGTTGCTTCTCCGCGATGCTCCACAGGCTCTCGGCCGGACGGGTGTCCTGCACGGTGTAGGTGTGCTGCCCTTTGCCGCGTTCCGTGGTGGCGGTGGGGGAGGGGGCTTGGTCGTGGTGGGTCTTGGCGGTGCCGGGGGTGGACTCGGCGGTGGGGGCTGCGGCCGCCGGGCTGGGTGTGGCCAGTGCGGTGCCGGTGGGCAGCAGGACGAGGACGCTGCTGATCAGGGCAGCAGCGGCGTGGCGGCTGACGTTGATCCGGCGGGAGGGCCGCGGTGCGCGTCCGCGGAGCTGGGCTGGGATCTCGGCGAGCACGCAGAAGGTGAAGTGGGCCCAGGCGATCCAGGCGATGGCGACCAGGGCCAGGAGGAAGGCTCCGCCGGTGTCCTGGCGGTCCAGCAGGTGCGTGAGGTCGTCGTGGCCGCTGTGCCATAGGGCTGTGGTGACCACTGCAAGGAGAACAGGGAGCCCGGCGATGGTGGCGGCCAGGAGCAGGAGGGCGGCCAGGCCGCGCAGTACTGCGTGGCGGGGTTTCGTGGGCAGTGGGGGAGGGGGCATTACGGGCCTTCCTCGGGAGCGTCGACACCGTAGAGAAGGGTGGCCTTTCCATGGCCGGTCACGGCGAGGGTGTCGACGCCGGCGGCGGCCAGGAACTTGGTGCGGTAGGTGGTGTGGGTGGTCACGGTCAAGGACTTGCCATCGGGGGAGACCCGCACGATGCCGTGGGTGCCGGTGGCGCGCAGATAGGAGCGTGCTGCTGCTTGAGCGGCTTGCGGGTCGGCGACGATGGCGTGGCCGGGGATGGCCTGGCCGGGGTCGATCGCCTGCCCGCCGGCTCGGGCGGCCTCGGTGGCCAGGGCATCGGCGCGCTCCACTGCCCGAGCTTTGCCGCCGCCGTCGACGGCGATACCGATGATGGCCAGAAGCGGCAGGACACAGATGGCCAGGTAGACGGCGACCCCGCCCCGGTCGCCAGTGGGACAGCGGGAGCGGCAGAACGCGGCCACGCTTCGGTTCAGGCGCATCTAGTGTCCTTCGCGTTGCCGGTACTGGTCGATGACCGAGGTGAAGGTCGAGGTCAGCGTGCGGGACCCCGGGGCGGGTAGCAGCAGGTCGGTGAGGTCGACCGTGCACCGCACGGTCACGGTGACCGAACTGGCCTGCCCCAGCGGAGCGTTGAGGCCGCTGGTGTCCACGCTGGTACTCGCGCAGCTGAGACCCTGGTCGCGCAAGGATTCCCGCGCAGCCGCGGTAGCCGCTTGTTGGGCGGTGGTTGACGTTCGCGCGATGGAGGCTTCCCGCGCGGCATCTTCAGCGGCGGCGTCGATCTTCGAGCCCGACATCGCCAGACGGCCTCCCGCGAGAGCCAGACACACCAGCATGATTAACAGGGGGGTGATGATGGCGGCCTGCACCGCCTCACTGCCCCGGTCCTCGCGCATGCGCTTCCGGAGAGTACGCAACCGCCTCATCCCCCCGGCGTGGTGAAGCGCTCCACAGCGCCGGACGCGGACTGGGTGACCGGCAGGTCGGGCACGAATGGCAGCAGCGACGGTGCCGCGCCACTGACCTGGATGCGTATCCGCTCTCCCGTGCTCCCGGCCGAGGACACCGTGGCCCGGCGCAGGCTGTCGCCGGCCGTGCGGTCCAGCACCTCGCGGGCGCGGTTCGCTCCCGTGCCAGGCCCGGCCTGATAGGTGCGGCCCGCGGCAATACCTTCCCGGGCGGCGGCCAGGGCGATCTGGCGGGCGTAGTACCACATGCTCGCCTGCACGACCACGATCGTGAGCAGTATGACGAACGGGAAAATGATCGCCATCTGCACCGACGCGTCGCCTCGGTCACTGGCCAGGCGCCTTCTCCACCTCTGCTGGGCGGTCGATGTGACAGACGGCATCAGATGCCCGAGAGCTTGCCGTTGTACTTCGCCACCACGGCGGCGATGGTCCCGGCGATGGCGATGGCGCCGCCGATGGCCGCCACCCAGATGATGATGGTCGTGATGCTGATGTCGCCCCGGTCGGGACGGCGCCGGACCTCCTTCAGCCCCCGACTCAGAGCGGCGGCCAGCACAACAGCGGTCTTCGCGGCGAAGTAACGCATGACAGGGGTTTCCCCTCTTTGGTGATCGGGAGTTAGGTCTCGAGGATCCGGAGAACAGCTGGGAAGGCGATCAGCAGCATGACCAGCACCGCGAGCAGGGCACCGGGGGCGGTCATCCGCTCGCTGTTGGCGTTCGCCTCAGCTGCCTGAGCCTCGAGGAGTTCGGTGCGCAGGCTCTGGGCGCGGGCCCGCAAGCTGGTGTAGACGGCGGCTCCGTCATGGGCCGAGCGGCGCATGATCTCGGCGATGTCTTCCAAGGCGGGCAGATCGTGCTCCCGGTGGAGTTCCTCCAGCGCCTCCCACGGGGGAATGCGGTCAACACGAGCCCGCAGCAGGGCGGTCTGAAGGAGCTGGAACGGCCACCCTTTGCCGACGGCGGCCGCCCGCTCCATGGCCTCGGTGGGCCCGGAACCACCGGAGCGCTTGAGCGCCACCAGGTCCAAGTAGGCGGTGAGCGCGTGGGCGAACTCTTCCCGGGCCCGCTTGGCCTGGTCGCGTACAGACAGGTCCGGCATGATCCACAGCAGCGTTGCGACGGCGAGCCCGGCCACGGCCGGCACGTAGAACGGCATGCCGACGCCCAGCAGCAGCCACGGTGTGGCGGCAACCGCCGGGGCCAGCAGCCCCAGGGCTGCCAAGGCAACTTTGGTCAGCACAAACCGCTCGGGGGTCTGCTGAAGCAGGGCGAGGTTCTGGGTCGGAATCCGCACCCCGGGCAGGTCGCCGAAGCGGTCGACCAGCCAGCGGCCCCAGACCGCGTCCCGGTCTCGCGGCGCCTCACTCTGCTGGGCACCGCCGGGAGGCGTGCGCTGAAGGGCTGCCGCCAACGACGGTTGCGGACGCAGCAGTTCCCGCACCAGCAGGGCAAACCCCGCCCCGGTGGTGCATCCGGACAGAACAGCAAGGCTGGTACTCATGAAGTCTCCCGTCCGACGGCCGTCGCCGGGTCGACCGTGCTGCGGACACGGCTGCGCGGATCGGGGGCCAGAAAGCGGGGGATGGGCCGGTACTCGGCCAGCGACCGCATCCACGTCAGCACGGCGATGAAACCTGCGGACACCGCGGCCAGGACCAGCTCGCCGAGCAGCGTGCCGTACGGCGCCGTGTAGCTGGGCACCAGAAAGCCCAAGCCCACCAGGCTCAGGGTGATGAACACCATCCAGCGCACCGTCTGCCGTGACTTGGCTCGGTCCGCTTCGCTCTTGCGGCGCTTGCCGACCTCCTCACGGATGGTCTCGGCCAGGTCCTCCAGCGACTGCGCCAGCCCCGGACCACGGTCGGCGATGGACAGAATGAGAGCGGCTACCAGCTTGTCTGCCGTGATATCGCCCAGCTCGTCGGCGAACTCGCGCAGGGCGTCCTCGGGGTTCCAGCCGAGCTGGAGCCGGTCCGCCAAGGCCTCCACTGGTTCCTCCAGCGAGGCCGGAGCGCCCTTCCGGCTCGCGGTCAGGGCCTGTTGCAGTCCCCGCCCGACCCTCAGACCATCTGCCACCTGGCGCGCCCAGTGGCTCAGAGCCTCCATCTGGATGATCCGGGCCTGGGAGGACTTGGTCGGCGACAGCAGCCAGGGCAACCCCACGACGGTGAGTGCCACCAGGCCCCCGGCCACGAATACCCCGGTCACTAGCCACACCGCCAGGCCGAGCGTGATCCCGGCCATCAGACGGGCCTGTCGCTTCATCCGCAGCTCCAGCGGGTCGGGCTGGCCCGCCTTCCGGGCCCTGAACTGGGCCAGTAGACTCGGCCGCGCAGGGCCGGTGGTGCCCACCACCCCCAGTGCCAGGGCCACCACACCTCCGGCGACGGCCATCCCGCACGCCATCATGATCAATTTCGTCATGCCGTGGCCACCTTCAGCGACAGCGGCTGCCCAGCCCAGCTGTCGTATGCGCCGTTCAGCAGGTGGTCCTGGAACCCGACGCGGCGGAGGTCTGCGAGGCAGGACGGGGGCATCCTCGGCACGGCCCTGACCTCGCCGAACTCCTCACCCGGGGTGAAGATCGCGTTGGTAGCGGGGCGGCCGTACTCACCGACGCCGGTGACCTCCAGGACATGGGAGACGAACCGGTGACGCTGCCCGCCGATCTTCGACTCATCCAGCATCCGTACGAACACGATGAAGTCCAGCCCGTTGGCCGCCTGCCGGTACGCCAGTTGCTCGGACATGTTGCCCTGCGCCAGCAGATACAGCTCAGCGATTCGGTCGAAGACCACCCCGGGATCGGAGGCATGTAGGGTGCACAGATTCCCGCCCTGCCCGTTGGTCATCGCCTGAAGCATCGCCACGATCTCCGGGCCCCGGACCTCGCCGACCACGATCCGCGACAGCGACATCCTCAGCGCCCGGTACATCAGGTCCATCAGCGTGATCTCGCCGATCAGCCGCCCATCCGGGCCGCGCTCACCATTGGACTCCCGCGCCTCCATCGGCACGACCTGGCGGTGAAACCCGTTCTTGTGGGCATACAGTTCGAACTCGGTCTCGATGGTCGCGAACCGTTCGTCCGGGCCGATCTCCTTGAGCATTGCCCGCATCAGCGACGTCTTACCGGCTGCCTGCGGGCCCGCGATCAGCACATTCTTCTCCGCCTTCACGCACGCAGACAAGAACGCCGACAGCGTGGGGCTGACCATGCCCAGACGCATCATCTCCTCGAGATCGGCATCCTGGACCCTGTGCCGACGGATGGTCACATAGGTCCGCGGACTCACCTCGGTGACAGCCTGCAACCGCGATCCGTCCGCGAGTCGCAGCGCCAGCATCGGGCTGGCCGTGGTCAAGGTGCGTTCGCTCTGGCCGCCGTCACCGCTGGCCAGGCGCCGAAGCAATTCCCGAAGTTCCTCCTCAGAGTCGGCCACCCGCTCAGCCCGGACCCGCTGTCCACCGGCCAAGTCCAGCCAGACCTCGTCATGCCCGTTGATGAACACGTTCTCGACCTGGGGGTTGTCCAGGTGCTGCTGGAGACGGCCGGCCCGGAAGAGCTCGTCGAACACCGCCCGGCGCAGCGCCGCGTCCTCAGCCGCTGTAGGACTCACTCCGCGCTCGGCCGCGGCGGCGTCCGACCACTCCGCCACCGCCTCGTTGATCCAGTTTCGGGCACGCTGCTCCACGGTGTCCACGCCCACCATCGGCGAGGCCTTCCGGAAGTCGGTCACCTGCCGGGCCACGCGGTCTTTGACCAGTGCGACAGCATCCCGATCCACCACCAGCGACGGCACCGCCGCTCCGAGTACCTGGTGCTGTCCCGCGCTCCCCGCCGCAACACCCGGGCTCCGCAGGGTGCCTGCGGAGACCGGAGTGTCAGCGGTCGACGGCGGCGGCATCCGAACCGTCGGGTCTGGGTGCAAGGGCTTACCACGCACTCGTCCTCACCTCCCTGCCCCCGGCAACCGACCCACCGCGGGGAGCCAGGCGAGCACGCCGCAACGCGGCCCGCTGCCGCAACGGCGTGGTCGCCCCATGCACAGCCCGCATCAACTCACTCCGGGCGAAGCGCGCAGGCTGCTCCGCGCCGTCCGACAACACCCGGGCCTGCGACGGCCGGTAGGGCAGCGTGCCAAGGACAGGCGTCTTCAGCAGCTTCTGCACTTCCCCGGCCGAATACGGGCCCTCGTCCACCAACAGCAGGCCGACCTCACCGACCCGGCCCCGAAGCGCCTCGAGGCGCACCTGCACCGACTGAACTGCGCGCATCGTCGATCGAGCCACTATCACCAGCAGGTCGGCCCGTTGAGCCAGGGCCGCCGAAGGGCCGAACGCCCCACCCCGGCCCAGGTCTATGAGCACGTCATGCGGATACTCAGGGTGCCGCTCGATCCCCGCGAACAGGTCAGCCAGCTGATCCCAGGCCGGAGCCAGAGCTGCCGCTTGCGCAGGGTCAGTGAGCCCGGGCAGCACCACTCGACGATGACCCTCCGGCTGCGCGGTCCGGTCGTCACCGGAAATGTCCACCAGCTGCCGCCAGAAGGCCTCGGGCAGTTCCCCCTTGCGGGCGGCCACGGAGAGGTTCTTCAGCCCGTACTGGTCTCCGAGCGAGCCCTGAAGCAGCCCGTACAGCACCGATCCGCCGTCCGGATCGCACTCGGCCAGCACCACCCGGCGCCCTGGATCCAGGGGCCAGGACAGCAGCAGCGCCAGCGCCGTCGTCGTCACACCTGGCGAGCCCGCACAGCCCGCCAAAGCGATCACCGGCATCACGCACCGCCCTGCGCATCGATCAGCAGCCGGATCTTCCCCGTGGACACCCATGCCGCCAGCAGGGGAGTCTCGGTGCGATCCGCCGCGACGTCGACGACCACCGATCCGGTTCCAGGCGTGGGGTCGCCGACCCTCACCACGCGAGCTGAGATCGGCTCGGCCTGGGCCTTGCTCGCCTCCTCGTCCTCACCGGGCACCTGGACGATCTGGACTTTCTGCCCCGGCGCCAGGGAACTCGCGGGCACCTGCTCCGGCTTCAACCCCACCGGAACAACCTGCTCACCGGGCCTCACCAGGGAACCGCTGGTCACCTGCCCGCTGGACAGCAGCGAGCCGGGTTTGAGCTCCACAGCAGCCCGCTTGCCCACCACATCGGACCGGTCCGCCACCTTCACCGCCGGATCCAGCGCGACCGACGCCTCGCCCAGATCCCGGTCAGTGATCACCTGGCCCACCGGCACAGCCCGGACCACGGTCACCACCTCGGTACGGTGTCCGCTCTCCATCAGCAGCACCGCCCCACCGGCGCCCCCGCCGGTGATCAGCACCACGGCCAAGGCGATCAGCCCTGGTCTCCTCCGCCGGGCCGAGACCCGCGGAGGAGTCACCGGCCCCGCCACCGGCGCCGGAACTCCGGCGCCTGGCGCGCTACGGTCCTTGGTCTTGCTCACTACTTCGTCCTTTCTCCACCGGGGTCAGCCGAGAGCCTGAAGCTCGCCGACCGACACCTCCACCTGGGACTCCCGGACTTCCGTGAGCTCCCCTGACTGACCGCCGCCGGTCCACTTCACCGTCCACGTTGACGTCGCGTTCACCTTGAACTCCTTGCCGGACTCCGTCGCGGAGGTCTGCGCGTAGGTGTGGCCGCAGTCTGGCGAGGTCCGCTTCCCGTACGCCTTCTGGTACGGCGTGCCTGCTCCGGTGCAGGTCACCGTGGACCCATCGCCCATTGCCCACTTGATCTTCGAGACCTTGGCCGTGGCTGTCACCGTCACCGCCCCCGCCGATGCCGTGGCCGAGTTCGGCCCGTAGGTGGTCGCCGACTTGCCGACGTGCATCCACACCGGAACACCCACCGCCCACCGGCCCGTCGCACTCGGGCTGACGATGTCCGGCCCCTTCAGCTGCATCTTGTCGACGGCCTGCTGCGCCAGCTGGGCGGGATCCGGTCCCGTCGCTGCGGGAGGTGTGGCAGACCAGAACGTTTGGAGGGGTAGCGGAACACCGAGGGTGGATGCGGCGGTGGACGCGTCGAAGATGCAGGAACGCGTGTAGATGGCGCCGTCACCTGGCTTGTGACCCTTCCAGACCGCGCTGCCGGCTGGTGGCTGCGGATTGAGTCGACTCACCGTGCAGGACCGGACCTTCGGCTTTCCGCCCTTGCTCCCCTTCGGGGCAGGCTTGTGCCGAGCTTCCGATCCGTTGGAGGCGGGCGATCCAGGATCCGTTGCGCAGACACTCACCCAGGAGTCCGTGCCCCCGCACAACCCGTTTCCGTCTGCATGCGCTGTCGCGGGCAGCGCGGCACCGAAGACGGCGCCGCCGGCGACCGCCAGCGCCAGTCGCTTCAGCAGGTGCGGGGTTTTGACGTGACTTTCAAAATCATCCACTGCTTCCCCCACTTCTCAGCATTTATCGTGGTTGCGTAGCGCTTGAGCTGCCCCTTAGGGGAGGGCACGGTCTTCCCGGTCTTCCGGTCGACACGTGTCCACTTCGAGACGTCGAGACAGTCGGCGATCGTTGCTCGAGGCACCTTCCGGTCCATGTCGAGACCGGAGACCTTGGCGTCGTTGACCGGCGCTCCCTTGGCCACGACGCCGGCCTTCTTCAGGCTCATCACGTCGCTCTTTGCCCTGGCCAGAGCGTCGGCGCTGGCGTATTCGTCGAGGTCGGTGCCCTCGACGGTCACCTTCGAATAGGCCTTGACTTGTTCGTCCCAGTAGTGCCGGTAGGCGGTGAGTACGTCGCGCTTATCAGGAGCCTGTGGGTCAGAGCTGGCCGTGGTCTGCGAGGACTGTGGCGACGAAGCGGCCGGTTTCGAAGGGTGCTTGGACTCCTCCGACTTCCCGTCACCGCCAGAGCACGAGGAGACAGACAGTGCCACGCCGACCGCAACCGCCCAATACCGTGTGACCTGGTCCCTCCTGCCGCGACGGAGTGCGGATCGAGCGGATGAAGATGGCGGTGTCACAGAACCCCCTCATTGAGTGCTGACGACGCGATCCGGAAGCCATCCGGGCCGCTGGCAATGGAATTGATCAGGTGCAAACCGGTGGAGATCGCGTTCTTATGCACCGTCAAAGCGGCTTGTAGGCGAGAGCGGCGTGAATGCAGGAGTCGGCTTCCAGCCCTGTCTCGGTGTCGTCGGGTCTCCACCGGTTGGTGGCCACGATGCCGGGCTCCAGGACCTCCAGGCCCGCCCCGTCCAGAAATCCGGCGATGGTCGCCTTGCTCCGTGGAGTGACGATCACCCCGCCCTCGCCATACATCCGCGTCAGGTTGTAGACCGGGCGCCGGTCGTCGTCGTAGTCGTAGGTGCCCTGGCTGAAGGCCACGTAGCTGCCCGAGGGCAGCGCGGCGACCAACCGCTTGATGATGCCCGCCGGATCGGCATCGTCCTGCACGAAGAGGAACACCGAGGCCAGCAGCAGGGCGACGGGCTCCTCAAAGTTGATGATCCTGCGTACCTCGGGGGAGCCCAGGATGGAATCCGGGTCGCGGACATCAGCGGTGACGTGGGCGACCCGGTCGTCGTGGTGCAGGGAGGCCGCCAGGTTCGCGCTGATCACCGCGTCCCGGTCGACGTAGGCGACCCGGCAGTCAGGAGAGATCTCCTGCGCGACCTGATGCACATTGGGCTCGTGAGAAAGCCCCGAGCCGACGTCGAGGACCTGGCGCAGCCCGTACTGGCCGACCAGGGTCCGCACCGCTCGTATCAGGAAGCTGCGCTGGTTGCGGGCGATCAGCTCGACGTTGGGCACCTGCGCCCGGATCCGCTGGGCCAACTGCATGTCTCCCGGCCAGCTGTCCTTCTCTCCCCGCTTGCTCAGAAATCCGGCGTAGAGCCGCGCGCCGTGCGCGTGGAGGGCATCATCAGAGGTCATGCTGATCTTCTCCAGTCTTCATGAATCCCCTCCAGTAACCGGCGTGTCGGCTCCCCGCGGGGCGTGGCCTGTCCTGCTGTCTGGTCCAGGACCTCGGTGTAGGCCGCCACCGCCGCTGGTTTGTCCACGAAGACCAGGCCCTCCAGTTGCTCCGCGCACACGATGTCGGGCAGCTCCTTCGGCCGAAGCCGGTAGACGCAGCACGCGCCGGCACGGGCTGCTGGCGCGGGACCGGCAGAGAAGGGAACGACCTGGATAGTGATGTGCGGTCGGGAGGCCATGGTCAGCAGGTGGGCGAGCTGGCCCGTCATGACCTTGCAATCCCCGACCTCCCACCGCAGTGCCGATTCGTCGAGCACTGCCCACAACATGGGGCTGCCGTCGCTGTCCAGCAGCGCCTGGCGTCGTTCGAGGAGTTCGATCCAGCGGTCGGGCTCCGGTCGCGGGGCGATCGCACGGGCGTACTCCGCTGTCTGCAACAGCGCGGGCACCTCCCATGGCGCGTACGCCCGGATCCGGGCCGCTCCGCTCTCCAGGGTGAGGCAGTTGGTCATCGGCCCGTCCAGCAGATCGCTGTAGGGCTCCCACCAGTTCTTCAGCGCCGCCCGCTCGGCCAGCGCCACCAGGGCGCGGACCTCAGCCTCGTCAGCTCCGTAGTAGGAGAGAAGGGCTCGAAGGTCCGAGATGCGCAGCCGGTGCTCCGCACGCTCCATGCGCCGCACGGTGGTGTGATGCAGTCCAAGCTCGCCGGCCGCCTGGGTGAAGCTGCGTCCGGCCCGCTCCCGCAGAGTCTGGAGGTGCCGGGCGAGCACCTTGCGCAGAATCGCCGGACTGTCCTCGAACACGCCGCTCCCGTCCCGTGCCAGCCAACCGCGCCCGCGGCGACACCATGGTTTTGCGAATCGCAAAACGCGCTTCGGACTTCCGATGCTAGTACTCGAACCACTACACAGCGCAAGCGACATACCGACACACGGCTTGCGCTGTACCGCAACTTGCCCACTGGCAAGGGCATTTGACTGGAAATGCTTCGCTTTGTGAGGAAGTGGCTACAGGTCTGTCCACGCACAGCGCCCTGCGGGGGCCTCCAGCGAACGCCATGCTTCCGGGAGGCCGCCGAGCGGAGTCCAGACCGGCGCGCGGGGACCGCGCTCCTCAAGTTCGGACAGCACCGCCGCTCCGAGGGGCACCTTCGCGGCCATACGGGCGACCAGCGGATGCTCGGCCACCATGGCCTGAAGGTCCTCGATGCGGTGCTGGTAGGTCACCGGGCTGGCATTGGTCAAGACGAACAGCACGCGCGGAAAGACCGGGTACCAGCGCTGCCACCCAGGGGCTGCCGTCTGCTGGGCTGCCGCCGAGCGGCGCCCGAGGACCGGCACATGGGTGTGAGCGTAGAAGCGGGCGTACCGGATGAGCTTGCTCGCGAGCGTGCCACTGCTCGTCGTCGCCCGATCGACCTCGATGAACGCGCGCAGCTGCGCGCGATTACCTTCAAGCGAGGCTGCGCTGTAGTGCAACAGGGCGTCGGCCTGGAGGAGTTCGCCATCAGTCAGGTTGTGGGTGGTCTCGGGAATCCAATCCCAGGGCCCGTGCTCATCCCCGTGCCGGCGTGCATCGCGGACGAAGGCCAGATGGGTATCGACCACCGCGCGGGCGTGAGCGGCAGTCAGCGACGCGACAGTCCTGCCCGTGATCGGGTACTGGGCTCGCCTGCGGACCTCCGGCCACGACTCCGTAGCCCGCACGCCGCGCCGGGTGAGGAACCACGCTCGCAGCCGGTGGGTTCCTGCCAGGGTGACGCAGTCGATCAGGTGCTCCTTGCGGAGCTTTGTCAGCACTTCCGACATGTGTTGACGGCTGCCGTCGGGGAGCAGCAGGGCCTGCAACTGCCGTGTGTCCACCACGCGGTGCTGAGCGATTGCGGCGATGACCTCATGGGCCACCGTCTCCCTCAGCGAGGGCCGTGCCCCGTGGCGGTCGGTCGCGGATGTCGTCATCGGTTCCTCCGGGGTCGTGAAGCGGCCTCGCCAGGGCCGGAAGAAGTAGTGGTGGTAGCCCGCGCCGTCACGTGGGGTGCGGTGCTGGTCAGGAAGCCGAGGACCTTGTCCCGCTGCTTGTCGGCGATGTCCGTCAGCTGGTGTAGGGGCTTCGCCTGTGCTTGGGCGTCGGCCGCACGGGTGAGGGCGCCGACTGCTCTGGGGCGGGCCAGTTCGCGGAAGGTCTCAGTAAGGTCGGGGCCGCGTAGTTGCAGCGGGCCGACCCGACGCCCGTCGACGGTGAGACTGATGTAGTGGTGGTAGAGGTCCAGCTCGGTGACCTCCGCGGGGTCGACCTGATCGCCCCACTCGTTGGTCACATGCCGGATCGCGTCGACGGCCCCGGCGGTGGTGGCCAAGGTCGAGGAGTTCTGCATCAAGGAGGCCCGCACCTCCGGCGAGAGCCGTTGGAGCAGCTGGGTCATGCCGTGCACCCGCACCCGGAATTTCCGCAGCTGCTCGAGGATCTCCGCGATGCTGGATCCTGCGGCCCCGTCCAGGGAAATGAGTTCGTCCAGGTAGGCCCGGAACGGCACCCTCACGCGCTCGTCCAGTTCCCGCCGCGACAGTCCAGCCCGCAGCAGGTCACGCACCAGCAAGGCCACGACGAGACGATCGGTGGGGCCGTTGCCAGCCGGGCAGATCCACACCACCATCCGCTGGTCCATGGCTGTACGGATGTCGTAGGCACCCACCGGGCTGCCGAGCATCGCCCGCACGGCCGGGGTCGCGGCCAGCCGGTCCAGCGGGTTGAGCACCGTCGGCAGTGCATCCGCGGGGATCGCAGCGAACGACGTCTGCCACCAGGCGGCCTGCTCGCTGTCCAGCCGCGCCACGACTGCCTCACGGAAGGCCTGGTCGGACAGCAGCGGCCGCACGTGGAAGATCGTGGCCTGGCAGTCCGGCCTCTGCGCCCGACAGGCTGCGATGTTGACCGCGACCAAGGCCTCGACGGCCTTCGTCGCGATGGTGATCGCCCGTGGTGCGGTCATATCGCTCCAGCCCAGCGCGGCAGCAAGAGCGTCCACCACAGCACCGACGACCTCGTGGGCTGGCTGCCCGCGGTCCACCCCCAGCGGATTCCAGGTTCCCACCAGTGAGCGCGGGCCGGTGACAGCCAGGTCGATCCGAGCAATCCGTTCCATGATCGCGTCATGGGCGAGATACGGAGCAGCCCGTCTCCACGAATCACCGTGCGGATCCACGTACGCCAGACCGTGACCGGCGTGAGCGGCGCCGACGGCCTGGCACAGCGCCCGCTCCGTCTTCCCACCGCCCGACTTGCCGACGGCGAGCTCATACAGAGTCTCTTCTTCCCGCGTTGCCAGCAGTCTCCACCGGCCGTCCGCTCCGCGGTGCCAGCCCTGGAGCAGCACGGCGGGATCCCCGACCCGGAAGGTGGGGACATCACTGGCCAGCACAGGCAGACGGCAGTGCACGGTCGGGGGCTTGAGAAGCCCGGCGAGCTCCTCCAGATGAACCCAGTTGGCCCGAGGCGGACGCATCTGACCGGTGCGCCAGCGGTGGTCAAAGACGCTGCGCCACGGGCGCCGGTCAGGGCCCCACCTGATGGGACCCCACACCCGGCCCATCCACGCGAACCGGGTCCGAGCCGCGAACACATCCAGCGCCGTTTCGATGTGCCGCAGCCGTCGCTCGGCCCGGCCCGCCGTATCGGAGGCGCAGCGCACCATCAGCTGAACACACACCAGATGCGCATCATCAGCTAACTTGCCCAGCGCCTTCTCACGCTCCACCCGGCGAGGCGCTGGCGGCACCATCAGGCGCCTGTGCGGGTGCTGCCTTCGCTCTGCTTCACCCGGGGTCAGCAGACGTGACAGGTGATAGCCGATCGAGTCTTCCACGTCGCGGTAGTCCTGCTGCACCCACCGAGCGGCCCGGTGCGCCTCGCGCCGCTCGCGCTGCCGGGCGGCCTGGAGCACCTGCCACCGGCGAGCCTTCAGCCTCCATCCCGGTGCCCGCTGAAAATCCAGACACACCTCCGCCAGATCACCCAGCTCGACACGCAGATCAGCGACCGCATCCACCAGTGGCTGCAACGGGTCGGGCTCCAACGGCACGTCTCGCAACCGGTCGCCCGCACCGCCGCGCAGCTCGAACTGGGCCCGGACCACATACTTGCGCTGCTTGTCCCGCACGACCGGAGCGGTCCTCTCACAGCGCACCTGCCCATACGGCGAAGTCCGCAGCAGATGCACCGCCGCTCCCGGCCCTTCCACCCGGTAGGACAGCGGGCGGGTCCCATCCGCACGCAACCGGACCCGTACCGCCTTGGCCTGCCTCGGCATCCACCACGGCTCGGCCGCCGCCGCACGGGTCAGCAACGCCCCGTACCGGAAGATCTCCTCAGCAGAGGGCTCGAAGCGCCGGGACGGCACGAGCTCGACCGCCACGCGTCGTGGAGCCGCTCGATCGGCCAGCCGCCGCTTGACGAAGGCCACTGCGCCACAGACCAGCAGACCGGCCACCGCCAGCCACAACCACTGATCCCATTCCCACCTCACGATGCTCAGCGAGGTCTCCAGCACGCTGCCGGCCTGCCAGCCATCAGAGGATGCGCCGGTCATCGCATACGCCTTCAACGTGACGGCCTCCACCTGTCACCTCCATCCCGGGTGAGGAACACCCGTGCTGTGCGGTTGTCCTGATAGCCAGAGCCGGAGGGGGAGGCCCCGGCCCACACCAGATGGACCGCCACCAGGCGGCCGGAAACCTGTCGTGCGACAGCGGCCTGGATACGGAAACGGCGATAGGGACGCACATCGCCGGTGTCCTCTCCGAAGTAGCCGGGCCATCGCTCCCGGCCGCGGCCGGTGACCTCCGCTGTCCACACCGCGCGCCCGAGTTGGGCCAGGCGCCGCGCCCTCCCCTGGGCCAGATGAGAAGGGACCGCACGCTCGAGACCCCGCTGGATCGCGGCATCCCCGGCGGCTCCGTCGCCGGGCGGCGGCAGCACCTCGCGCTCGGTCGGCTTCGATGCGCGGGCCTGCGGACCGTGCGCAGGGTGCGTAGGGCCCGCTGAACGCGATGGCACGACCGCATCCCGCACAGATGGCGAGGATGGCGAGGAAGAAGCCGGTGGTGACGAGCCGTCGTCGGCATGGCCGGACGATGCGCTGCCCCATTCGCTGCCCTGGACCAGCAGCATGCCGCCGACGAGGGCGAGCGCGGCGGCCGCCCCCAGTATCGCGCGGCCAGAGCGCGCTGAGGAGCGCGGGTTGCGACGCTTCTGCGGCTGAGAGGACTTCCTGGACAACGTCACCATGGCCGAGCCCCTCCGGCGAAGTCCGGCATGACGCTCACCGGGTCGACCTGTACCTTCGCGCCCGGTCGTAGCGCGTTGATCATCTTGCCGTTACCGAGGTAGATCCCGACATGGTGGATGGTCCCGTCCTGCGTGGGCACGTAGCCGAAGAACACCAGGTCACCTGGCTGGAGCGCCTTCACCCCGGCGGACGCGGGGATGCGCCGCCCCACTCCGGCCTGTGCTGCCGCGGTACGCGGCAGGCTGATGCCCGCCTTGGCGTAGGCGTAGGTGGTCAGTCCCGAGCAGTCGAACCCGCGGATGCGTTCGCCGGAGGAACCGCCTGGGCTGCAACAGATGCCGTAGGAGGGGCCTTTGGCGGATCCGCCGCCCCAGGAGTACGGCACTCCGCGCTGGCTGAGCGCCGCTGCCACGACCCGCCGGGCCCTGCCCTTCACGCCCTTGACCGATGCGACCGACCCCGTGCTCTTGTAGCGGCTGATCCAGCCCATCACGTCTGACACATAGGCGTCGGAGTGGTTGTAGGAGCGTATGGCTGCCTTCAGTTGCCGCAGCTGCGTCAGATCACGGCCCTTCCCGCACAGGTAGACCGCCGCGCTGAGCGCCGCATCGTCCGCGTTGTTCGGGTCCTTCTTCCTGTCTTTGTTGCCGTCCTTGCCGACGCTGCGGAAGGTGGAGGGCAGGAACTGGAAGGGGCCGACGGCGCGCTCGAAGTCCGCGTCACCGTCCCACCGGCCGTGGTCGGTGTCCCGCACCGCGGTGGTGTTGCCGCCTGCTCCGGAGCCGTCGAGCTTCGGGCCGAGGATGCGCGGCCGCACATCGCCGTTGGCGCTGACTGTGCGCCCGGAGGCGTGCCCCGACTCGATCTTGGCGATCCCGGCGAGCACCGGCCACGTCATCCCCCGGCACCGCGGCCGGTAGGCGCGCACGTTCTCCGCGCCCGCGACGTAGGCGGCGAACATGCGGGCGGGGATGTCTGCTGGCCCGGCTCCCGCGTTCGACGCGGCGCTGCCCGAGCCCGACGACTGCGACATGGATATCGCCATCGGGCCTGCGCAGCACACCAGCGCGAAGAACAGCACCAGGCCCAGGCACCCCATCTTCCGCTTCACGAGTCTTCACCCCCCTCGCCTCCGCGGGCGCCCCATCGCGGCCGTCGCTCCCACGTGGCGCGCTGGGCCTCCATGAGGCTGTCGAGGATCCGGCGCCGCGCCTCGCGACGCGGGTCAACACCGGCGCTGGAGGAGGCTGCGGGCCGCGAGCTTCCGATGTGCGAGTGCGGACGGTCCGGTGAGGTGGCAAGGACAGCCGCCGTAGCGGTGTTCCGTACGCCGCGGCGTACGGCGGCAGCAGCAGGCGGGCCATACACCCGCGCAGCTGTGGCGGTGCGCTGGCCGGCATGGGTCACCGCCGCGGCGGTGCGCTGGCCGGCCCGGTGCACCGCATCCGCACCGGTCACCCATCGTGCCGCTTCCTCCCGACCCCGGTTGCGATAGACGCGCAGCTGCGTGCGGGCATCCTGCGCGGCCCGGGTGGCGCGGCCGCGGCCGCGTGAGGCGGCGGTGGGCAGTCCGTAGGTGGAGTAGTAGCCCAGGCGCCCGGCCCGGCGTGCGATCCGGTACCCGCGGAAGCGCACCATGCGGTTGTGGACCCGGGCGCCCAGCAGCGTCCGCCCGTCCTGGGGGTCGTAGAGGACTTCCCCGGTACGCGAGTCGGCGACCATCCGCGCGCCGCCAGTCCGCCCGGAGCTCGTTCCCTCACCGCCGTCCGCACCGTCAGCGCCGTCGTCACCACTGCTTCCCGAGGCCGCCGTCGGCTTGCGCCACCGGTCGAGCTTGACGTCGTCCGGGCGGCGGCCGATCAGCAGACCGTAGGCGGCCCCCGCACCGAGACGCCCCGCGATGAGTCCCGGAGCCAGACCACGGCGCGCCTCGGCCGCGGCATCCCCCAGCAACTGACCGGAATCGACGGGCATCCCGGTCCCGTCGGTCAATGCCGCCAGATTGTTGAGGACCTTGTGGCGCATGCCCAGCGCGGAGTGCGCTGGGGACCCGCCACCGAAGGGCAGCAGGCCTGGGGCGCGCCCGATGCTGCCCGCCCCGTGCATGGCCAGGGCGGCTCCGATCTCGGAAGTGTCCCCGGGCAGGTGCGTACCGCCGACCTTGGCGTAGCGCATCCGCATCGCCATCCGGGACCCGAACTCGTTCGCCCCGCGCAGCAGACGGCGGTGGAAGGCCAGACCGGCCAATGCCAGGGCGTCGACGAGCAGCAGCCGCTCGACCATCAGGTCCGGCCCGTTCATCAGCACCGTGTCCACCGCGATGCCGAAGGCAGGCAGGAAGCCGGCGGTGGCGAACATCAGCAGCACGGAGACGAAGAAGATGCTCATCCATCGCCACACGACCATGCGGTTGGGGCCGGGCAGCATGCCCCAGACCAGGGCGACGCCGCCGACCGCGGCGGCGCCGACATCGGCGCCCTGGGCGCCGAGCAGGACCAGGGCCATCGTGCTGGCCAGGGCGGCGATCAGGATGACGGCGATCAACAGCAGCGCCACGGCGCCGACCCGGTCCCAGGTGGGATTCTCGGCATACGCGGCCGCTGCTTCCCCTGTCTTCCCAGCGTCCTTCATGTCGTCCATGAAGTCGTCGAAGTCCGTCTCGGACGGGTTCAGCGCGCTCAAGGGATCGAACTTGAGCTTGATGGTGTCGCCGATCTCGTGGAGCGTCGCCTTCCGGCGGCTCTCGCCCCGCAGGCAGTACTCCAGGGATCTGCCGGTCAGCGCGGGCTCCGCCTTGCAGATCTTCTCCCGCTCCGCACGCTTGGCCGCCGTGTCGTACTCCTTGCCCCGCACCCACTTCAGGTGCGCCTGGTACGCCTCCTTTTCATCAGGGTCCTTGGGGTGGAGGATCCGCCCGTACTGGAGCAGCTGGTACGGCTTGACCACCAGGACGTCGGTCAGCACATCAGTCATCGGCTGGGATACCGAGGAGGCGTGGACGTCGGTGTCGTCACAGGTGTCCTGGAGCGGCCCCACGATCATGTCGCACGGGTCGTCCCCGGTGCCTTTCCCCCAATGGCTGTCCACCGTGATCTGGCTGACCTCCATGGCCGCCTGATGCGTCTGCTCCAGCGGCCCGTCCTTCCCCAGCAGGACATCGGGCCGGATCAGACTGCTGGCGGCGATGGCCGCGATCAGCAGCGTCAGCACGATCTCGCCGAGCCCGCGGCCGACCTTGCCCCGCTGGAAAAGGATCAATCCGAAGACGAAGGCCCAGGACAGCAGCAGGCCCTTCAGCCCGAGGGCGTCGACGACGACCTTGTTGTACTCGTCGGCCACCTCCTGCGCGGGTTTGATCAGGAGTTTGAGCAGCGGGAAGTCGAACGCGGTCTTGATCAGCCAGCAGCTCAGGCCCACCAGCAGCCGCACCAGCGTGAACAGCCCGCCCAGCATCAGGGTGCGGATCTGCCCGCCGACGTTCGTCACCTTGCCGCCGTCGGCGCCGAGTTCGTACCGGTTCAGCGGGGCGCCTTCGGAGGTGGTGACGTTCAGCGGCGCCAACAGCCCGCCGCCGTCCTCTCCCCTGCCGTCCGCGGCCGCGGCGACGGACGTATTCACGATCAAGAAGACACTGGTGGCCAGCGCCACGAAGCCAGCCGCGCGCAGCGTGCCCCGGTCAAACCGTCGCACAGGTCATCACCGCCGCCGACCGGATGCCGCGAAGGCCAGCAGTCCCAGAGCAAGAGGCGCCAGCAGCATCAGCCACCCCGGCCCGGCGGGTTCGGCACCGGTGTCCTCCCCGGGAAGCGACACGTGGCAGGAGGGGCGGCCGCTGCTCGAGGGCGACGGACAGGGCCCCTCCGGCCCGGTCTGGTCTCCGCTGGGGGACGTGGTCGCGGTGGCGGTGAAGGCCTTGCCTGTGCGGGGGAGCGCCTCACCCAGCACGGCCTCGGTCCCGGCCAGCAGCCCCCAGGCCAGAGCTCCTCCCGCCACGATCAGCATCACCAAGATCGACAGGGACGCCAAGTGGTGTCGGCGACGCCACCGGGCATCGGCGGCCGATCGCAGGTTCCTGCGGGGTGTCATGCCTGCCTCCCTCCGGCCGCAGCCGCCGTTGACTCCGGTCCACTTGTCTCGGCAGAGCCTTTGGAGAGGTCACCGGGGGTGGTGAAGATCTGGTCCTGGATCCGGGCGACGGCTGGCACGATGACCTTGATCCGGCCCACCTGCATGGACGGGAAACGCAGCAGCATCTCGCCCTCCCGGCCCGGCTTCCCGACCGGCGACAGGCCCGTGGTGACCTGCCGCACCAGGTCCTCGTCCTTCGGATTGAGCCCGAGGAACTCCAGTCCGCGGCGCGCCCGTTCCGGATCGCTGGTGCGCGCCAGGGCCTTGTACGCCAGCAGCCCGCTGACGTCGTGAAGGTGCCGCTCGTCGGGGGCGCCGAAGATGCCGGCCGCGTTGTGCTTGCGGCCGTCGTAGGTGATCTCATGGGCCAGGGCCCGGCCTTCGGCGCTGCTGGTGAGCCAGTAGCACTCGTCCATGACGATCTGGCAGAACCGCGAGGGGTCGGTGAAGGCGGCCTGGCGGGCGATCGCCGCGATCAGATACATCACCGCCCGGCCGATGAGCGCTTCCAGCGGCTGCTGCCGCAGCACCTCCGGCTGCGCCAGAGCCTCCAGGGGCGGCAGGGTCAGCCCGGCCGTGGTGATCACCACCAGGTCGTGGCCGAGGTCGTCCAGCCGCAGCGGCGGCAGGTCGGGGTCGAAGACCATCGCGGCCAGGGGGTTGGCCACGACGATCTGGAACAGATCGGTGAGGGTCTGCGCGGCCTCGCGTCGTGCCGGGCCGGCGTTCTCGGAGTCGGCCATGGTGCCCAGCGCTTTCAGGACCGTGACCATGGACGGGTCGGGGGAGGCGGCTGCTTCCTCAATGGCCCGGTGCAGCACGGCTCCTGTGGTGGTCATCGGCCCGATCCCCAGCTGCAAGGTCAGGTAGCTCATCGCGTAGTGGGCGCCGACGGGACCGGCGAAGATCCTCAAGGGGTCGATCGACAGCTTGGCCGCGGCCGCGTCGATGACCTGGCAGGTGTCCGGGGCGGTGGCCCGGGCGAAGCGGGCCCACTCGCGCACCGGCGTGCGGTCGATGACGATCGCCCGGCCGCCGCGGTCGACCACCGAGATGGTCAGCAGCTTCTCCAGGACGGACTTGCCACTGCCCAGATCCCCGATGACTCCCACGGAGGCGGAGGCCTGCTGCTGGGGCGCGCCTGCGATATCGACCAGAACGGGCCGCACCGTGCCGCAGTCCAGATCGATCCCGATCAGGGCTCCGTGCTGATCGCCCACCGCGGTGTCGGCGAAGGCCCCGCTCATCGCCCAGTCCTCGGCGAGCTGAACCTGCCGGAACTCCCGCCGGATGTTCGGCGGCCAGGACGCGCCCGGCAGACCGAAGGTCAACAGCCGCTCCTGGAGACCGACGGCCCGCACCGCCCGGTAGTCCGCTCCCCGCAACAGTCCGGTCAGCGTGCGCGCCCGCGCATCACAGGTCTCGGTGTCCCGGCCCCACACCGTCAGCACCGTGACCGGCTGGACCTCGACCTCCACACTGGACTGCGACAGCCGCGCATCCTCCTCGCCCAGATCCTGGGCCGCGCTCGGCAGCGAACTGGGCATCCCACTGGGCTTGGCATCCCACTGGTCAGCCTGGTCGACCAGCTCGTTCTTCTTCTTCCGCAACTGCTCCATGGCCCGGTCCGCGCTGAGAATCTCCAGCTCGATGAGGAAGTCCACAGGGAACGGCAGGCTCTCCAGCTGCGCGAACAGATCCGCGACGTCCTCCGACACCGCTGAGGGCACTTCAGCCAGCGCAAGATGTGCCTGATAGCCGGTGCCCGCCTCGGCCTCCACCTGCAACCAGTTCCGCCGCAGCGGAGAGGGCAGTGCCGCCCTCCACCAGGGCTTCCTGCCCGCCTCCGCACGGCGGCCCCGACGCCCCGCGGCCGACTCGTCCTCGTCATCGCCCGTGCCAGGACGGGACATCCGGCCGCCTTCGGCCAGCCGGACCTGGCCCAGATCGGCGTAGGAGGGGGAGCACAGCACGCCCTCGCGCACCCGGCCGCCGTACAGGTCATCGGACTCGGCGTCGGACAGCAGGGGCTCGTCCATGCCGCGGTGCACGGCGTGCTGCACCATCCACACGACCTCCGACGGGCTGGCCGGACGCAGCGGCAGCCCACTGCCCAGCGCGGCCGCCACCCGGTCCGCCTGCTCCTGGTAGGCCTCCACCTCCGCCCGGCGCACCGGGGTCGGCGGCAGACCGAAAGCGGCCTGGGTGTCTGCCCAGATGGAGCCGACCACCGCCGATACAGCGGCCCGGCCACCACCGGAAGCGGACAGGGGCACCACCAGCCACAGCGTCCGGGTGTGCATCTCCTGCTCGTCCAGCAGATCCAGGCCCGCCTCGACCGACTCGGCCCACTCCGCAGACCGCTCCAGATCGACCCCGGTGACCATCCGCTCGGCGACCTCGGCGGGATCGACCTGCGCGCACAGCCCGAACAGCCGCGGCGTGCCGGTCAGCGACCGCACCAGCGAGGTCACCTGGCCCAGGACTTCCTCCCGGACCTGATCCGGGACGTACCGGCCACCGATCGGGGTCAGGCGCCAGACTCCCCAGACGCCGCCGTGGGTGGACCACAGGATGTGCCCGGCCAGGTGCCGGATCGGCACGCGCATCACTTCTCCCTCCCTTCCGATTCGATGGATGTACCGGCGCCCAGCAGCTGCTGAAGCGCCGTCTGCGGCACCGGAGCGAGGTGCTCCCGGTCCCGCCGGAGGCTCGCCCGGCGCCGGCCCAGGGACCGAAGTCCGCGCCGGTGTTCCGGCTCGGCCGACGGCGCCCGCGTGGCCGACCGCCGCACTACCGGCGCTGGCGGTACCGGCGGCACGGCACCGGCGACAGCACCCACCACGGCGCGCTCGACGGTGAACGCCCCCAGCAGCATCTGAGGACGGCGGTCCCGCGCCGGGCGCCCGCCGATGCGCCCTGCGGGCGGCTGGAACAGCACACCGATCACGCCCGCCACAGCCGCCCACGGTGATCGGCCCCCGATCCGGGCCCGCCGGGCCATCCAGACCGCAACGGCCCACGCCGCCACCGGCACCGGCCCCAGCCACGACCACCAGCTGAACGTCTTGATCAGCAGCACCGCACCCACGAAGGCGACCGCCAGCTGCGGCGGCGTGTACGGGCCCAACGGGATCTTCCAGTCACCCACCCGTCCCAGCACCCACGGATGCCGACGCGCCGCGGTGTACGTTCGGCTGACCCGCCGCTTCGCCGCACTCATCCCGAGCCCCCTGCCGGGGGCACCTGATCCACGACGCGCACCACGGCGGGGGAGGACTTCGCGGGGTTCTTGACCTCATCCTCGAAGATCGACGCCAGGCTGAATTTCGAGGCGTAGATGCCCAGCGCGATCGCCATCGCCAGAAGGGCTCCGATGCCCGCCTTCAGACTTCCCCGGCGCACCAGCTCCGTGATCACGATCCACGACAGCGCCACCGGCAGACCCTTGTCGGCCCAGCGGCCGAGCATGTCCAGCCAGCCAGTGCCCAAGTCGTCAAGCTTCCCCGCCAGAAGAACACTGCTGTTCACAGCGCACCCCCAGCGGTCCGCTGGTCCGTGCCCGCCGCCGTCGGCTGGTCCCATGCGGCGCCCCAAGCGCGGTGCCCCCGCCCGGCGGACTCGGCGTCCAGCGACGCGATCTCCCAGCGGCCGTCCCGGGCTGACACCCGCAGGCTGTAGACCAGCGGCCAGCTGGCCAACGCGTCCACGGCCCGAAGTCCCACCTGGACCCGGACCACTGTGCCCTCCTTGGCCACCGGGCCCTTGGCGACAGCGTCATCGGCCGAGACCTCCTCGACCTCCACCCGCTGATACCCGGGACCGCTCACCGGTGCCAGCCGCACCCCGGGCGCCAGATACCGCTCCGTCTCACCCACCCCGGCCAGATACGCCGAGAGGAACTCCGACACCGTCGACGACAGCGCACTGCCCTCCGGCACCGTCACCCGATACGCAGACTCCGGCGCCCGCCCCGCCGACGGCCCGGCGACCCGAGCCGGTCCAGCCGTCACCACGAACGCGCCCGCATCCGAGCGGCCCGAGGCCACCAGCGGCACCGCGAAGTACCGCACCTGCCCACCGGACTGCGCAGCCACCGTCACCGACCACGCCCCACCAGACAGCCGCGCACTGCGCACCGCCACCACCCGATCCACATCCGGCTGCGCACCCTCACGCGGCTCCGGAAGATCGACCCCCGGCGCCATCGCACGAAGCCTGCGCACCTCCGCCCGCTCCTCGCTGCGGCTGTCACTGCGCAGCCACAGCGTCACGAACAGCTCGGCATACCCCGAGGGGTCGGCGGTGGACCGCACCGGCCGCGGTGCCGACGCAGTCTTCTGAACCACCGGCCCCGGCTCGGGCGAGGCCGCTGCGATCACCAGCGCGGCCGGTCCCGCTGCCAGCGCCCCCCAGACGGCCACCCGGCCCAGCCGGACCCACCGACGGGCGCGCAGCAGCCGCACCGAGACACCCGCCGTCTGCGAAGGCGGACCTCCGGGCTCCAACGACGCCTGACGGCGTGGGAATACAGGCATGACGAACTCCAGGTCACAAGCGGTCGGATCGATACCTGGAGACAACCCGCCGCCTCTGACCGGTCGGCTGGCCAGCGCCCATTGACCACGGTCACGACCCCGTCACATCCCCCCGGCCACGCCGTGGTCAACCAACCGGTCAACCCTGACCACGCCCCCCACCTGGGGCCCCACCATCCGGCCCGACCCGCCCGCGCCTCCGGTTGCAGTCGCTGCCGAGCAGCTGGCACCTCACCTCAGCGCGGTGTCCCGATCAGCCGGGGGTGCTCGGTCTTCGCCAGAGCGATCGCAGGAACGCTCGTCAGCCTCTCCTCGGTGACCCTTCCTTCGCCCTGCGCGGCCGTGCCGCCGCGAGGAGATACGGGACGCGCCGCTTCCGTACTCCGCAACCAGAGCGACGAGAGGCCCCCGGCAGGAGCAGGGGCGCCCTGCGCAGCCGACCGCGGGCCAGCCGATGCCCATCGCATGGCTGCGCAGCCCGGGCACGCAGACCACAACTGCGCACTCCCCGGCGCCTCTCGACTGCGCAATCCCCGACCAGAACCTTGACCACGAATCGACCACGGCAAGCGTGATGCGAGCGTGACTCCCGGCTCCGGATTTGGTGACCGGTCTGGTCAGAGCACACGGGTCTGCTGATCGACATGCAGAACCCGTCCTCAAGGAGGAGCCCGATGCTCTGGCGCCATCGCTCACGTGGCCGCCGTGCCATCCCGCATGCGGCGCCCGCCCCGCTCGACTGCACCACGCAGCACACGCCGGCGACCCCCCTGCTGATCCACGAACTGCGGGCCGTCAGAACGCACACCCGCAACATCGGCAGCTGGCTCGCGGTACGTGAGACGCACCCGGAGGAGTACCTGCGGCTCGCCCGCAGCGTGATCGCGGATCTCGCCTGCGGCTGGCAGGTCCAGACCGGCGGCGAGGGCCGAATCGAGGACCTGCTGACCGACAGCCGCATCCGTCTGCAATCGCCCGATCACGACACCCCCGCAGCGCGCGAGCACCTCGAATCCACCCGCATCCACGGGGACAACGCATGACCCCTCGCACCCCGCCCAGCACAGACCACGGCGGTGAGACGTGAGCGGTGTCGACGCTGCCGCGTACGTCATGCGGCTGCACCTGCCCACCCCGGCGCACAAGCTGGTGCTCCTGGCGGTCGCCACCCGCTGCGACCAGAACTACTCCGCCTTCCCCGGACGCGCCCTGATCGCCAGTGAGGCGTTGGTGAGTGAAGAGCGCACCAAAACCCTGCTGCGCGAGCTCCGGCGTGACGGCTACCTGTCCGCTCGGCAGCGCTATCGCAGCAACGGCAGCAAGACGACCAACCGCTTCTTCGTCCACGGGCCATGGGACCAGTGGGGCGGCACCAACCACCCCTTCGCCGAGATCAGCTACTACCAAGATCACGACGACCGGTACGCGGCCATCCGCGAGGGCGAGTTCATCCCCCGCCCGACACTTCGCCTCCCTGCCAAGGGAGGGGTTGCCGACAACCCCTGCCCTGACCAGGGCTCACCTGCTCCGGGGGCAGGGGTTGTGGGCAACCCCTCCCAGGGGTCGCCCACAACACCCTCCCCGGGTATCACCCACAACCCCTCCATAACCAATCAACAAGAACCCACCAAGGGGAACCACCTTCCGGACGTCCGCAGGACTGGTGCGGGTGGTAAGGAGTCCGCCTCCTCAGCGGCTGGCGCCGCGGCGAGGACGGCGGGAGCCACCCCCAAGTCCCGGTCCCCGAAAGCCGTCACACCGCGACCGCGAAAGCGGCCCGCCGGGTGGGAGCAGGTCGCGGCCGCACTGCCCCGCGAAGTTCAGCCCGCCCGCGCCGGGGGCCGTCTCGCCCCGACCCTCATCCGCGCCATCTGCGACGCCCTCACAGGCATCCCCGGCTCCGCGCCCGGTACCTACCGGATCCCGCCCCGCACTCCCGAACAGCTCATCGCCCGCATCAACCGCCGCTGGCACCAGGCCCGGGGCCCCGAACGGACGGCCGAGCACTACACCGGGCCCGACCCCATCCGCCGCCCCGTCGGCTACGTGGCCGATCTCCTCACCGCCCACGACTGCCCCGACCCGTCCTGCGAAGACGGACTGATCATCAACACCGGCCGACTCTGCGCCACCTGCCAGGCACGCCGCGCCGAGCAGCGCCAGGCCGAGCAGGCACGCGCCGAACTCGAAGAGCGCCTCACCTGCGACGCCGAGCTGTCCTCCGCGCACGACGCCTACGAAACGGCGGCCGCCCGCGAAGGACACCAGATGCGCGAGCGCCTGGCTGCCGCCGGTCACTGGGGGGCGCTCCTGGACCACGAGGTCGAGACCCACATGCGCGCCTGGCGTCACCAGCACCCGTCACCGAATGGCGGCTCCCATGCCTCGTAAAGCGCCCCTCCACCACAGCGACGCGACCGTGCAGCGCTCACCCTCCAGCAGCACCGCGGCCCCGGGCCGCGCAACACGGTTTGCCCGCCGAGGACGACCTGCGGCACTCCCGCGCAGCCGCGCGCCCCCTCAGGCAGGAGCCCGGCCCGCTCCATCACCAGAAGAAACCCAACAGCAGCAGACGAAGTCGATGAAAAGGAACGATTCATGAGCATGATCCGTAAGTCCATCGTGGCGGCCTCGGCTGTAGCCGTGCTCGGCAGCACGGTCGTCGTCGCCACCGCGCCCAGCGCGAGTGCCACCAACCGGGTCAACCGTTGCGGGGCGTCCTACCACTTCAAGAAGTCGTGGCCGCTCAAGAGCACGGGGCAAGTCGACCCCTACGGCAAGAAGGTCGGATACATCGACGTGTACTGGTCCCCCTCCAGCGGCAAGAACTGCGCTATCGCCCGGCCGAAGAACGGCGTCTTCCGCCCGACGGACGTCATGGTCAGGATCCAGAGGAGCGGTACGGGCCGCTGGGACCAGGACGGCTACCGGCCCAGCCAGCACCACAAGAAGTTCGCCGGGCCGGTCTACGCGAAGGCCCGGGGCAAGTGCGTCGACATCGAGGGCGGCTTCAGCTACATGTACGGCGGCGCTGACGGAGCCTACGGCCTCTACGAGAGGAAGCACTGCTCGTAACCCGCACTGTCTCAGCATGAGGCGCGCGGGCTCCGGTCATGTCGACCGGGGCCCGCGCGCCTCATGTCCGTGCCCGGCTGGGCTGGGTCACCCGCCGTGCCTGCCGGGAGGGGCAGTGCCTATTCGCCCTCGCGGATGAGCTTCATGCGAGCTTCCTTGACCGCCCGCTCCCACTTCCACGTCGGCTCGTTGTGCCGTGCGGCGAGTTGGGCGCCCATGCCGCGGCGGTGGCCGCCCTGCTCGCGGATGAAGGCCAGTGCGGTGGCGATGCGCTCCTCCGTTTCCGGCTTGCGCTCTCGAGACTGGGGGTGGCCTTCGGGCCGTCCGGCTGTGCCGGTGTTGTCGCCCTGGCGCTTGCGGTCGAAGTCCTGAAGGTCGCCACGGCGGAAGGCGGGGATCTGTCGACCGCTGGGCCCTTCCACGGTCCCGACCGAGTCCGGGAAGTAGCCGGGGTTGTCCTTGAGGTACTTGCGGATGACGTTCGGGCCGGCGAAGTGGAAGAACTCCGCGGCCTGGTTGATCGAGATCCGGTCCTCGACGTCCCCTTCATAGAGGTCCGGCGACGTCGGAAGCACCTTCTGCTTCTTGCGCAGCTGCAAGGCCGCGTAGAACGCTTCGAACTCCCGCTCGTCGTAGAAGTCGACGCGCCTGATCTTCATCTTCTTCTCCGGGTGGCGCGGGACCTTGACCTCGTTACCCTCGTCATCCGTCATGTACTCGGGAGCCTCGTGGCGCTTGCGGTACCACAGGTTCACCGTGACGCGCGCGGCCCCGGTGCGTTTGACCATCCAGTCCCGGTTGACCACGGCGCGGCCATTGACCATGGCGCGGCCATCGATGACCTCGATTTCGCCCTCCGGCAGCTCGGTCGCGAAAGGGACCTCCGAGGGATCTGTATGGTGGGCTCCCTGTGCGCTGGGGTTGCTCTTATACTCGGGATCGTTCACTTTCCTGCTCCTCGGGGCGGAAGGTGGGTTGGATATTGATGGCCGGTGGGACGTTCGGTCGGGGTTGCCGCTCTGGACCGACACCTTTCGAGGTGTATTCCGCCGGCCATCGCCATGTGGTGCACACGCCGGACCTAACCGACAGTCGTAATTATGCACTCATGCTCTGGGGGAGTCAAGCGAGTCCATAGCTCGCCGCAACGGGCTCTCCTTCGTACGCGCGGCAGCAGCGTGACCACGCCGACAGGCTCCGCTGAGGCGGAGCCTCCAACCCCAGCACTCCCGGGTGCTCACGCTCACTACCAGAAACCAGGCCCTCGGCGTCCCCTACCCGCCGAACGCGGGCGTGTGCGAGCGCTACCCGGTGAGTGACGGGCCGCCGCCCGTTACTCGCCGGGTCTTGCTGACAGAGCTCGGAGGCGTGTCCGGGGTCAGCGTCTGCGGACCTCGGCGAGGAAGTCCATCGGGTGCTTGCGAACCGACCGGCCTCAGTCCGGGTGAGCCACTCCCGCAGAGCGGCTGGCACCCGGTGGTTCCCGCCGTACACGCCTCGCAGACCGGCGCGCACTGGACCAGCCGCACGACGGCCGACGGCTCTCACGGGCTGGTCAACTCCAGCTGTTTCGTCCTCAGTCCAAGCGTGCGCCACGCCCCGAGGAAGCCCGGCCGGACCTTGTCCCTGGCCAGCGTCGGGGCGACGACGTCAAACCACTCGCGCACCGGATACCGCTCCCCGCGCCGCAGCGCCCAGGAACGAGGGATGCGGTATTCGTCGACCTCCACGCTCCCGCCCTTGGAGGAGGCCAAGCGCCGCAGCTGCTGCACCGCCCCAGACCGTGTGCTGGCCACACTCAGAGTCTGAACGCTCCGCCAGGCCGGACCCTTGGCTCCCTCGTCCCCGCGGGCCCAGATGATCCGCTGAACCCGGTACACCGACCAGGTGCCGGCGAGCTGGGCGCGCCGGAAGGCGGTCAGCGCATCGGTGTTGCGGTCGGCCACGACGTGACTGTGCAGGGTCGTGGTCCCGAATAGGCGGCTGTTCGGGTTCAGGGCAAGTGCCGAATGCTCCAGCATGAGCACGTCCGCCGCCCGCTCAGGAAACGACCGCAGCCGCTCAAGGTGCTGAGGCAAGCTACCAATATTGCCCGGAAAGGGGCATTGCGCACAATGCGACTTGCGCCAGGTGATGCCGAACTGCTCCCGCAACAGCTCGAGGCACTCCGCGCGACCGTACCCCCACTCGATCAACGGGTACTCCGGGGAGCGGGTGAGCGAGGTGTACGTCTGATCCCGCAGTACGCGCGTTCCCTCCTCGGCATTGAAGCCCAGGACATGCCGGTACGGGCGGCCGTGGAGTTCTGCGGCGATGAACCGGTCGATCACGGATCCCTTGAACTTGACCGAGCAGGTTCTCCGGCCTTGCGCCACCATGGGCACGGTGCCGGTGGTCCGCAGCTCGTCGCTCAGCCGCCAGGGCCCGGCCTTGTGCAGCCGGGTCGGCGAGCGGCTGTCGTCGAGGACAACGATCCCGTCGGACTCAAAGGGACCGCCCCGCGCGACTTGGACCAGGCGCACGCCGTGCTTGCGCAGCAGCGGCAAGACGTACCGCTCCCCGGCCCTCAGGGTGTCGTCCCATTCGTCACCGGTCGCCGCGTACACCACGATCAGGTTGTCGGGGCTGTAGCCCAGGGCCCGGTACATCGGCTGGGTCTGCGAATTGCCCAGGATCAGTGTCAGGAACGCCGTGGAGTCAACCCCAAGGCCCCAACTGACCACGACCGGCGCTTCAGCGGAAGGCCCGGCGAACATGGCGGGCACCGTGCGGGACGCCCCCAACAGGCGCGGCGGCTCGCCGAACAGATCCTGCTGAACGACGGAGATCACGCGCGCCCGCCCTTCTGGTCCTTGCTGAGATCGATCTGCTGCTGGACGAACGTGGACATGGCGGGGATCCCTTCGGTGGGTTGGACGCCGTCCCGGGGTTGCCGCCCTGGGACAGGCGTGAGGTCGTGGGGCCCGGAAGGTCAGGAAGGGGTCCGCGTCGTGCGGAGCACCATCTGACGGGGCTTGTGCAGGACCTTCAGCACTCGCTCGCGCCACTGCATGGCCCAGTAGACGCAGTTCGAGCACGAGGCGTGGGTGTGCCCGGGCAGTGGCGGGTTCCAGCGGGCTTCGCGGGACCAGGCCAGAGAGTCCGCAGAGACGAGGAACTCAGCACATTTGTCCAGTGCGTCGAGTGCGAGGCCGAAGCCGTGGAGGGGCAGACCGGTCTCGGCCAGCGTGCCGAGGATGGCGGCCGCTTCGCGGGGGGATGTGCGGCGGCAGATGGAGCCGACGCCGACCAGCGGGAGGGCGCTCAGGTCGACCCCCGCACGGTCGTACAGGCTGAGGCAGCGTACGTAGTCGGCGACCGTATCGCCCTGTACCGACGGGATGATCTTCAGAGTGTCGTCGATGGCCATCAGGTCGAGGTAGTTGCCGACCGTTCGCGCCAGGTGCTCAGCCACGCTCAGTCCGGTCTTGGCGATGATCTGCGGCTCGCACATCCAGTCCTGGGGCCCAGCCCAGCTCAACCAGCCGATCTCGTCCCGGTACCGGCGGAGCTCGCGGGCGTAGGCGTAGGGGGTGATGGTCCAGCGGCCGTGCAGGGACAGCTCGGTGAAGGCGCCGGAGTCGCACACCCAGGGCGCGGCGGCCCGCGGAAGGTCGCGGAGGTTGGCGAGGTTACGGCGGGAGACACAGAGCGGGACGCACCACCTGGCAAGAGCGCGTGCATGGTGCGCGCCGAGCCAGATCGTCGGCCCGTGGGGCGGATCCTCTCCGGGGGTGAATCCGAGCATGCAGTGGCAGACGCATCCGTCAACGGCACAGAACCCGCAGTCAAGGCACTGGTCGTGCCAGCAGTGGCCACACCGGAAACGGACAGCGGGTCCACAAGCGCATGTCTCGGGGTACTCGCCATTCGGCGGCAAGGGCTGTCGGGACAGACGCTGAAGGCTGGTGCATGTGGTCATGGTTGTCATTCCCTCTCGGGCGTGTCGAAAGCCGTGGAGTGGGCGCGCCAGCCCCTGCGACGGCGTCGGGGCGGGGGCTGGCGCAGTGGGACGCGACGTGGTCAGCGGGAGCGAATCGCGTCACGGACGGTGGCGGCCTGGCCGAGGGTGCGGTCAGCCCGAGCGGCCTTGTGGAGCTGCTGCATCCAGTCGGTGACCTCTCCGGCGAGTTCGCGGAGGGAAGCGCCGCAGTCGCCCCTGCCACTGCGGGCCTGGTCGGCCAAGTGGTCCCGCTCGGCAGCCATCTCCTCGACGGCGAACGCGATGACGCTGAGAGCGCCGCGCCGTCGCTGTAGGCGGCTCCAGCTGCCTCGGCCGCAGTGTGCTTCCTGTTCGAGGACGGCCAGAGAAATGCTGGGCCACTGCATGAAGCTGTGGCGGTGGAAAGCCAGGTCGAACAGGCATGTCACCTGCGTGTCGTGCCAGGGGGTGTAGAGGTACGGCTCTGCCGGGGCGGGCACCGGAGATGCGGCCCGGCTGACGAAGTAGTCCTGGAACGACTCGATGGTGGGCTCATCGCCTCGCTTGCGCAGGGATCCGATGTACCCGGCGACCAGAGCCAGCTGCCAGGGGGTCCGGCCGAAGGGCGCGGCTGGCGTGGAGAGGGACAGCAGTTGGGATCCCTCCCTGTTGGGGTGGGGGATCGTGGCCTGAATGACGAACAGGTCCGGGCGCCTGGGGTCGAGTGTCACGGTGGAACTCCTTCGGGGCTGGCGGGGCTGGGTTGGATGGCGGCCGGTCTCGGGGTTGCCGCCCCGAGACCGGCGGGGGAGGCATGTCAGGCGAGGCAGGGAAGAAGGCGTTCGCCGAGCCAGTGCGCGGCGTTGACACTGACGGCGTTGCCTGCCTGGAGGATCTGCTCGGTCTGATTCCCGTGCACGGTGTAGTCGCTGGGGAATCGCTGCACGGCCATCAGCTCGCTCGGGATGAACATGCGGATCGTGCAGTCTTCGACGGCCGGGGCGGGACGCACCAGGGAGTGGTGCTGCTTGGTGGCGATCGTCGTGAGCGGTTCGCTGGTCGTACGCGGGAGCCCTTTGCGGCCGTTGGGGATGACCAACGCGTGGTGACGCCCCTGGGCATTCAGCGTCGGCACGGGGCCGGTGACGGGAACCGCGGTGCCGTTGCGCCGGAGCATGGCCACGTGCGGGTCCGTACCGAACATCCGGAGGCCGAGGGCGATGCGGGCTTGGGTGGACGGGGCGTAGGGGGTGAACTTCTTGCGGTCGGGACGGCCATCGCCGACTCGGCGGCCGGGGCGGCTCCAGTCGATGACCTCGGCCACCGGCCGGGTCGTCGGCTCCAGGATCAGGTGGCCACACGCTCGGTTGGGGCACCTGTAGTCGTACTGAACGCCCCACTTGCCGATCTTCCGGCGGCGCGGGTTGCGCCAGACCTGCCGGGCCTGGACGGGCCCGCACTCGGGGCAGATGGCCTCCGGGCGGACCTCGAGGTCGGGAAGCGGGATGCCCTCTCGGGTGAAGCAGACGTAGAGGCGGTCGCGGAGCTGCGGCGCGAGCGGGTTGTCCACACCGCCGAGGTGAGCGGAGGAGGCGCAAACGATCTGGTGGTTGTAGCCCAGGATCGCCATGCCGTTCAGCCACCAGTCGAACAGCTCCCAGTCGGTCGCGAACTCCAGGACGTTCTCGCACAGCACCGCGTCGTAGCGGTGCACGTCGGCCGCGGCGATGATGTCCAGAGCGGTGGCCCGGGTGCGCTCGTAGGTCTCGGCCCTGGCTACACCGTCGATGTCGAGGGCGGTCTGCCCTCGGGTGCGCTTGCGGCCGCCGCACGGGGCGATCTCCGTGCAGATCGGCGAGCCCCACAGCACTCGCGTGCGCGGGAGGCGGCGCTTTTCGTAGGTGTTGAGGTTTTCACAGATGTGCTCGGCCATCGGGTGGTTGGCCATGTGCGTGCGGATGGCAACCGGGTCGTGGTTGGCGGCCAGCCGCAGGATGTATCCGGCGTCGACCAAACCCGTGGAGCTGCCACCGGCTCCGCAGAACAGATCGGTGAAGTCCAGATCGCTCCTGCTGAGGCACGGCACGAAGAACGCCACGGGGACTCCTGTGATGGTGGGTTGGAGGGTGCGTGCCGGATTGCCGTCCAGCCTGCATAGATAATTATACGCTCTTGGGTTGTGGTGCGCAATCCGTCCGTGTCTTGAGAGCGGTGGGAGGGTGGGCTGTCCTCGTTCACAGTCCGCATCCGGAGCAGGTGCCGAAGTCCAGCAGGTCGAGTTGTCGGGGGGCGTTCGGCATGGTCTTGAGCTTCCGGCGGGGCGGCTCGGTGAGGGCAGCACGGACGGTGTCTTCCAGGGCGTCGAACTCCGGCCCGTCGTCGGGGAGGACGACCCCGGGTGCCGGCCCACCCGGCCGCTTCGCCAGTTCGACCAGCGCGGCGATGGACAGATCCCGGCGGAAGTGGTGCCCGCGGACCCGCTCGACCTCGGCATACAGCGCAGTGAGCCGCGGGCGCCTGCGTGCGGCCAGGATGAGGTCGTTGAGGCTGCCCATGATGCACAAGGAGCAACTGCACCGAGAGGAACCGCCCCAGTCTCCCGCTCCGGGCACCGAGTCGTACGTCCAGTGGTGGGGGATGCCGGAGGCGTCGCAGAGGCGGCGGACGTCCTGGATGGACCAGTCCCGGATCGGCAGCCACTCGTCCACGTGCCGGTTGCCGTTGCGCAGGATGTTGCGGTAGGGCGGCCTCTTGGACCGCTGGGGACTCTCCTCGGCGCGCAGCCCGAGGACGTTCAGGATGCGCACCGGGCGGCCGAGGCCCGGCCGCATCTGGCGCACCAGCGGTGTCCACGCGGCGAAGATCCGTTTGGTCTTCCAGTCGCCCGTGCAGAACTGCGCGTCGCCCTGGACCGGCCACATGCCGCGCTCAGCGATGAACGTGAGCAGGCTGTACGGCACGAGTTCCCCGGCCGCGTCCTTCACGGTGCGCTGCACCTCGATGTGCCGTTCGGCCGGGATCCCGTACGCGGTGCTGTGCAGTGCGGCGAGTTCGCCGGAGCTGGGGTACCGCCGTCCCTGGAATGTCACCGAGGGCCATTCGAGGGGCCCCAGGCTGGCGTGGAAGGTGAACACCCGGTCAAGCACTCCGTCGGCCCGGGCCCCCTCGGTGGTGACCGCGAGAGCAGCATGGGAGTCCTTGCCGCTGGAATCGCTGAAGGCAATCAGGTCATAGTCGCGCAGGGCCGGGGTCCAGGCGCGGGTGACGGTGCTCCTGGGCGGCGGCAGATCGAACAGTGTGTTCATGGGCCGATGTCCTCGAGATCTGTTGAGCTGGGGGCGTGCAGGGGGGCGACCGGACGTTGCCACGTGGCGGTCGGTGGGGAGCAGCTGCCTGGTCGGGAACTTGTGTTTCCTGGCCAGGCAGCCGCACGGGGCGCTCAGCGGCTGCTCTGGGCGAGCGCGTGGGCGCGGTTGGCCGAGGCCGGGCACGGACCGAGCAACCGGGCGAGGCCGAGAAGAAGCCCCGTGCCGTCACCTACCTGGCGGGCGTAGCGAATGCCCTCCACGACGTCGGCCGCCTCGCTGGGAGTCGTGGGATGGGCGATGACGCAGCGGCATCCCGCGCTCACCAGCTGGGCGAGCTTGTCCGTCCACTGGCTCTGGGGGATGCAGCCCGGATGCCGGAAGTTCGGGAGTGAGCAGAGCACCTGGCTGTAGGTCCGCGGTCCCTCCCAGCCGCACAGCAGGCACCGCATCTGCCAGGGCTCATCCCGGCCGGGGTAGCCGGTCAGCGGGTGCCATCCGGCGGCGGTGGTCGTGGCGACGGCCTGCGCCGCTTCGGCGAGAGCGCTCTGTGTCGGCTCCAGGTGGTCGGCCAGGTAAGCCGCGCGGCTCACCGGATGGGAGACAGCTGAGGGCTGAGGTTCGGTGGGGTTCACAGGACTTCTCCATGCTTCGTTCGGCTGGTGGGCTGGGTGGACCGGCCGGGCGTTGCCGCGCCTGGTCGGGGCGAGGGCCGGGCGGGCCCGGCGTTGCTGTCCGGGCCCGCGTCGACTGAGAGTGCTGCGGGTCGCTGCCTATTCGGCGACTTCTTCGCTGCTCGGTTCGGCTCGGGCCAGTCGCTCCCAAACCGGCTTGAACAGTTCGCGAGTTTCGGGGAGGAGTTCAGCCTCGGGGATGAAGCTCTGCGGAGTGATCCGCTGATGGTCTCGCTCTTCGTCTTCGGAACGAAGGCTCGCGAACAATTTCGAATGCCACATCTCGGTTTTCAGGACGATCACGGGGGTCATACCCCGGTAATCCCTGATCCCGATCCGGTCGTAGGGCTTGAGCTCCGGCAGCTTGAGCTTCTTCCCCTTGCGGTGGGCATCGTGATGACGGAGGGTCGTCCACATCACGTACTCGGCAGGGAACCGGTCCCGGAAGGCAGCCAGGTAATGCGCGGCTTCCAGTGCCCATTCGCGCCGCTGCTGTTCGCGGTACTCCACGGTGGGGTTGGGCCACGATTGGATGGGCCGACCGGTGGCAGCGGCCTTCTCCTTGGCTTCCTGGTGGCGCCGCGCGTCGTACACGCGCACCGGGATATCCGTCGGGAAGTCGTTGAACTTGCTTCCTCGCTCTGCCCGCTCCAGGTGTTCGAAGATCACGCTGACGAAGCCGCTTGCCGACATGCGCTCGATGTCGCCGCGCTCGTCGGCCAGGCTCTGCTGTGTCTCCTGGTCAACGCCCAGGTGGCGTCGGGCGAAGTCGCGGGCCTCGTTCATGAGCGGGTCCGGGAATTCGCGATCGGGGGAGCGCAGCACGCCGTCGTAGGGGAGCCAGGCGACGACCGTTCCGTTCACGATGACCTCGTACACGAGATCGCCCGGGGCGAAGGGGGCGCCGTGGCGCATGTAGGTGTCGTGCTTTCCATCGGCTGCCGCGAGGTACTGGGCGTACTCCTCGTCGGTCAGTTGACCCTGCCCCTGGGGGAAGGCGCAGACTCCGAACGAATGACCCTCAATTCCCTTTTCCCGGAAGCTGTGCAGCTTGCGCAGCTTGTACGCGGCTCCCTCTGAAAAGCGACTCACCCTTGAAAATGAACGCGCCATATTCTGTTCCTCGGTTGCGTAGTGCGGGTTGGATGGTGTCGCCCCATTGCCGTGTGACGACACAGGTAATTATACGCGCATAGGTGCTCGGGTCAACTCCCATAAGCACGCCGGAAATAGGGGCTGCGATTTGTTGGCGCTGGAGCACGCAGCGGCACCCTGCCCTGATCGCAACCGAGGCATTGGGCGGACCCGTGGTCGGCGCTGAGGTGCCGCTTGGTGGCGTCGGCGCCGACCACGGTCACTGCCTCCCCGGCACCCCGCGTCGGGGGTTCAGGCGAGCGCGGCCAGAGCCTGCTCCGCGGTGAGCACAGGGCGGGCGTCACCGCTCTTGAGCAGCTGGGCCGTGCCCGTGGCATACATGTCCAACAGGTCGTTATCCGGGGGGATGGCGAACAGCGGGCGCCCGAGCTGGCGGGCAGCGGCCGCGCTGTCCATGGCCGGGTCATGGGCGATGGATTCGACCACGACCACGGCGGCCGACAGTGCGGCGGCCAGCGCGGCGGTGGTGCGCAGCGTGACCTCGCTGGCGGTTGTGCCCGGCCGGTACACGCTCACCACGGCGCCGCCTCGCTCGGCGGTGGCGCGCAGCAAGTCGCGCTGATCATGAGGGTGGCACAGGTCGAGTCCGCACGGCACGACGGCGAGGGTGGGCGCGGACAGCAGGTGTGCACCGGAGTGCGCGGCGGCGTCGATGCCGTGGGCCAGGGATGCGGTGACCGTGTGTCCGGCGAGGGCCAGGGTGCCTGCCATCAGGGCGGCCCGCTGCTTTCCCCGGCTGGTGGCGTACCGGTTGCCGGTGACGGTGATGGCGCGGCTGGAGAGGGTGGCCAGATCGCCGGTGCCGCGTACCCACAGTCCCAGCGGTGTGGAGGTGCCCAAGGTGTCGAGGGCGGCCGGCCAGCAGGCGTCCCCGGGGATGACGAACTGCGCGGTGCGCTGGGCGGCATCGAGCTGGGGGCCGGGGCGGTAGCTGGACAGCGCGCCGGTGTGGTCGTGGCGGACCCGGATGTGCCACAGGGCTTCGGGGCCGTGTTCGGCCAGTTCGGCGGCGATGGATTCAGGGGAGTGGAAGGCGGCCAGCGCGGCGCGGGCGGCGCGCTCACCGACCGGTGCGGGAAGAGCATGCATGGGAAGGACCTCGCTGATGGGCGGTGGAAGGACGTGGGCCGGGCCCGCGGCGCGGCGGCGAGCCGCGCCGCGGGCCCGGGGTTCGGCCCCTCCCGAACGGGGGAGGGGCCGGGGTGATGGGTCAGTCGTCGTCGGCGTCGCCCTGGTCGGCGCTGGGCTCGCCGTCCGGGTCGTCCTCCTGGTCCTGGTCGAGGGCCGTGGATTCCTGCGGGGCGTAGGGCTCGCCGCTGATGATCGCCTGCTCGATCGGCGCGAGGGGGTACCCCACCTCGCCCAGGAACTCCAGGTAGACACGGGCGTCCGCCCGGATCTCGTCGGTGTCCCACGAGGGCCGGTCATGCCGCCAGGTCTGCACCTGGTCCATCCGCTTCTCGTAGCAGGCGGCCAGAACGGCGAAGTTCATCAGCATCAGGCGTCCGGGCGTGGCGTTGGCCGGTGCCCACTCACAACGTCCCTCCGCGTCCCCGGTCTTCTCCTCGCCCAGCAGCTCAGCCAGCAGCGCCACGCGGGCGACATCGCCGGTCCAGGACGCGACGGGCTTGGGGCAGCTGAGCAGCTGGGAGGTGACGAAGCGGGCAAGAACCTTCGGGGCGGTCTTGCGGGAGAGGAACTCGGTGCGCAGCCACTCGCGCCGGGTCTTGAGCGCGGCCCGGTACGCCGCGTTGCCCTCGACCTTGAGCTTGTGCGGCATCTCGTCCTTCGCGGGCCCGGCGGGCCCGGTCGGCGGGGCCGGACGGTCGCCGTCGGTGGCTCCGTCCTCGCTCTGTGCCGTCTCCTCTGCATCGGTGTCCACCGCCCAGCGGGGGGTGTGCCCGTGGGCGGCGGGGTCGGCGCACAGGTAGGCGACCGCTGCCGGATCGTCCAGGTCCTCATCCCAGATGGCGGCGTGCCCAGGGCACTCGGCGTGCGCCTGCGGGTCGAGGTCGTTGCCGTCAGCGTCGCGGAGGTCGGCCAGGTACTCGGCGCCGGTCGGCCACTCGCCGTCTTCCTCGATCAGCGTCACTCCTGTGGCGGCGAGTTCGCCTCGCTTGGCCTCGCGTGCGCGGGCCGTCTCGCGGTCGGCGCGCTCCCGGGTGACCTGGTGGGCGAAATAGCCGATGGTGTGGGCGGTGATCAGCCGGTCGACGGCTTCCGGGTCATCGTCGAACTCGGCGAGGGCGGCCAGCACGTCCATGGTGAACTCGTAGTCGTCGGCCTGGACCAGGGCCGATCGTGTCCGCTTGCCGATCTTCCCCGCTGCCGTGACGGCATGGCCAACTTCCTGCTCGGAGCGGTTGGTGCGCTTGGCGAGGACGGCGCGCGGCATGCCTGCCTCTTCCGCGTTGAACAGCGCGGTGGCCTGCTCCAGCGGTGTGAGTGCGAGACGGCCCTCGTCGGCGTTCTCGATGAGCGCGTCGATGTAGTCCTCGCCCGCCTCGCGCAGGGCGGGGTCCACGATGTAGACGGGGACTTCGGTGTGATTGAGCTGCTTGGCCGTGCCGAGCCGACGGTCTCCCTGGAGGACCTTGTACAGGTCGTCCTTGCCGCCCAGGGGCACGACGGTGAGCGGAACCCTGATGCCGTTGGCCTGGATGGAGTCGATCAGCCAGTCATCGAGCCGGATGTCTTCCCGGGCGCCGTTGGGCACCAGCTGGTCGATGGGGAGGGTGGTCCTGGTGACTGTGGGGGCTGTCGTGGTGCTCACGATCGCTCCTTGCGATTGATGGGCTGGATGGGTCGGTCAGGGAAGGGTTGCCGCCCAAACCCCTTATCGACATAGATAACTATACGCTCTTGGGTGGGGTGTGGTCAAATCAGTCGCACAGCTCGTGAAGGAGAGAGCGGAACGCGGCCTCGCTCGCGCACCCCTCATACAAGTAGGCGAGTTGGGCCGACCGCCCTTCCATATTGATCTTGCTGGCGATGACGTCAGCGTCGGCGTGCACCGCCCGGTGGGCTCGATCGTCGCTCACCTCCGGGTACGCGCCGCTGTTGTAGGAGTCGGCGGCCACTTCGTGCGCGGCTGCGCAGACTGCCGCGTCCAAGGCGGCGTCCGTGATGCCGACTTCGGCCGCGATGGCCAGCAGCCGCACGGGGGCACCCGGCGGCGCGGTGGCCACATCTCCGGAGTAGGGCGTGTGGTCCAGGCCGGGACGGGCGGGGCGCTGGAAGTAGGTCCCCCGGTTGGTGGCTCCGTGGGAGGTCCACCCCTCTTTTGCCAGGTCCCGGGCCAGACGGCGGGCGGCGTTGAACCACTCCATGCCCTGCCCTTCCTGCCACTCGTACATGCCGCTCCCGGGCGCCATGTCGTTTCCGCCCACGATGGGCGCGATCAGCAGTTCATGGGGGCCGAGGGCCGACGGGCGCATGCGGAAGGTCTCACCATCGCGCCATCCTCGCTCGGCCAGGACCGCGGCGGCCGCCGCGAAGGTCTCCGGTGACGTCTTGGGGCTGAGGTCGTACTGGCATTGTCCGCGGGGGCGGGGCCGGCGGGATCGTGTCACGGGGGTGCCTCCATGGCTGGGCGGGTTGGGGGCCGGTCCGGGTTACCGCCCGGACCGGCCGAAGGAGAATGGGGGAGCGTTACGCGGTGTGCGGCGCGATGGCGGTGACTGCGATGTTGTCGGTGCTCCTCCGGGAGCGGGCGGCGTCGACCAGTGCACGGGTCATGTGGCGCGGCCGGACCGGGGCCGTGACGATCCGCTCGATGACTTCGTGCGGTACGACCTTGGAGATCCCGTCTGTGCACAGCAGGACGAGTTCAACCGGGCCGGGTACGCGCACGGAGGCGATCTCATCGTCGCGGAGCACCGTGCGCGTGACGACGTGGTCAAAGGTGGGGGCCAGCGTTGCCCAGTAGGGGTCTTGCCAGTTCCTCATCTTCTGGCCTTCGGTGTGGTCCTCGGTGACCTGGCGCAGCTGCCCGTGCTGGACGACGTAGGCGCGGCAGTCGCCGACCCAGGCGAAATCCCATCCGCCGCTGGTGGGCATGGGGACCGCGGTGACCATGACGCAATCGCCTTCCTGCCCGCTGGGACACCCCCGGTAGAAGTCCTGGAGTTCGCTGCGGGCGGCTGCCAAGCCGTAGGCGGCGCCGCCGGAAGCTGCCGCGAAGGGGGCGAGGTCGGCGGCCGTGGCGGCCGCGTCGGCGGGCTCGAAGTCGTCACCGATCCCGTCGGCGACAGCCCATGCCCGGTACTCAAAGTCGTGAGCGGCATCGGCCATGTACAACCGCGGGCCTTGGTCGGTGCGGGTGGAGGAGGTCCATAGGGGGGCGATCATCTCGGGCTCCTGCTGAGGTGGTGGGTCGGGTGTGGCTGGCCCGGGATTGCCGTCCCGGGCCAGCCGGTGAGCTGTGGTCAGCGCTTGATCGGCACGGGGACGAGCGGGATGTCGCGGCCGATCTGCTCGGCAAGGCCACGATCACGGGCGGCCTGGTCCAGGACGTCGCCGATCTCGTCCACCACAGCGGTGCACCGCAGGTAGCGAGCGCCGAAGCCGTGACAGAAGTGGGGAAAGCCGTTGGCGCCGAACTTCGCGTCAATGACCCACTGCTTCTCCCCCGCGAGCCGCGAGAGGAACAGCGTGGACGGCTTCTCACTGGCTGCTGAGGCGAGCTTGAGGTGCGCCTCGATGCCGTCCACGTCGCCGAGCACACCACGATCCAAGCGGCGTTCCATGCTGTGCAGGGTCAGGGTGAGGGTGAACGCCGTGCCCTCGTGCTGCACGGTGACGGTGATCGGTTCGGGAGTGGCGGGGGGCTCGGGGGAACTCACGTTGACTCCTTCGGTCGGGCCCAGTTGCCCGGTGCTGGAGGGTTGGATCGCCGGTACGGGTGGGTTGCCGCCCAACTCGTTCCGACATTGCTAATTCTACGCTCTTGGGGGGTGGTGTCAACCACCGCGCTTCGACCTGGGCGGGGACGGTCCGGTCACGGCGGGCCGTCCCCAGGTACATGCCCTCAGTGCCTGTGCCATATCCCATGATCTGTGACGCACCGTGAGGAGTGTGGAGGCGGCCCACCGCCGCGCCGCTGGGACTGGTTCGGTGAGGCTCCCTGACGCCACGCGCTGGCAGCCAGGGACCGGGTCTGGGCCATCGTGCTTGTCACCAGTGAGTAAGGTCCATCAGCGTCGCGCAGTATGGATCACCATGGTCCGTGGCGTGGGGTTCCTCGGTGATCAATGAGCCGAGGGCGGAGACCAGGGCGGTGACGGCGCCGGATGGTCGGACGTCGGCGGCCGTGACGGTGGTGTCGTCCTCCCTGTCGAGGTAGAGCCGCAGACGGTCGGGGGCGTGCAGGAGGAACCCCCGCAGCCGTGGTTCGGGCTGGTCCTCGGTCCACGGGCAGGTGAGGCTGCGCAGGATGGTGAAGGCGCCGTCGTGCGACGAGGCCGGGGCAGGCTTCAGAGACGCTACGTCCACGCGGACCAGGGGCATGCCCATCACCGTGTCGACACGGTTGCTTGAGTAGATATGGGTTCCGCTGAGCAGGGCTCTCACGATGGCGAGGACATCCTCTCCGCTGAGCAAGGACTCCGGGTCCTGCACGGAGGCCAGCGGGATCTGCCAGGCAGTCAACTCATCCGCTGCATCCCGCGGCAAAGGGCCTGTCACGACCTGGATGGCCTCGCTCCGAAGAGGCGCAGGAAGGATGCCCCGGATGAACTGGCCACCGGGCAGGGGCATGTGGAAATGGTGGAGCAGCAGGCGGGTGATGTCCGCCTGCTGCTCCGCGATGTCATCGGGTTCGAAGGTCACTTGCTGATGCTGTCATTGGTTGAGCCAGTTCGGGCACTTGGTCATGCCCTTGCAGTAGGCGGTGATGACGCCGATCTTCTTGCCGCGGCCGGCGTCGTAACGTCCGTCGCTGGTCTTGCGGGCGTACTGGGCGATGACGATGACCTTCACCCGGCGGCTGCCGTTCCACGCGTATGCCCAGTACTCGAGGCGAGCGCCGCTGACCTTGTCGGGCTTGCCGTCGATGGCCGCATTCACGATCTTGCACTTCTTGATGTTGTGTCGGCCGGAAAAGTGCTTCCATCCCAGCTCGCTGTTGCCGACCCGAGTGGGAACCACTCGGCCGTCCCAGTCTTTCTGTTGGCACTTGACGGTCTTGTCCCAGGCCGGGCCGGCCTGAGCGGGTGTAGTGATGATTCCGGTGAGAAGGGCCGTTGCGGCAATGGTCGCCGCCCCCGTTGCGATCCTCTTCATGACCCGACCATGTCATAGCCGGTGGCTGCGCGTCACCCACTTTCACATCAAGTAACAATTTTAAGACAACAGTTCGATGGCCACATTCACCAACTCTGCTCAGAGTTTCAGCGCAGGACTGCGGGGGCGAGGCGGATCGGCCGGGGCAGCTCTGTCCGCAGGCGTATGGGCATGGGCTTGCAGGCTTCCTTCTCCGGCTCGACGGGGTGGGAGTTGGTGCGGGGCCGTCTTGGTGGCTGGGTGAGCCGGCGGGTCATGAGGGTGATGGTGGTCCAGGTGATGTGGGCTTCGCTGTGTGAGATGAGTCTTTCGTAGTCCCGTACGTTTCTGCGGGCTCGCATGACCCAGGAGATGGCGCGTTCCACTCGCCATCGCTTGGCGAGGACGGCGAAGCCGTCCTGGTCTTTTCGGCGGGGCACCGCCTTGAGGGTGAGGCCGAGGCGGGTGCGAGCCCAGTCGGCGAGAGGTCCGCCGTAGGCGGAGTCAGCCCAGACGACCGTGACTTCAGGGTGGGTGAGGCTGAGCCGGAAGAGCAGGTCACGGGCAGGAACGCTGTCGTGCGGGGAGGCCTCGGTGACCATCACGGTCAGCGGCATGCCGCGCATGTCCACCGTGAGGTGGCGCTTCCTCCCATTGATCATCTTGTGCCCGTCGAAGCCTCGCGTATCCGCTCCCACCGTCTCGGCGCCCTTGACCGACTGCGAGTCCAGGATCACCGCGACGGTGCGGGGATTGAGTCCGTCATGGATACGGACCTGTTCGTGCAGCTCGGCGTGGATGCGGGCCAGGTCCCCGCTGGCTCTCCACCGCTGGAAGAACCCGAACAGGGTGCGCCAGGGGATGCCGAAGTCGACCGGCACGGATCTCCATTTCACGCCGTTGTCGTTGACGTAGCGAATCGCGTCGACGACATTGCGGCGCGGGTGCACCTCGGGGCGCCCGCCCGTCGGTCGGCAGCACGCCGGCCGGGGCAGTAAAGGTTCCAGGACGGCCCATTCGGCGTCCGGGGTGTCGCTGGGGTAGTGCCGCTCGCGCACGGCGCTCTGCTGGGTATGAGGGCAGGTCATGGCCGTTCCATGCGCCAGAGGACTTCCAGGGTCGCTCTGACGCCGCCGAGCTGGTCGAGGACCAGGCGGGCCCACTCGTCCTTCGGCTTGCGTTTGGTGTGCGGAGCGACGATCCCCTCGATGACATTCGTCATCCGGTTCAACTCCGCCTTGAAGACCGCCTTCTCGTAAGCGATCCACACCTCGGGATCCTCGGACAGCTGGAACCCGTCCCGGCGGTTGTGCGTCACCGGCGGAAGTCCGTCCTTGACCGCGTTCTTGCGCAGAAACCGGATGGCCGTCCAGACCTGTGCTGGACTCCGTTTGGTGGCCTTGGCCAGCTGCTTTCCGTGCAGTCCGGCAGGCTTCGCCTCTTCCAGGGCTTTGCGTATCGCTTCGGCATGAACATGAGCGGGATGCCCCGCCCGCCGTTTCATGGCTACTGGTCCCGCAGCAGTTCAGCCAAGGCCTCGTCCAGGTCCACCTTGCCGGTGGAGACCGCGGTCTCGATCCAATCCGCGGTCGCCCGGATCTTCTCCAAGTTCCGTGCCACCAGATCGAGTTGTGACTCGGAGAACTCGCGTCCGCGTAGTTTCGGAACCAGCCGGCTCGCCCCGGCCACGAAGCCCTGGCACACCCCGATCAGGTCGGTGAACTCCATGGCGCGGTGGAAGCCCCGCACGATCGCGACGGGATCGAGGACACCGTCGTCCTGGTCCGCCTCCGGCTGGTCCCACCAGTCCTCTTCATCATCGTCCTCGTCGTGCTCAGCCTGGTCGAACTGGGCTTCATTGACGAGCTCACGGGCTTGCCGGTCCCGCATTGCGCGGAAAGCGACCTCCGGCCGGTGCAGCAGTTCACACGCAGCCAGCGCCGCGACCTGCTCGTCTTGCGCGAGGTCCCGGATGGCCTCGACCTTTTCCGCGACCGTGACCGGCGTCGCGGTGGGCCAGCCCGCCGCCCGCTTCGCCGCGTCTCCGCTCCACCGGGACTCGCCCGTGCGCTCGTCGGCCGGCGGATGCTGGATCAGCTCGTACGCGTCCGGCGTCGACGCCAAGATCCGGTGGACCTCGAACGAGACGCCCTTCTGGCGCTGGTCCTTCGGCCATCGCGCGGCCACCCAGATACGTCCGCACCGTATGGAAGGAGAGGCCTATCGCCTCGGCGAACAGCCGCAGACAGCCTTCCACCCCCAGCTCGTCGTCCTCGAGCGACATGTTCCCGCCGTGCGTACGCAGCGGTGCGATCTCCAACGCAATGTCACCCAGCGTGAACTGGCATCCCGTCATCACATGGACCAGCTGAACCGACTGGTCCACCAGATCCTCGAAACGCTCACCCGGCACGCTGCCGATCGTCTGGGGCACGACAACCCACTCCCTGGACGGGGCGGAAGGGCTGGCCCCTCACCAGCCGCAGCAACTCCGGCCCGCATATGCCCGCCAGGCTCCGCCGCCCACCCCAAGGTCACCACAAACGACCGTAAAAACCCCACATCACGTGCGAACCGTCCCGCTCCTGCCCGAGCGCAGCACCGATCCCGGCACACAACTGAACGACTCTGCCATCCGTCACAGAAGGTGACAGATCATGGGATATGGCACAGGCACTCAGTGCAACTCGACAGGGACCAACAGGTGCCGGTATCCCTCGCCGGAGATGGCGTCACATTCGGTGAACAGTACGGGCCGGCGGAACTGGCCGTTCTCGGACTCGCCAAGGTGCAGGGTGACGGTGTCGCTGCTGAACGCGCTCAGGGCGTCCAGCAAGTAGCCGGTGCCCAGGGTCAGGGTGGCTCCGGGAACGTGAGCGCCGCGGCCGTGGGTGATGTCGGCGGGTACCTTCACGCCGCGTACCCTGGCCTGCTCCTCGTCGTCGCCGACGTACGGGGCGAGGGTCAGTTCGCCGTCAGCGTTCCACTGTGCCGTGACCGTGACGTACTCGGCGGCCACGCCTTTCGCTGTGGCCAGGGCGTGACCCTTCTTGGTGGCGTTGACCATGGCGGTGCGGTTGACCGTTAGGGCGGTGTGGCTCTCACGGGGGAAGTAGGGATTGAGGAAGAGGAAGTCACGCATTTCGCAGTGGATGGTGACTTCTGTTGTCCCCATGGTCAGGGAGATGAACGCGTTCGAGTCGTCCGCACGGATGCCGATTCCGATGGGGCCGGTGTGCTTGCCCATGTGCTTGACGATTGCGGTCAGCACGCGAGCGGGGATGAGGGCGCTGCGGGGCGGCTCGGTGGCCATGGTCTGTCGTGGCTGCGCTGCCACTTCGGCTCGTGCGACACGGCGCCGGTCGGTGGCCTCTACTTCGAGCACTCCGCCGGACAAGGTGAAGTGCGTCATGGTCAGCGTGGTCTGGGTCGGGTCAGTGCTCGCGGCGGGGAGCACACGGGCCAGCTGGCCGAAGAACTCCGGCCCGGCGACGGTGACGGTCGGCGGCACGGTGGGCGGCAGGCTGGCGTACTCCTCCAGCGGGTACGTGGTGAGCGGTACTGACACGTGCGGCGTTGACAGTTGACCATCTTCGACGGTGACGACGGTCTCGGCGGCGGCGGCCTTGGGCTCACCCTTCACGACGGCGGCTACGACCTTCTTCAACTCGTCGTAGTCCAGCACACTGCACCCGGAGGGGCCGGGCTCCGCGGGGACGCTCACCGTGACCGCGACTTCCTGATCGGATGCGCGCAGCTTCACGACGCGACCCTGCGCCTGGGCAACGATGCCCCCGGCGATCGGTACGGCGGGACGGGCAGGGACGGCGAGAGCGGTGAGTTTCAGCGCGGTGGTGAGGTCCTGATGACGGGCTCTGAAACGAACCGGGCGCTCGGCGGTGGACGGGGACGGTGTGCGGACCGGATTGACCATGTGGTGCCTCCTGGTGGGTTGGGTGCCGCCGCACCGGGGATGCGCGCCAGTGCGCAGCCGGGCGGTGGGGTCCGCCGGGCCTTGCCGGGCCCGGCGGAACCCGTGGTGAGCAGGGGTTCAGCGGATGACGCGCAGACAGATCAGGGGGAAGAGGGTCTCAGGCGTCCACTGCTCCACGTTGTCCGGAACATTGATCTTCCGGCTGCGGGCACTCCAGCGCAGCTCTTTGGTGGACTCCTCGTCGAAGGTGATGCTTGCGGACCGGCCGATGATCGCCTGGACGGTGCCGCGCTTGCCCTTGAAGTCAGCGGGGCGGATGTTGACCACCTCCACCAGTGCACCGGTGGTCACGGCGGCGGCAGCAGCATTCGCCAGTGCCTTCCGGCGCTCCTTAACGACCTCCTGGATACGAGCGAGGTCGTCCTCGCTCGTGTGCGTCGCGATGAACGAGGTGACCTGGGACATGGTGAGCGTGTCGCTCATGGGACTTCCCTTCCTTGGTGGGTGGATGACGGTGGCCGACCGTGCCTTGCCGGGCGCAGCGGCCACCCGGTGGCCGGGCCCCGTTTCGGGGCCCGGCGCTGGGGGCTAGCTCGCGCGGTTCGCGACGTTGATCAGGGGGATGTCACCAACGCGCGTGGGGGTGAAGTACAGGTCCCGCTGGATGAGGAACGGGCTGGAGACGTTCGCCAGATCCGGGAGACGGAAGAGGCCCCATTCCCCGTAGGGCACGTTGATCCGCGCCCATCCGAACGCCATTCCGTCCCTCGGGTTCAGCTCGGTGACGAACCAGTCCGAACCGGCGACGGTGAAGTAATGCAGGTGCACCACCAGCTCATGCGTGGGCGTGCCTTCCGTCTCGGTCAGCGGCGGAATCTGCGCGATGGCTTCCGGCTCGGGGTAGAAGTCGTGGCCGCGACGCTGGCGGTAGTTGTCGGGGAGCGCGTTGTGCTGCGGGGGGTCCGCGTCGTGGAACATGTGGCTCCTTCGGTTTCGGCGGGGCGGCTGGCGTGCAACCGCTGCCGTGCGGAGGTGGGTTGGATGAGCTGTGCCGGGCCGGTGGGTTGCCGCCCAATCGGTCCAACAGTGATAATTCTACGCCTCAGAGAGTGGTGTGCAACACCGCTGCGCCGCACTCGTGTGCTTCGATCCACTGCCAAGCGATGCCCTGTGAAACTGCTGCGTAGACCGTGCGTTGGGAGTCCCGGTCTATCACCGCGTGGCTACGCGGACCGGGGTCCATCCCGGCCCCCCGCGGCCCGAGGCGCACCGTGTAGTAACGGCCACGATCCCCCTCCAGATGGGTCCGGATCCGGTTGCACTGAACCATGTGCTTTCCCGCGCGGTCGGCGTACCGGTGCCAGCCGCGCAGTCCGTAGGCGGCCGCGTAGGCGTCCAGGCGCGCCGCGTGCCACGCCCGGTCTTCTGCCGGGGCAAGTGTCTCGGCGGCTGCGAGGTTGGACATCACTGCATCGTGGACGCTGGCATGCCATCGACGCATCCCCTCCCCGGTGGCTTGAGTCCGCCCGGCTCGGCGAGCTGCCGCGTTGGCCTCCTCCCGCCGGTAGCCTCCCCCGTCGGGCATACCCGTCAGATCGGCCAGATCGGGAACGGGGGCGATCGGCGGCACATCGGTGCCGGGCCGCGGCACCGCGCGGGCCGGGGTGGGCAACTGCAACCGTGTGCGTAGGGCATTGCGGGCGGCCTTGGCAGAGGCGGGCCACTCCTCGTAGGGCGTGCACTGCGGCGAGTCCCCCGACCGGCAGGCGGCTATGGACCGCTCCACCTCTGCCCAGTTCTTCCGGTCGAACTCGGCGTCACGCTCGGAGTGTGTGGTGCGGCTGTCCATGATCCCGTGACCCCGGCCCCAGTCGTCGGACTCGGTTCTGCCCCTAGCCGGAATCGACATTCCGGCTGGCCACTCACCCGGATGGCGCCGGTCGTAGTGGTTGTCCCTCCACCTGAGAGCCATATCGCGGTGGGATGGGCACAGGTCGGGAGGAATGGGCTCGTTGAGCATCTGTCTCGTCCAAGGGGATGGGTTGGCTGGTAGATAGGGCAGATTGCAGCCAGCACTCCGAGAGAGGGGGGCTGAGTTGGTCAGGGGTGGGCGGCGGACGTTGCCGCTCGACGGTCATCGGATTCCGGGTCACCGGGTTCCGGCTCTGCCAGCGATGCGCCTTTGAAGCGCTTCGCGATGTCGGTCCGAATCTCGCGCAGCACATCCGGGCGGTAGATCGTGAACCGGGTACCGAACGGCCCCAGATAGCCTTTCCCGCTGGTCTCCAATACGCCCCGTGCGGGGTCAGCTTCGTACTCCCGCTTGAATCGGACGGTCACCCATCCTCTGCGGTTGCCTGATGTCAGGTGCCAGATGACGTCGCCCGGCTCCAACTCCCTCATCGTTACGGTGCAGCGCTTCGCCACCGCAGCCTGATACGCCGTGCACGCTCGCTGTCCCCGGCGAGTAAGCGACCGCTTCGTGCCGTTGCACTTGAAGCACACCCGCCCGAACGAGCGGCGCCCGGTCCCGCTACAGCGCGTACAGACCTCCGACTCGAAGGCAATCCGAGGAAGCGGCCTCCTCGCCCCGTCCTCAGATGACGGAGCGGACTGGTCGGCAAAAGACCGTGAAGCTCGGCTGAGACGACCGGAACGCACATGGAGGGCGGCGGTCCGGCCCCGAGTCTCGGGGGAGTCCTCGCGGTCCTCCTGGGCCGCGCAGAATCCACACAGCATGCCACGGGCAGGCATGGAGTTGTCGCCGATGGCGTCGCACCGCGCGCACAGCAGGTGAAGGTACACAGACATCGCAGGAATAGCGTGGATGTTCGTCTCGGCCTGTCCGTCCGGCCGGAACAGAACGACCCACGACCCACCCTCTCTCCCTTCCTTCCCCGTGACTGTGCCTTTCCCCATCGGGGTGCTGATCCGCGTTCCGGGCGTGGCCCGGGCAGCGATGATCTCACCACGCGCGACACGACCGGTGTCGGTGACGTAGTGGTGCACCACGGTGCGCCGCGTGGTGCCGCACTGCTCGGTACGGCACTCGGCCAGGTCGTGACGGACCAGGAACTCGAGGGTGTTGGGCCGGGCCTGAATCCGGCCGTTGACGGCAGTCATGAGGGCCCGCTGCTGAGGGGGGCTGAGCTTCACGGAGATCTCCTGGAGACAAGTCCTGGGGAAGGGAAGGCGGGCCCGGGGGCGGGGGTGCCCCCCGGGCCGAACGTGGCGCGTGGTATGCGGTGCGCGGCCGGTGAGCTCGGCTGGGCCTCAGTGCGTGTTGGAGCGGCGCTAGGCAGTGCGCACGGACTGGCCAAGCCAGGTGGCCAGGTGCTCCCACTGGGCTGCCTCCTGGCGCACGGCGCTGATTTCCTGGGGGCCGAACATCGCCGGTACCCCCGCCATGTGGTCCGCGTCGCCACGGAGGTTGTACGCCTTGCGCTGGGCCGCGCGCATGGTGGCGAATCGTTCGGAACGCTGCCACACAGAGAGCGACGCGTCAGTGCGGGTGAGTCCAAGAGTGATCACGATCTTTGCTCCCTGACATGGGGCGATGGGCCGTAGCGGTTGATGCGGTGTTGGAGAACCGTTGGGCCGGGGGTGTGGTGCGGGTTGCGCCCGCACCACACCCGTTGAACTCAGCCGTTCAGGCGCTTCTCACGGTCCCGCGCCGCGCGTTCGAACCGCTCGGCCTCAACGGTCTCTTCGAAGGAAGACATGGAATCGAACAGCACCTGCACCGGATCGCATCCGAACGAGACGGCGACATGGCACAGAGCTACGAGGAATTCGACGGTGTCGTTGGTCTCCCGGTGCTCGACTTCCGACATGGGCCCGGCCACCAGCGCAACACCCCCGTACTCCTTGTCCTCTCCCGTCCTCACCTTGAACACGCGATGCGCGACGGATACGAGCGCGTCAGCGTGCACAACTCCATCCATGTGGTGCAGAACGTCGGTGGCAACGTCGATGAGGGTTGCCATTGTCGCGTCGGGGTTGATCTCTTCCTCCTCGGGCAACTTCCTTTCCTTGTTGCCCTTCTGCACCGCGTGTTCGTTGGCCACCCTCTCCGCGATGGCTTCCAGCACCTCATTGGTGGGCGGGTGCTCGCTTGCCAGGAAACCGAAGGCAGTCAGGGCCTTTTCGCCCATGCGGGCCCGGTAAAAGGTGTTCGCGTAGTCCACGACACTCCTTGGTTGGTGGGTTGGAGCCGGCTCGGGGTGGTTGCCGCCCTCCCCGTTCCGACAGTGATAAATCTACGCTCTTTCAGCTAGGTTGGCAACCCCACGCGTGGGAGAGATCTACACCCGGGGGTCGTTGCAGAACTCGACGTCAACGTCAGTGACGGCGAGGTATCGCCGCGCAGGGTTCCTGCGCCATAGCCGCTGGCGTGCGTTCGCTGCGGCGTCCCTCCGGCCGTCGACTCGCCAGAAGTGATACAGGATGGGGGGATGGGCGTCCTGCCATCCGCTGTCGGTGTGCACTCCAGCGGAGATACGGGCCGTGATCCGCTTGCCCTGCTGCTTGTCGGAACTGCACCATACCCGCACCACCGGTGTCCCCCGGCGGATGGCCTCTACCTCTTCAGTGCTGGCAGTGACCTTGGCATAGGCCAACGTGGCAGCGGTGATCGTCTCCGGTGTCACGGGCATGTCGATACCTCGGAAGCGTGCGGCGGTCGGCTCGATCGCCAAGATGAGTTCTTCGGCGTCCCGTAGAGCAAGCTCCGTGAGCTCTCGGGCCTCGGCGTAGGCCCGGGTGCGGTCCCTTCCTGACAGGCTCCCGGCCTTGGCCGTGGCCTCACTTGCGGCCGCCAGGGCGGAGGCAACGGTGAGCATCAACAGGCGCATGTTGGGGGGCACATCAGGTTCCAGGGCCGTCATGTGGCGGTGGAGATTGTCCAGGCGGTCTGTGCTGGGGGTGAGCTGGGCGAACGCGAGCGCTTCGTGAGCGGCGTACGCGGTGAAGTTGGGCATGGCGGTCTCTCCTGGAAGTGGGCTGAGGCGGGGG